>JAKAIB010000148.1 GCA_021814605.1 Pseudomonadota bacterium | reverse complement strand
GAGGACGCGGCGACCCGCGCGCTCGAACAGGCGCTGGCCGGACTGCTGCAGGCGCGCGCCGCCGAAGGCGACCGGCTGCGCAGCTTCCTGCTCGAGCGCATCGAGGCCATCGGCCGGCACGCTGCGCGGGCGCGCGAACTCGTCCCGCTCGCGGTTGAACGCCAGCAGGCACGGTTCACCGCCCGCTGGGACGAGGCGCTGCGCACGCTCTCCGGCGGCGAGGCGAGCGCCGAGGGCCTGCAGGACCGCCGGATCCAGGAGGCGGCCGCGTTCGCCATCCGTATCGATGTCGCCGAGGAGCTCGACCGCCTGCAGGCGCACCTGCAGACCCTGCGCGACCTGCTCAGCCAGGGGGGCGAGCTGGGCAAGCGGCTCGATTTCCTGATCCAGGAACTCCACCGCGAAGCCAATACGCTCGGATCGAAGTCCGCGCTGCTCGAACTCAGCGAGATCTCGCTCGAACTCAAGGTGCTCATCGAGCAGATGCGCGAACAGGTGCAGAACATCGAATAAGCCGCCGCGACATCGACAACGCCCTCCCTGCCCTGATCACTCCGACCGTGTCCACCCAATTCCCCGGCAACCTGTTCGTCGTCGCCGCGCCGAGCGGCGCCGGCAAGTCCACGCTGGTCAACGCCCTGCTCGGCTGCGATCCGCGCATCCAGCTCTCCGTGTCGTTCACCACCCGCGCGCCACGCGGTGCGGAAGTCGACGGCCGCGACTACGTGTTCATCGGCCGCGACGAGTTCCAGCACCACATCGATCGCGGCGAGTTCCTCGAATGGGCCGAAGTGCATGGCAACCTGTACGGAACGTCGCGCCGCTGGCTCGAACAGCGCATGTCGGACGGCACCGACGTGCTCCTGGAGATCGACTGGCAGGGCGCGGCGCAGGTCAAGGCACAGTTCGACAACGCGGTGATGATCTTCATCCTCCCGCCCTCGTTCGAGGAACTGCGTCGTCGCCTGACGAATCGCGCGGAGGATTCCGCCGAAGTGATCGAAAGCCGGCTGCGCGAGGCTCGCGTCGAACTGGCACAGGCGCGCAACTTCGACTTTATAATTCTGAATCAAGACTTTACACATGCATTGGACGACCTCAGGCAGGTCGTCGCCGCGCAACGCCTGCGCTATGCGGCACAACGCCTTTCTCACCCCGAGGTCTTTCGCGCCCTCGGCATCCTCTGAACCGGAAGACTGACATCATGGCCCGTATCACCGTTGAAGATTGCCTGGAAAAGATCCCCAACCGTTTCCAGCTGGTGCTCGCCGCGACGTATCGCGCGCGCATGCTCGAACAAGGTCATTCGCCGAAGATCGAATCGAAGGACAAGCCGTCGGTGACGGCCCTGCGCGAGATCGCGGTCGGCGCCGTCGGGCTGGAAATGCTCCGGAAGGTGCCGACCTGATGCACCCCTGCCGCGGCGTGAGCGCCCGGCCAACCGCCTGAACTGACTTCGGCGGATCCCGCATCTCCCAACCACATCATGGACGTTCCCGCGACCTCGCCCTCTCCTGCAGCTGCAGGCGGGGGCGCTGCGTCGTCGAGCACCGGCAAGCCGCACCGACGGATGCCACCCGCCGCGCGGACGCCAGCAGCGGTCGCTGCGGCAGTCGCCGCGGCGCCGGTGGCCACCGACGAGCCGGCCGCCGCGCGCCAGACCACCGTCAGCCTGGCCAGCCTGCTGACCAAGCTGCAAACCTACCTCCCCGAAGCCGACCTGCAGAAGGTCCGCGACGCCTACCGGTTCGCCGACGCCGCACACCTCGGGCAGTACCGCGCCAGCGGGGAGCCCTACATCTCGCACCCTGTCGCGGTCGCCGAGCTCTGCGCCGACTGGAAGCTCGACACCCAGGCGATCATGGCCGCCTTGCTGCACGACACGGCGGAGGACAAGGGCATCACCCAGGCCGAGCTGGTCGAGCACTTCGGCGGGACGGTCGCCGACCTGGTCGACGGGCTGACCAAACTCGACAAGCTGCAGTTCTCCAGCCGGGAGGAAAACCAGTCGGAGAGCTTTCGCAAGATGCTGCTGGCGATGGCGCGGGACATCCGCGTCATCCTCGTCAAGCTGGCCGATCGGCTGCACAACATGCGCACCCTCGGCGCAATGGTCGCGACCAAGCGCACGCGCATCGCCCGCGAGACGATGGACATCTACGCGCCGATCGCGCACCGCCTCGGCCTCAACCAGATCTACCGCGAACTGCAGGACCTGGGATTCGCCTACAGCTACCCCAACCGCTATGCGGTGCTGTCGCTCGCGGTGCTGGCGGCGCGGGGCAACCGCCGCGGCCTGGTCGAGAAGATTCTCGCTGCGGCCCGCGCCGCGATGGCCGAGGCGGGAATCGAGGCGCAGCTGTACGGCCGCGAGAAGACGCTGTACTCGATCTACCGCAAGATGCGCACGAAGCACCTGAGCTTCGCGCACATCCAGGACATCTTCGGCTTCCGCGTCATCGTCCCCGAGGTGCTCGACTGCTACCGGACCCTCGGCGTGCTGCATGGCCTGTACAAGCCGATGCCGGGCAAGTTCCAGGACTACATCGCGATCCCCAAGGCCAACGGGTACCAGTCGCTGCACACCACGCTGATCGGGCCGAACGGCAATCCGATCGAGTTCCAGATCCGGACCGAGGCGATGCATCGCATCGCCGAAAGCGGGGTTGCCGCGCACTGGCTCTACAAGACCCCCGGCGACAAGCCGGGGCCCGAACAGCTGCAGGCCAACGCCTGGGTGCAATCGCTGCTCGACATCCAGTCGGAGAACCGCGACTGGTCCGACTTCCTCGAGACGGTCAAGGTCGACCTCGCCCCGGACGCCGTCTACGTGTTCACGCCGAAATCGCGCATCCTGGCGTTGCCGCGCGGCGCGACCCCCGTGGATTTCGCCTACGCCATCCACACCACGCTCGGCGACCAGACCGTGGCGGCGCGGGTCAATAACGAACTGGTCCCGCTGCGCACCGAATTGCACAGCGGCGACGTGGTCGAGATCATCACCGCCCCGTCGTCGCGGCCGAACCCCAACTGGCTCGGCTTCGTCCGCACCGGCCGTGCCCGCTCGAAGATCCGCCACGCGCTCAAGACCGCGCAGCAGAGCGAGTCGGTCGAACTCGGCCGGCGCCTGCTCGTCAGCGCGCTGCGTCACGAGCACCTCGAGCTCGCCGCGCTCGACGACGCCGTGTGGGACAAGCTGCTGCGCTGGACCGGATTCAAATCGCGCGACGAACTGTTCGCCGACATCGGCCTGGGCAAGCGGGTCGCGGAGATCCTCGCCAAGCGGGTGGTTTCGCTGGTGTCGCCGCAGGACGCGCTGTCCGCGCCGCTGCTCGATACCATCGAGCGCCTGCAGACCGGCGCAGGCAATGGCACCCCATCGACGCTGCAACTCGACGGCAGCGAAGGCATGTCGGTGCGCTACGCCACCTGCTGCCGTCCGATTCCGGGGGATGCGATCATCGGCTATCTCGGCAAGGGCGAGGGCCTGATGGTCCACCAGCAGGACTGCGAGATCGCGCGGCGGGTGTTCCAGAAGGATCCGGACCGCTGGATCGACCTGAGCTGGGCAGCGGAATGCACCCGGCCGTTCGAGACCGGGCTCAGCGTGATCGTCGAGAACAGCAAGGGCGTGCTGGCGCGGGTCGCCACGGTGATCAGCGAACAGGACAGCGACATCGCCCATGTCACCATGGACGACGATGCGCGCCAGGCGACGACCGAACTGCGCTTCGTCATTCTCGTGCGCGACCGCAAGCACCTCGCCGACGTGCTGCGCGCGCTGCGCCGGCTCAAGTTCGTCGTCCGGGCCACCCGGGCGAAGAGCCGCGGCAGCCACGCCGCGGCCGCCGGCAACTGAGGCAGCCGCCGCACCCGCTCAAGCTGCGTCGGCGCCCTCGCCCGGCGCGGGATAGCGCACCTCCAGCACCTCCAGCGTGGTCGCGCCGGCCGGCGTCGGCAGCGACACCGAATCGCCCTCGCGGGCGCCGCGCAACGCCCGCGCCACCGGTGAAATCCAGCTGATCTTGCCACCGAGCGGATCGGTCTCGTCGATGCCGACGATGGTGACCGTGTGCTCCCGCCCGGCGTCGTCGGCGTAGCGCACGGTGGCGCCGAAGAAGATCTGGTCGTTGCCATGCTGCAGGCTCGTGTCGACCACCTCGGCGATGTCCAGCCGCTTGGTGAGGAAGCGGATGCGTCGGTCGATTTCGCGCAGCCGGCGTTTGCCGTAGATGTAGTCGCCGTTCTCCGAGCGGTCGCCGTTCGCTGCCGCCCAGGACACGATCTCGACGACCTTCGGGCGCTCGCGCTCGATCAACTCCTTGAGCTCGGCACGCAGCCGGCCGAAGCCCTCCGGAGTGATGTAGTTCTTGCTGCCTGCCGGGATCGGCGGCAGCCGCAGGTCGTCCTCGTCGTCGGTGTCCGTGCCTTCCGATTCCCGCACAAACGCCTTGTTCATCGTGCCTCCTTCGCCATCTCGGGGGATTGCCGCCCGCATTGTTCCAGCCATGCCGCCAGGCCGCTCGCCCGCCGCGTGATCCGGCCGATGCCCGCGGCCAGCGCGGCGTCACCGGCCACCAGCGTGAGCGCGCCGCGGGCCCGCGTGATCCCGGTATAGACCAGTTCGCGCGTGACCGCCGCGCCGTCGTCGGGAAGCACCAACGCGACATGGCCGAACTCCGACCCCTGCGCCTTGTGCACGGTCATCGCGAACGCCGTCTCCACGTCGGCCAGCCGGCTGGCGCTGACCGAGCGGATGCCCGCGCCAGCGGCGAAGTACACCCGCAGTGCCGAATCGGCGTCCCCGGCGCGCAGCGCAATGCCGACATCGCCGTTGAACACGCCCAGATCGGGCGCATTGCGCGTCATCGCAACCGGTCGCCCCGCGTACCACTCGGCATACGGCGCGATCAGCCCGAGTTCGCCAAGGCGCCGCGCGATCGCGCGGTTGATCGCGTCGACCCCCCAGGGTCCGTCGCGCACCGCGCAGAGCACGCGGAACCCGTCGAATGCCTGCAGCACCTCGGCGATCCGCTCGGGGCGCTCGGCCGCGTCGTCGGGCAACTGCCGCAGTGCCCGCAGGTAGTCGGCGTAACAGTGCGCCGCACCGGGGCGCCCGTCCGTGGCCAGTCCGACGACGGCCTGCGGCGGCACGGCACGCCACCAGTCCAGCGTGCCGCCCTCCGCCGCGAGCAACCGCTGCGCCGCATCGGCGTCGCCGGCATTGACCGCCGCGGCCAGCCGACCGATGTCGCCGCCGAACCGCCGGCTCTCGCGCAACTGCACGATCTGCTGCGCGAGCGGCCCGGACGCGCCGGCCCCGTCGGACGGGATGCGTTCGCCGCTCAGTCGGGCGACCGCGGCAACCGTGTCGTCGCGATAGCGGCCGCTGCCGGCACCGGCGCACAGTTCGCCCAGCACCGACCCGGCCTCGACCGAGGCGAGCTGGTCCTTGTCGCCCAGCAGCACGACCCGTGCCGGGTCGGGGAGCGCGTCGAGCAGGTCGGCCATCAGCTCGAGATGCACCATCGACGCCTCGTCGACCACCAGCAGGTCGACGTCGAGCGGATGCGCGCGGTCGTGCCGGAAACGCCGGGTGTCGGGCCGCGCACCGAGCAGCGCATGCAGCGTGCGTGCCGGCGCGAGACGGTCGATCAGCGCCGCCAGCGCAGGTTCGCCGGTCCATTGCCCGCGGACCTCGGCCAAGCCGGCGTCGATGGCCTGCTTCAGCCGCGCCGCCGCCTTGCCGGTCGGCGCGGCCAGCGCAATGCGCAGCTGCCCGGGTTCGTCCGCCAGCAGCGCGTGCAGCGCCAGCAGCCGGGCGGCCGTGCGGGTCTTGCCGGTCCCCGGGCCGCCGGTGATGACCGACAGACCACCACGCAACGCGACCGCGCAGGCGACCTTCTGCCAGTCCACCGTGCCGTCCGTCCGCGCGGGAAACAACCGGTCGAGCCAGGTCCTTGCCCGCGCTTCGTCGACGTCGATCTGCACCATCGCCCGCCGTGCCACCTGCGCCGCGACGCGACGCTCGGCCTGCCAGTAGCGCCGCAGGTAGAGCCGGCCCGCATCGACCACCAATGGCTGGCCGGCATCCGGCGCGCCCGGTGCGATCCGCACCGCGGCACAGCCGCCCACTGCGGCGATCCAGCCGGACGGATCGGGCGGCAGCCGGCGGTGCACCCGCGCCAGATCGCGCGCCGCCTCGCCGCTCCAGGCGAGCAGACGGTTCGGCTGCAGCGCCAGCTCCTCGAGATCGACGCAGGTGTGGCCGCGACCTTCCATCTGCGCCAACACCGCAGCTGCGAAGACGACCGCCGCATCGGCGTCCGGACAGAGATCGCCGACGAAGCGCGCCAGCGCAGCGTCGAGGCGGCGGATCCATCCCTTCTCGGCCCAATCACGCAGCGCGGCGACGACCGTCTCGCCGTCGCGCCGCCGTCCTCGGGACAGGCTCATGAACGTGCCTCCGCTTCGCTGTCGAGCAGCCGGTCGAGCGCATCGAGGAAGCGACCGTCGGCGGTGACGACATGGCAGCCGGCCTGCGGGCCGTGGATGCCCCGCAGGAACAGGTCGATCGCGCCGCCGAGCTGATGCGCCGGATCGTAGCCCGTGCCCAGCCGCGACCGCAGCAGCCGATGCAGCGCGAGCAGGTAGAGCGCCGATTGCACGTCGTAGCGATACTCCGCCACCGCCGCCTCGATCGCCGCGCGGTCGTAGTCGCCATCGCCAGCCCCGAGCACGTTCGACTTGAAGTCGAGGATCCAGTAGTGGCCGTCGTGCTCGAACACCAGGTCGCAGTACCCCATCAGCATGCCGCGCAGCCGGCGCTCGGCCAGCGGCGGGCGATCCGGCCCGCCGGGCAGCCAGTGCCGGCACAGCGCGTCGAGCTCGGCGGCACGTCCGGCCGCGGCCGGCAGCCAGAATTCCATTTCCGCCAGCGGGCGGGCGACGTCGCGCAGCGTCGCGCCAAGGGGCGGCAGCGGCGTCGCGACGATCTCCTCCAGCCACCGGCGCGCGTCGTCGGCATGCTGCGCCCAGCCGCGCCGGGCACAGCGCTGCGCCAGCGCCTGCTGCAGTTCGACCTGCCCCGCCAGGTCGAAGCCGTGCTCGGCCAGCCAGGCGAGTTGCTCATGGATGAACCGACCGGCCAGCGCGCCCCGAGGGAAGCGATGCCACGGCGTGTCCTGCGTCGCGACGCCCTGTATCGGCGCCGCCTCCCACAGCTCCTCCTGCAGTGCCGCACCCGCTCCGGGCAGCGACGGCATCGGCGCCAGGCCGCGGACCAGCGCGGAAAAGCTGCCGATCGACCAGTCACGATCGAACCGGCCGTCGTAGATCCGCGCCGGACGCAGTGGCGGCGATCCGGCGACTGCCAGCCGCGTCCGCGCCGCCGGTTCGCCCGCGGAACTGAGGTGCACCGCGTCGATTCCGGCAAATGCCGCCGTGACCAGCGGGCCGATCTCGCCGGCCGGACGCGGATCGGCGCCGCCGAGCAGGTAGCCGAGGGCGCTGCGATGGAACTGGCAGGCGTCCGCCCGTCCCACCTTCAACGCCGCCACGCCGACCCACAGCGCATGGCGCGCCCGCGTCAGCGCGACATAGAGCAGCCGCAGGTCTTCCTGCATCCGGGCGAGTTCGGCGGCCTCCCGCTGCTGTGCCGTGGGCGCGAACTCGAGGACGACCTCGCCCGCCGCATCGGCCACGGCGAGCACGCCGCCGTTGCGGTCGGCGCCGGACACCGCTGTGGCGAACGGCAGGAACACCACCGGATATTCCAGCCCCTTGGACTTGTGGATGGTCACGACCTTCACCAGGTCGGCGTCGCTTTCCAGCCGGACGATCCGGTCGTCGGCTTCGGCTGCGCCGTCGCCACGCTGCTCGACCAGCCAGCGGACCAGCGCCTGCTCGCCATCGAGCCGCGCGCTCGCGGCCTGCAGCAGTTCAGCGAGGTGCAGCAGGTTGGTCAGGCGGCGCTCGCCGCCGGCCTGTCCCAGCCAGCGTGCCGGCAGATCGAGGCGATACAGC
>JAKAIB010000147.1 GCA_021814605.1 Pseudomonadota bacterium | reverse complement strand
TTCAAGCACCGTCCGGTCGAGATCCGCAGCTTCTGGCCCGAGGCCCGGCCGCTCGGCCATGGCACCCTCGTCGCCAATGACGGCAAGGGCAACTGGACCGTGCTGACCACCTTCCCCCTCGATCCCGGATCCGGCCTGACGATCGGTCAGAACCTGGAGGAACTGGACTCCACGGTGCACTACCTGTGCGAGGTGCGCAGCTGCCGCCGCGGCATGCGCCAGGACGATCAGGACCGACCGGTGTTCATCTCCTACCTGGAATGCCACCGTCGTCGCGAAGGCCACAGCGGCACCTCGCGCTGAATCGCGCCGGACATCACATCCGCCGGCTCAGCCACCGATGACGAAACGCCTCCGGACCGCGGCTGGCGCGCCGCCGCCCTTGACGGGCTGGGCGCACGGAGCGGCGAATTCGATCCGCTTCCGGCCTGCCTGCTTGGCCCGCAGCAGTGCCATGTCGACCCGCTGGTAGACCGCCGCGAAATCGTCGCCCTGGCAGAACTGGCCGATCCCCGCGCTGAAACTCAGCGCGATGCCCCGGCCGCTGGCATCGTGTACCAGGGCCTGCTCGCTGAAGGCGCTGAGCAGTCGCCGCACGACCGGCTCCGACTGCTGCGCACCTGCCCCCGGGAGCAGCAGCATGAATTCCTCGCCCCCCATGCGTGCGACGTGGTCGCTGGGACGGATCAGCCGCTTGGCCAGCTGCACCAGTGCGCGCAGCGCCGCATCGCCGGCGTCGTGGCCATGCAGGTCGTTGACTTCCTTGAAATGATCGAGGTCGAGCAGCACCAGGGTCAGCGGCCGGCCGCCATGCTGCGCGTCGAGTACGGCGCGGCCGAACTCGACGTCGAGCCCGCGCCGGTTGAGCGCTCCGGTCAGCGGATCTTCAAGCAGCTGCTGGCTCGCCTGTTCGAGTTCGCCCTCGAGCACGCGGATGCGCTCCTGCGCGGAATGCGCCTGGCGCTGCGCATCGGCCAGGTGCGCACCGAGTTCGCCGCTGCGCCGCTGCATTGCCCGGCTGTCCTCCAGGACCTCGGTCACCAACTGCCGGATTTCGTCCCACTCGTCGCTGGCCTGGAGCTGTTCCAGCCGGTTGTCCAGCCGCTCGTTGTAGGCGGTGCCGGCCGCGGTGTATTCGGCGAGCTGGCGCACCAGCAGATCGATCAGCGTCTTCGCGGTGGTGTGCGCCTCGTCCTGCCCCTTGCGCATCACGCTGTGTCGCAACAGCAGGTCGCGGATGTCGCGCTGCGACTGCTCGATCCGCTCCAGGTCCAGTGGTGGATTCAGCCGTTCGCGGATCGCCGTCGCCTGCGCCGCGACCCAGGGTTGCGGCACCAGTTCGCCCAGATTCCCCAATACCAGACGCAGCAGGTCGATGAGCGCATTCTCGATGGCTGCGCCATCGGCGCCTGCGCGGTCGAGCACGAGCCAGAGGTCGCGCGCCGCGGCCTGCAGGTCCTGCGGCGTCTGTCCGCCGCGCTCCGCGGCATCCATCAGCTCGCGCAGCAGCCGCCGGCACGCTTCGTCCTGGCAGAATGGCCGAACGCCGTGCTTGAGGGTGTGGAGCCACAGTTCGCGCCACAGCGCCGACGCCTCGCCGGCGGCTGGGTCGCCGGTGCCGCCGCCGCTCGCCACGGCATGGCCGTTGCGCGCCGGCAGTGCCGCCCAGCGCTCGAGCAACCGATCCAGTTCCGGCCAGAGCGATTGCGCCGAGGCGATCGCCCCGAGACGATCGATCTGGCGTCGTTTCTCCAGTTGCGACAGACCACTCTGCGAGCGGTCCCATTCGCCGATCAGCCGCCGGATCGCGCCGCCCCAGTCTGCCGGCGCCGATGCCTGCGGATCGGCAACGGGGCCCTCGGCGGCCCTGGTGCCGCCAAGGCCGTCGAACACCCGGCGATAGTTCTCCGGCGTGGGCGGCAGGTTGAGTTCGAGCAGCCGCTTGAGGGTGTTGCGTGCCCGGTCGGCAATGGTCGTCATGAGCAGGACGAGGAATGAATCGGCGCGTGGACGGATCGGACCGAATCGTATTGCACGCCGCTCACTTCGGCATCTCCGGCGCTGCACCGCCGGCCGCGTCGAGTCGCCACAGCCAGGCCAGCAACTCGGCCACCGCGGTGTACAGCGCCGGCGGGATCTGCGAGTCCAGGTCGACCGCCATCAGCAGCTGCACCAGCTGCGGCGATTCGTGCACGAAGACACCGGCCTCCCGCGCCCGTGCCACGATCGCCTCGGCAATCAACCCCCGGCCCTTCGCGACGACCTCGGGCGCGGCGTCGCGCTTGGGGTCGTAGCGCAGCGCCACCGCCTGTGGCAGCCGCGTGCCGGAATCGGTCGGTTGCTCCATGCTGGATCGGCGCGCCTGTGGCAACTCCGGCACGTCCCGATCAGGCGGGCGCCGAGTCCGGCGCGGCCAGCTCGACCGTGCCGAGATTCAGGCCGACGGTGTGCAACGCGCTGCGCAGCGTCGGCAGCGCGGCGTCGACCACGCCGCCCGCAGCGTCGGCCCGGCGCAGCGCCAGATCGATGCGGTTGCCGCGCAGCTGCAGGGTCGCCCGGATGCTGCCGAGATGCGGCAACTCGAGATCGAGTGCCGTCGTCCAGCGACGGGCCTCCGGCGCCTCGTGCTGCGGCGCCGCGTCATCCGGCTCCGCCTGCACGCTCCAGCGCAATGTCTGTCCCGGCCAGATCGTGCCCTGCCAGACGATCCGGTCCTGCATCAGCGCCTGCAATTGCTGCTGCACCAGGCCGTGCAACTGCGCCGGAAGCTGTGCCGCAAGCGCTTCGGGCGCCGAATCGGAGCGGGTCGGCGACTGCACGCCGGCGTACGCCGCGATCGCCGCGTGCCGCGCCGGGCCGGCCAGCGGTGGCTGCGCTCCCGCTTCCGGCGGCGTGGCGACGACTTCAGGCCGGGGCGGCACCTCCCGCGCCGCCGGGGCTTGCGGCGGCAGCGGAGCCGTGCCCACCTGCCGTGCCGCTTCCGTCGTGGCGGCGTTGGCGGCCGGTCCCGGATTCGCCTGCGGCACCGCGGCGTCCGGCTGCTGCAGCCGAGGCGACAGCTGCCCCTGCGGCTCGCTCAACACCTCGACCAGCGGCAACCGCCCGCCCGCCCAGGCTGCGAGATGGCTCTCGTAGAACAGTCCGCTGCTGCGCAGCGCCTGCGCCAGCGCCGGTGCGCCCTGGCCCGGCATCGACGGTGGATCGGTCCACACCGGCGCCGCTGCGCTGGCCGCCGCGGCGCCGGACCCGGACCCCGGCTCCGGCAACTGCAGCAGACCGAGCAGTTGCCCCGCTGCCGACAGTCGCGACTGCACCGCCGCCGGCGCCTGCTGGGGAGCCAACAGGAAGCGCGGCAGCCCGCCTTCCGTCCCGAGATAGATCAGCGGCAGCCGCGTCCCGGCGGCCGGGGCCGGTCCACCGAGCGTCGCGGCAACCAGGACATCGCCCAAGCGCAGCAACACCTGGTTCTGCAGCCGGGCGGTCGCCGCCTGCCCGACCTGGCCGGCCTGGACAACCTCGGCCTCGATCAGCGTGCCCGGCACCGCGGAGAATGCGCCGTCCGGCGCGCCCGGCGACAGCGCGGCTGGGGCGCCGACGGCCCCTGCGCCGAGCGGCGCGATGCTCATCGGGCGTCCCCAGCGCCGCGCAGCCGTGTCATTGCGGCTCCTGTCGCAGCCGGATGAACAGTTCGGCTTCGGCCTCGCTCAGCCCACAGCGCTCCGCGATCTCGCGCACCGGGAGACCCTGACGCGCCAGTTCGCGGACGCGGCTGCCAATGTCGGCCGATTCGGCCACGCTGGTGGCTTCCTGCAGCACCGGAAGGTCGGCCAGGTCGACCGGTCCCGCCGCGCCCGCATGCTCCGCGTCCGGCGCCGTCACCGAAGCCTCCGGCTCGATGTCGTTGCCTGCCGGCTCGATGCGCGCGGGAAGGGTGAACAAGCCGGACGGCGCCGCGGACGCGTGCTCGCCCTCCAGCGCCGCGACGCGCTGCTCCAGCGCGTCGATCTGGTTGCCACTCTGCGCCAGCAGGTCGAGGACGCGGCGCAGGGTCAACGTCAGCGCAATCTGCAGGACAACGATCAGGGCGGCGAGGATCAGCAGGAACAAGGTCATGGCAATCGGGAGAAGGTCAGGAAATTCGACAGGCGGCCGGTCCGGCTACGCCTCAGGCATGGTCGTCGATGTGATGACCGGGACGGCCCGGCTCGATCGGCGCGGGTCGGGGCGACGGCACGACATCGCTTCCGGAATCGGGAGTGCTCGTCTCGGAGGGTTTCCTGGATCTGCCGCGCGATCCGCCCGGTGACCGGTCGTCCCGCTCGCGGACCGGCGCCACCGGCTCGTACGGCCGCACCGGGTTGATCGTGGCATCTTCCATCGTCCTTCTCCTCGCCGGCTGGCTCCGGATGCGGCGTCACGGACCGCGGACGGCTCGGGCACCGGAAAGCCGTCGAACCCTGCCGCTGCCGCGTCGGCCAGGGCTGCTGCGAAATCAGTGTGGGAAATACCCTTGCAGCCGCCCTTCGATGATGCGGGGATTCTCGCCTTCGGCGATCGCCACCAGGCCGTCGATCTGCATTTCACGCAGTCGGGTGCGATTGTGCACGATGTTCTTCAGCTTGTTGGACACGGGAAGGAAGAACAGGTTGGCCGATCCCACGCCGTAGACCGTCGCCACGAAGGACGTCGCGATCCCCTCGCCGAGCTTGCTCGGATCGGCCAGATTTTCCATCACGTGGATCAGGCCGAGCACCGCCCCCAGAATGCCGACGGTCGGCGAATAACCGCCGGACGACTCGTACACCTTGGCGGCCTGGATGTCGTGATGCTCGAGCGCGCCGAGCTCCTCCTCGAGGGTGGAACGGATCTTTTCCGGGTCGGTGCCGTCCACCAGCATCTGCAAGCCCTTGCGCACGAACGGATCGGGCACCGACTCGACCAACGCCTCGAGTGCCAGCAGGCCATTCTTGCGCGCGGTGTCGCTCCACTCCAGGATGGTCTTGATGCTCTCCTGCGGATCGGTCTTGGGCGGGAACACGATCCAGGGCAGCATCTTGATCGAGTTCAGGAAGATCTTGAGCGGCGATTGCAGCATGACCGCCCCGACGGTGCCCCCGATCACGATCAGGAAGGCCGTTCCCTGGATGATCGACCCGATCTTCCCGCCTTCGATCATCTGCCCCAGCAGGATGGAACCGACCGCGACGACGGCGCCGATGATGCTCAAGATGTCCACGTTGCCCCCCGAATTTCCAAATGCCTGTCGACTTCAAGGCGACGCGCGGCGCGACCCTGCCGCGACCGGCGCTGCCGCATCGTGGGCGTGCAGTCGCGCCCGCAACCGCATCACCGCCTGTTTCATCAGCTGGCTCACCCGCGACTCGCTCACCTCGAGCACGCGGCCGATGTCCTTGAGCTGCAGGTCTTCCTGGTAGTAAAGCGACAGGATCAGCTTCTCCCGCTCGGGCAGCTCGCCGATCGCCGCCTGGAGATCGCGTTCGAGCTCCGCGCTCTGAAGCCACTCCTCCGGCAGCAACGCGCCTTCGTCGGGTCGCCGATCGGCGTAGTCGCCATCCTCGTGCGACAGATCTTCGAGGTACACCAGATGCGTGCTGGTGTCGGCCAGCGCACCGCGGTAGTCGTCCAGCGTCCATCCCAGCTGCGCGGCGATCTCGACGTCGTCGGGCGGCCTTCCGAGGCGCTGCGTCAACAACTGCTCGGCGCGCTCCATCTGCCGTTCCTTGGCACGGCTGCGCCGCGGCAGCCAGTCGAGCTTGCGCAGTTCGTCGTAGATCGCACCGCGGACGCGGATCGCCGCGTACGCTGCGAACTGCGCCGGCGACTGCATCTCGCCGCGGTCGAGCGCGTCCCACAACCCGATCATCCCGGCCTGTTCCAGATCGGCGAAATCGACCGATGCCGGCAGCTGCGCGGCCATCTGTCCGGCGATGCGCCGCACCATCGGCAGGTGCTTCGCGAGGCGTTCCTCGCGAGTTTCGGGCGCGGGATACTGGCCGGGCTTCATGACACGCACAGACGTTGACCCCGTCGTCTCAGGCGAGCGCCGCGGCCTGGCCGGGCTGCAGCCACTGCTGCAGGAAGAACTCGATCCGGCCGGTCGGCCCGGCCGGCGCCGGCCAGCGGCGCACGCGCTCGGCAAGCAGGCCGAACGCCAGCGCCGACGCGCTCTGCGGCGATGATTCGACCACCGCGCGCTGGCTGCGCACCGCCGCGCGCAGTTCCGGATCGAGCGGAATGCTGCCGACCAGATCGAGCGACACGTCGAGATAACGATCCGCCACGCCGGTGATCTTGGCGAACAGCGCCTGCCCCTCGCGGGCGTCGCGCACCATGTTCGGGAGAAGATGGAACCGCCGGACGCCATGCTGCTTGCTCAGCACCTTGATCAGCGCGTAGGCATCGGCCACCGATGCCGGCTCGTTCGACAGCACCACCACCAGATCCTGCGCGGCACGGCTGAAGGTGAGCACGTCTCCGGCGATTCCGGCGGCGCAGTCGACCAGCAGATAGTCGAGCGGCACGTCCAGCGCGCTGACGGCATCGATCAGCCGCGACTGCGTCGCGACATCGAGTTCGGCCATGCCGGCTACGCCGCTCGAAGCCGGCAGCACCAGGATGTCGCGCGGTCCGCGCACCAGCACCTCGGACAGCGTCTTCTCCCCCGACAGCACGTGGGAGATGTTGTAGCGCGGCGTGAGCCCGAGCAGGATGTCGATGTTGCCCAGTCCAAGGTCGGCATCGAACACCATCACCCGCTGACCGGCACGCGCCAGCGCGATCGCCAGGTTCGCGACCACGTTGGTCTTGCCCACCCCCCCCTTGCCGCTGGCGACGGTGATGACCTTGGTCGGTGGCCGCTGCAGACGGCGCAATCCTTCGGCTTGATCCATGTCGGCGTCCTCAGGCGTTCCGCGCTGGCGTCATCGCGCCGCCGGCGGGGAAGGCAGATTCGAATCGGGTCATGGGGTCGTGCTCGAGCAAAGCCGTGATCTTAGCCAGCGACGGCACATGCAAATCCTCCGGCACGCGCTGCCCGTCGGTGTAGAACCACAGCGGCACGCTGCTCTCGACCAGCCATTGCAGCGCCGCGCCGAAGCTCGGGCTCTCGTCGAGCTTGGTCAGGATCGCCGCGGCCACGGGCAGCCGCCGGTACAGCGCCCACAACTCGGCATAGGCGGCGGGCGCCAGCCCCGCACCGACGACGAGCAGTCGCGTCACGCCCTCCCCCAAGGCCTGCAGCCACTGCATCTGCTCGGCCATGCGCACGTCGCGCGGACTCAGCCCGATGCTGTCGATCAGCACGAACCGCCGGTCGGCAAAATCGCGCAGGTGCTGGCGCAGCTCGTCGCCGTCGCGCGCCACCGCGACCGGCACCCCCAGAATGCGGCCGTAGATCTTGAGCTGCTCGACCCCGCCGATGCGGTAGGTGTCGGTGGTCACCAGCGCCACCGCCTCGGTGCCGTGGCGCAGCACCAGCCGCGCGGCGAGCTTGGCAATGGTCGTCGTCTTGCCGGCCCCGGTCGGCCCGACCAGCGCATAGACCCCGCTGACCGATACCGGATCGGCCGCGACCTGCAATCCCTTGCCGAGAAAGGCCGCGAGCGCGCCGCGCAGGTTGAGCGCCTGCGCGCCAAGCTGCCGGGCGCGCGCCGTCGAGAAACCGAGCGCGGCGAGCCGCTCGCCGAGCGGCGTCATCGGTCCGGCGTCGGCCAGGCCGGCGATCTGCGACTGCATCCACTGCCGCAGGTCGAGCAACTCGTGCCGCAGGCTGCCGACGTCCTCGGGCGCCGGTCGCGCCGGCGGCATCGACGCCGCAGCCGGCCGGGCCGGCGCCAGCCCCGGCAGGGTCGCCGCGAGTCCGGCAGCGTCCTTTTCCTCCAGTGAGATCGGCGCGGGTTGTACCGCCGGAGGCACCACCGTCAGCGGTGCGCGGGCCGCGCCCGGCGCCGCGTCCGCCGACGCGGCCGGAGTCACGCCAGGCCGCGCTGACGCCGCAGGTGCCGGCACGGG
>JAKAIB010000146.1 GCA_021814605.1 Pseudomonadota bacterium | reverse complement strand
CCGGCGGCGGCGCGACGGGAAAACCACTTCGTCTGGGCGCCGATGATCGAGGTCGGCAAGCTGTTCCTCGGAATTTTCCTGACCATCGCCCCGGTGATCGCCATCCTGCGTGCCGGTGAGGCTGGCGCGATGGCGCCGCTGGTGCGGTTGGC
Source organism: Pseudomonadota bacterium (assembly GCA_021814605.1). Classification (GTDB taxonomy): domain Bacteria; phylum Pseudomonadota; class Gammaproteobacteria; order Burkholderiales; family Burkholderiaceae_C; genus Thiomonas. Next base: position 7,886 of record JAKAIB010000146.1, on the reverse strand, counting down.
GGGCGACGCGCACGGCCATCCGGTTGCGGCGGCTTATTTCTGGATGAGCGGCGGGCTGTCTTCGTTCCTCGACAACGCGCCGACCTATCTGGTGTTCTTCAACATGGCCGGCGGCGATCCGGCACGCCTGATGGCCGAGGCCACGATCCTTGCGGCGATATCGGCCGGTGCGGTGTTCATGGGCGGCGTGACCTATATCGGCAATGCGCCCAATCTCATGGTGAAATCCATCGCCGAGCAGCGCGGCGTGCGCATGCCGGGCTTCTTCGGCTACATGGGATGGTCGTTCGGCCTGCTGCTGCCATCCTTCTTCGTTCTGACCCTGGTGTTCTTCCGATGAGCGGTCACGCGTCATTGCAGCGTCCGCGGGTGTTCGTCGCCCGCGCGGTGTTCCCGGACATCGTCGCCCAGCTCGAAGCGGTTGCGGACGTCGAGTCCAACCCGGACGACGCGGTCTGCACGCCGGCACAGCTGCGCGAGCGGCTGGGCGACAAGCAGGGCGCGTTCATCACCGGCAGCGAGCGCATCGACCGCGCGCTGCTCGACGCCTGCCCGGAGCTGAAGGTGGTCAGTACCATGACCGTCGGTGTCGACCACATCGACCTGGCGGCCTGTGTCGATCACGGCGTGACGGTGACCCACGCGCCGGACGTGCTGACCGAGACCACCGCCGACTTTGGCTTTGCCCTGTTGCTGGCGGCGACGCGGCAGATCAGCGCGGCTGAGCACTACCTGCGCGACGGGCGCTGGACCAAGTGGAGTGTCGACCTGTTCGCCGGCGCGGACGTGCACGGCACGACGCTGGGCATCGTCGGCATGGGCCGGATCGGGCAGGCGATCGCGCGTCGCGCGGTGCACGGCTTCGGCATGCGGGTGCTGTACCACAACCGCCGGCCGCTGTCCGCCGAGGTCGAGCGCGAATTGCACGCCGAGTACCGCAGCCTCGACGACCTGCTGCGGCAGAGCCGGCACGTGCTGCTGGCACTGCCGTACAGCGCGCAGGCGCATCACCTGATCGGCGCGCGCGAACTGGCGTTGATGCAGCCGGACGCGACGCTGGTCAACATCGCGCGCGGCGGCGTGGTCGACGAGATTGCGCTGGCGAAGGCACTGCATGATGGACGTCTCGGTGCGGCCGGCCTCGACGTGTTCGAGGGCGAGCCCAGGGTCGATCCGGCGCTGCTGGCGGCGCCGCGGACGGTGCTCACGCCGCATATTGCCAGCAGCAGCGTGCCCACCCGGCGCGCGATGGCCCAGCTGGCCGTGGACAACCTGATTGCGGTGCTGCGCGGCCAGCCGCCGCTGACCCCGGTCTGAGGCAGATCATGTCGCTCGAACTGCTGCTTCTCGCGATTGTTGTGCTGCTGCTTCTGGTTGGTCTGGCGACCGGCTGGGCGCTGTTCGGCCGGATGCGCACGATCGACGATCTGCGGCAATCGCTGGTGGCTGAACTGGCGCCGCAGTTCGAGCGCATCGAACGCGAACTCCGCGGTGCGGTGCAGTCGAGCGGACAGGCGCTACGCACCGAGCAGGCGGCACAGCTGGCGCAGTTCCAGCAGATGCTGCTCAACCAGCAGGGCGAGAGTGCGCGCACCCAGAATGCCCAGATCGATGCGTTGACGCAGCAACTGCAGCAATTGCAGAAGGGGGTCGGCGATACCCTGGTGCAGCAGGTCGGTCAGTTGACCCAGACCACGCTGCAAAGCCTGCAGGCGCTGCAAGCCCAGCTGGCCGAGCGCCTCGAGGCGCTGCGGCGGACCACCGACCAGCGCTTGGTCGAATCGCGTCAGAGCGCCGAGCAGCGGCTCAACGAGATGCGTGGCACGGTTGAGTTGCGGCTGCGGGAACTGCAGGTCGACAACGAGAAGAAGCTCGAGCAGATGCGGCTGACGGTCGACGAGAAGCTGCACGCGACGCTGGAACAGCGTCTCGGCGAGAGCTTCCGGCAGGTCGCCGAGCGGCTCGAACTCGTGCACCGCGGCCTGGGCGAGATGCAGACGCTGGCCCAGGGCGTCGGCGATCTCAAGCGGGTGTTCTCCAACGTCAAGTCGCGCGGTGTGTTCGGCGAAATCCAGCTCGCCGGACTGATCGAGCAGGTGTTCACGCCGGAGCAGTACGGGGTCAACGTCGAGACGGTTCCGGGAAGTGGCGCGCGGGTGGAATACGCGGTGCGCCTGCCGGGCAAGGGCGACGGCCCGATCTGGCTGCCGATCGATGCCAAGTTCCCGCGCGAGGACTACGAACGCCTGCTCGACGCGCAGGAGCGTGCCGACAAGCCTGCAGCCGACGCCGCGGCGAAGGCGCTCGAGGTGCGGCTGCGCGACGAGGCCCGGACGATTCAAGGCAAGTACATCGCCGCTCCGCACACCAGCGACTTCGGCATCCTGTTCCTGCCGACCGAGGGACTCTATGCCGAGGCGCTGCGGCGCCCCGGTCTGGTCGAGGCGCTTCAGCGCGAGAATCGCGTGATGCTCGCCGGACCGACCACCTTGCTGGCGCTGCTCAACAGCCTGCACATGGGATTCCGGACCCTGGCGCTTGAGCAGCGTTCGACCGAAGTCTGGAAGGTGCTCGGCGCAGTGAAGACGGAATTCGCGAAGTTCGGTGAAGTTCTGGCGAAAACGCGCAAGAAGCTGGACGAAGCAAGCAACACCATCGGCGCAGCGGAGACGCGAACACGGGTGATGACCCGTCAGCTGCGCGCCGTCGAGGCCCTGCCCGACGATCAGACCCAAGCCCTGCTCGGATTGACCGAGATCGATGCAGGGGACTCTTCGGAACCGATATAAACCCGGGTCGGGCCGTCGCCCGATCCACAGGAAGCCACTGCATGAAGCCACAAGACATCAGCCTCGACGTACTGTCCGAGAAATACGCCAAGGACGGCGAAACCACCATCGACGACATCCAGACCCGGGTGGCGCGAGCCCTCGCGGTCGAGGAGGCCGACCCGGCGCGCAGCGAGGCGGCATTCCGCCAGGCGCTCGAAGCCGGATTCGTGCCGGCGGGACGGATCATGTCGGCGGCCGGAACCGACATCCAGGCCACGCTGATCAACTGCTTCGTCCAGCCGGTGGGCGACTCGGTTTCCGACGAGAAGGACGGCAAGCCCAGCATCTACACCGCGCTCGCACAGGCGGCGGAAACCATGCGCCGCGGCGGCGGCGTCGGCTACGACTTCAGTCGCATCCGCCCGAGCGGGGCGCACGTCGGATCGACGCACAGTCGGGCGAGCGGGCCGCTGTCCTTCATGCGGGTGTTCGACGCGTCCTGCGAGACCGTGGAATCGGCGGGCGCGCGCCGCGGAGCCCAGATGGGCGTGCTGCGCATCGACCATCCCGACATCGAGGCCTTCATCCATGCCAAGGACAGCGGTGCGTTCAAGAATTTCAACCTGTCGGTGGGCGTCAGCGACGCGTTCATGCAGGCGGTGTGCGACGATGCGACGGTCGACCTGGTGCACAAGGCCAGGCCCGGAGACGACCAGCTGGCGGCCGGCGCGCACCAGCGCGACGACGGCAACTGGGTGTACCGAAGCGTGCGCGCGCGCGATCTGTGGGATCAGATCATGCAGTCGACGTACGACCACGCCGAGCCGGGCATCCTGTTCCTCGACACCGCGAACCGGGACAACAACCTGCACTACTGCGAGGTGTTCGAGGCGACCAATCCCTGCGCCGAGGAATTCCTGCCGGATTACGGCTGCTGCTGCCTGGGTTCGGTCAACCTGACGCGGTTCGTGCGCGATCCGTTCACGCCACAAGCGCGCTTCGACTCGGCGGCGTTCCGGGCGGTGATCCGTACCGCGGTCCGCATGCTCGACAACGTGCTCGACGTGACCTACTGGCCGCTGCCGGAGCAGCACGACGAGGCACAGAACAAACGCCGCATCGGCTTGGGTTTCCTCGGCCTGGGCGATACCTGCGTGATGCTCGGACTGCGTTATGACAGCCCGGAGGCGCGCGGCTTCGCCGCCGACATGGCGCGCGAACTGCGCGACACTGCCTACGCCGCGTCGATCGACCTGGCGCAGGAGAAGGGCGCCTTTCCACTGTTCGATGCCGGCCGTTACCTCGAGAGCGGCTTCGCCAAGCGGCTGCCGCAGCATCTGCGCGACGCGATCGCGCAGCACGGCATCCGCAACTCGCACCTGCTGGCGGTGGCGCCGACGGGGACCATCAGCCTGGCATTTGCCGACAACGCCAGCAACGGCATCGAGCCGGCCTTCTCCTGGGTCTATACCCGCAAGAAGCGCATGGCCGACGGCGGCACGCGTGAATACGAGGTCGCCGACCATGCCTGGCGGCTGTATCGCCACATGGGTGGCGACATGGACCATCTGCCGCCGCAGTTCGTCACCGCGCTGGAGATGTCGGCGCACGACCATATGCAGATGCTGGCCGCGGTGCAGCCGTTCGTCGACACCAGCATCAGCAAGACGGTCAACGTGCCCGAAGACTATCCGTTCGACGACTTCAAGGACCTGTACCTGGAGGCGTGGAAGGCGGGGCTGAAGGGACTCGCCACCTATCGCCCCAACACCGTGCTCGGCGCCGTGCTGCAGGCGGCGCCCGCGCCGGCCAAGCCGGAGGCAGCGGTGCCGCAGTCCGACGACATCGATCCGTTGACCCGGCGCATCGACGGGCGTCCGTCGGGCGACCTCCAGGCCGTGACGAGCAAGGTCAGCTACATGACCTCGGAGAGCCAGAAGACGGTCTACCTGTCGATCTCCTTCGCCGAGGTCGAGGGCAGGGTGAACGGTGAGGCGGTCCGCATCGAGCGCCCGATCGAATTCTTCATGCCGGCGGGCCAGCGCGACGAAGGCCAGCAATGGATCGCGTCGAACATGCGGCTGCTGTCGCTGGTCGCTCGCTCCGGCGGTTCGATCGCCAAGTCGCTGCTGAACATGCGCGAGGTGGTGTGGGACAAGGGGCCGGTGCGTTGCGGCGAGGTGATCAAGAGCGACGGCACCCGGGCGCCGCGATTCCACCAGTCTGAAGTGGCCGCGATCGCGTATGCATTGCAGGAGATGCTGCGCCGCCGCGGCTATCTCGACTCGCTTGGCCGTGAACTGCCGCTGGCGTCGCTGGCGCAGCGCAGCCATGTTCCCGAGGCGTTGCGGATCGATCTCGAGGCCGCCGGTCCCAAGCCCGAACTCCTGCCGGGCGGGCGGATCTGCCCGGAATGTGGCGGGCCGTTCCTGCGCCGGGTTGACGGCTGCGACCGTTGCGAGAACTGCGGCTACATCGGCAGCTGCGGTTGATTGACGTCGACGTCGGGGCACTGCGAAGCCGGGCACGCCGGGCGAAGCCAGCCGCTCCGGCACGCAATCGCCTTGGCGGCAGCAAAATCATGTTCCGGTCTGATCCGGAATCGGGCTACGCTGCCCTGCGGCGGCCGACGATCGATACCGCCAGACCGAACAGCAGTCCCCAGAACGCGCCGCCGATGCCGAACAGCGTCAACCCCGACGCGGTGACGAGGAAGGTGATCAGCGCCGCGTCGCGGTCCTGTGGCTCCGCGAGTGCACCGTGCAAGCTGTTGGCGATGGTGGCGAGCAAAGCCAGTCCGGCGATGGCCGTCACCAGCGCCTGCGGGAACGCCGTGAGTGCTCCGGCGACGGTGGCGCCGAAGAGGCCTGTGATCAGATAGAAAACTCCGGCCCAGACCGATGCGCGATAGCGTTGTGTCGGATCGGGATGTGCGTCGGGACTCATGCAGATCGCCGCGGTGATCGCCGCGAGGTTGAACGAGAACCCGCCGAATGGCGCGAGCAGCACCCCGGTGAGTCCGGTGAATCCAACCAGGGGCGATACCGGTACGCGGTAGCCATTGGCACGCAGCACGGCGAGCCCCGGCGCATTCTGCGATGCCATCGTGACGATGAACAGGGGCAGCCCGATTCCGATCAGGCTCGACATGGTCCATCGGGGCAGGGTGAACACCGGATGCGCCCACTCGATGGTGAATGCTGCGGAATGGAGTTGCCCGGCGGCGGCGGACACGGCCACGCCGGCCAGGAGCGTCACTGGAATCGCGTAGCGTGGCAACAGCCGGCGGCCGAGCACGAAAGTCACCAGCATCGACCCGACCAGGGCGGCGTTTGCCGGCAGGACGGCGAACACGTCCAACCCGAACCGGACCAGCACCCCGGCCAGCATCGCCGACGCGACCGCGTGCGGCACGTGGCGCATGACACGGTCGAACGCGCCGCTGAACCCGGCGACGGCAATCAGCGCCGAGGCGAACAGGAATGCGCCGATCGCTTCAGACATGGGTACGCCGGCCAGGCTGGTTGCCAGCAGCGCTGCGCCGGGCGTCGACCAGGCGGTGAGTACCGGGCTGCGATAGACCAGCGACAGGCCGACGCAGGTGACCCCCATGCCGAGGCCGAGGGCCCACAGCCACGAGGCGATTTCCGCAGGCGACGCACCGGCCGCGCGTGCCGCCTCGAAGATGATGGCGGCCGAACTGGTGTAGCCGACGACGACAGCGATGAATCCAGCCGCGATGAGAGACGGGACGAACCAGGGTTTCATTCGGTCGATCATCGGAGGTTCTCGAGGGCTGCGGCCTTGGCGTGCGCTATAACGCACATCCAGCGTAGCAGAATCGAGCCGGCGCGTGCGCCATCGCGCACGCCGTACGGGTTCGTCGTCCCGGAGAACTACTGCAAATGATCGAATCCGAAGCGCGGATTGCGCCGTCAGCCGACCCCGATGCCGTGAATCGCGGGGTCGCGGCTCGACTGCGGGCGCTGCGCCGGGATCGTGGCTGGAGTCTTGATCGCGCGGCCCTGGAAACCGGCGTCAGCAAGGCCATGCTCGGGCAGATCGAGCGCGGCGAGTCGAGCCCGACGGTGGCCACGCTGTGGAAGATCGCCGGCGGATTCCACTGTTCGCTGACCCATTTCCTCGCCGAGCCAGCGGCGCCTGCAGTCGTGGGCGCCGAACCGCTGGTGCGACGCGCGCGGACGATGCGGGTCAGACCGGCAAGCGACGACATGCTGGTCGCGCCCCTGTTTCCGTTCGATCCGGCGCTGGGATTCGAACTGTTCGAGCTGACCTTGCTGCCGGGATATGTCCGCCTGTCGGAACCGCACGCGGCCGGCGTGGTCGAGCATGTCGTGGTGACCAGCGGACGGATCGACGTCCGGGCCGGGGGGCGCTGGCGATCGCTCGGACCGGGAGATGCGATCCGGTTCGCGGCCGACCGGCCGCATGGCTATCGCAACGCCGGGTCGGATCCCGCCACCTGCCTCGACCTGATCCACTATCCGGCGCAGCCATAGCCGGCTGGGCGTGGCCGTGGGTTCAGTCGTCCGCGGCCTGCGGCGCGTCGCCCGGGTTGCGTCGCCCGAAGATGCTCCAGCCTTTCATGCTCAGCACGCAGGCGTCGTCCTGGTTGAACAATTCCCAGTGTGACTGCACCAGGCCGAGATGCGGCTTGCTGCGCATCTTGCGGGCATCGAGCACCGTCATGCGCAGGCGTAGCGTGTCGCCGGGACGAACCGGTTTGAGCCAGCGCAGTTCGTCGATTCCCGGTGAGCCCTGGCTGGTCGATCGCAACAGGTAGGCGTCGCAGATCAGCCGCATCGCCATGCTGCAGGTGTGCCAGCCGCTGGCGGCGAGCCCGCCGAACATCGAGTCCTTGGCGGCGTGTTCGTCCACGTGAAACGGCTGCGGATCGAAGCGCCGGGCGAAATCCACGATGTCGTCGCGGTCGACGGTCGTGCTGCCGCAATCCCGGACCGCGCCGGGCGGAAAGTCTTCCCAACTCAGGCGGTCGGGGTCGGTTGGGGTGGGGTTGGTCATGCGAAGTCGGGTGATGGGCCGTCGAGGGATTCCGCGACGGGCAGGGCAATCTCGAACCGATGCCGATGGTAA
>JAKAIB010000145.1 GCA_021814605.1 Pseudomonadota bacterium | reverse complement strand
CCGCCGCCTCGTCGGCACCGCGATTCGCGGCCAGCGCCGAAACCAGGCCGGAGAGTTGTTGCAGCCGATCCCGCTGCGCCTGCAGCAGCGGCCGCAGCGTCGCCGACGCGGAAGACGTCTCGGCGATGATCCGGTCGAGTTGAAGCGCGACCGCCGTCTCGGGTGGCGGCGCCGGCGGAAGCCGGCGGCTCCGATCGACCTGCAGGCAGCCGCGAAACCACGCGGCATAGGCATGCCGCGCCTCGCGCAGCGCCACGACACCAGGCATCGCCGTCTGGGGAACGTCGGTGGCGTCCGCATCGAACCCGGGCGGATCGCCCGACCAGTCGATCACCGCGGGAGCACGAAAATCCGGAAACGGAGTCAGGGCGACGGCGGACATGGTGAATGGTTCTTGTGGTTCAGGAGTTGGATGTGTTGAAGCAAACCCGATGCCAGCAGTCGGGGATGCCATTGCCCGACCGACGCGACACCCCGGAGGCATTCGATCCGACGGAATTTTGACGCCGCCGCGATCGCATCAGTTCAACGGGATGACCACCTGGCCCTGCGCATCGACGACGCCGCTGACCATGCGTCCGGACTGGACGTTGCGGACCAGCACGGACTGCCCGACGCGACCGTCGGCCATCGCCTGCCCGAGTGCAACGAGCCGGATTCCCATGCCCTGGACGACGAGGCTCACCGGCTGCCCGTAGTGAACGAGTTGCGGTCCGGTCAGCATGCTCTGCTGGATTGGCTGCCCCGCCGCCACGCCGTAGCGCAGCACCTGGCCCACGGCGGCCTGCGTCTGCATCAGCGTCCCCGGAGGGAGACGCGCCGTGTCGCGTCGCACCGTCGACAGATCGTCGGCGCTGAGGACATGCCCGGCCTGGAGCGCACGCGCCGCCACGATCACGCCCTGCTCCTGCGCAACGCGGACCGGCAGATACAGCGACCAGACCCGCGGCGCGCTGCAGCGCACCTCGACCGTCTGGGCGCCCACCGCGCTGGCCGGGCCGAAATGCGCCACGCTCAGATGGTCGCACCGCGGGAAGCGCAACTCCGGCGCCGGGCCGTCGACGTCGATCGTGACCGACGTGCCGGCGGGCAGCCCCTGCCGGATGAAGGTCTCGACGGCCTGGCGGATCGCGGCATTGCTTTCCGCCGCCGGCAGGCCGTAGGCCAAGTCGCCCGCCAGCGTGGCAATCGCGACCGCCAGCCAGCCGAATACGGCGATCCATCGCCGGAGCGACGGGCGGAGTTTCCCGCGAACGGGAGTTGGATGGAGCGGACCCATGCGAATGACCGGATGAAGACGACGATGCACCGCTTCGCGCAATGTCCGTGCCAGCCCGCAACCGTTCGCGCAGCGCCGAGCGAGCCGCCGGTGGTCGCCCGGACCGGCAAGGTCTTGCCGCTCGGGCGGCAATGGCCTGCCCCGGGAAGCGGACGCCGGCGGTCCCGCCGTCACGATCAACCGGGCCCGGCGCCTGGCATGTTTCCTGCAGTTGATCGGGCACGAAACCCGTCCACGACCGACCATGCTCTCCGCCCTCGACCGTGATTTCGCCCCGCTGCAGGCCGCCCTCGACCTGCGGGCGCAGCGGCAGCAACTCCTGGCGGCCAACGTCGCCAATGCCGATACGCCGGGATACAAGGCGGTCGACCTCGATTTCTCCGCGGCGTTCGCCGCGGCGCTGTCGGGGCAGCAGCACGGACCGCTCGGCCTCAAGACCGACCAGCCGCGGCAGGTTGCCGCGAAGGCCGGCGACCCGGGAACGGAATTCGTCGGCTACGAGACGGGCAATCCCTCCCGGCTCGACGGCAACTCGGTCGACATGAACCGCGAACAGGCCACGTTCCAGAAGAACAGCATCCAGTACGAGGCCGACCTGACCTTCCTCACCGGAAAGATCAAGCTGCTCATGTCGGCCATCACCGGCTGAGCCCCGCCCCACTCGCCATCGTCCAGCCATGTCCCTGTTCAACACCCTCGATGTCGCAAGCTCCGGACTGAATGCCCAGAGTTACCGGCTCAACGTCGTCGCCAGCAATCTGGCCAACGCCGATTCTGCGGTCAGTTCGACCGGCCAGGCCTACCGCGCGCGCGAAGTCGTGTTTGCGGCGCAGCCGATGTCGGGCCCCGGCGTTCCGGCCGGGGTGAACGGCGTGACGGTGGCCGGCGTCGTTCAGAAACCCGGGCCGTTGCGAAGCGTCTACGAGCCGGGAAACCCGCTCGCCGACAAGCAGGGCTATGTGCGCTATCCGAATGTCGATCCGGTCGACGAAATGGTCAACATGATCTCGGCGTCGCGCGCCTACCAGGCCGACGTGAACGTGATGAACACGGCCAAGAATCTGCTGCTGAAGACGCTGACCCTGGGACAGTAGGCCCGCATCCGCTGAAGGACATCCATCATGAGTACTTCTCCCATCGGCTCCAACGCCTTCCTGTCCTCGCTGCAGTCAAGCAGCAGCAGTGGCACCTCGGGCAGCAGTTCCAGCGGCCTGAGCGGACTGGGCAACGTCAACACCTTCTACAACCTGCTGGTGACGCAGCTCACCAACCAGGATCCGCTCAACCCGATCAGCAACCAGGACCTGTCGGCGCAACTGGCGCAGTTCAGTACCGCCAGCGGCGTGCAGTCGATGCAGCAGTCGATGGCGGCCCTCACCGCCCAGCTCGCGCAGACACAGGGCCTGCAGGCCGCCAATCTCGTCGGGCAGAACGTCGTGTTCGACAGCAACAGCCTCAGCCTCGGCGCCAGTGGCGGCGCCGCTGGCGGGTTCACGCTGGCATCGGCAGCGCAGAACGTCCAGGTGCAGGTGGTCAACAGCGCCGGCCAGGTCGTCGACACGATGCAGCTTGGCGCCCTGCCGACCGGCGCGCAGGCCTTCACCTGGGACGGCAAGGACGCGTCCGGGCAGGCCGCCGCGGCGGGCAACTACACCTTCAACGTCACCGCCACCGACGGCAGCGGCCAGGCCGTCGCGGCGACGCCGTTCGGAACCGGCAAGGTGCAATCGGTCTACCTCAACGGCAGCAGCGGACCGACGCTGCAGCTGCAGGGACAGAGCAGCACCGTCCCGCTGTCGAACATCGTGGGCGTGATGTGAGCGCCCGTCCGCACCCAGCCAGAGCCTTCCACGGGGAGCATCCATGAGCACGTTCCAAACCGCACTGTCCGGATTGCAGGCCGCGTCCACCGACCTGCAGGTGATGGGCAACAACATTTCCAACGCCAACACCGTCGGATTCAAGGAATCCAACGCCCAGTTCGCCGACGCCTACGCTTCCGCGATCGCCGGAACGGCGCCGCAGACCGGGCAGGTCGGGATCGGCACCAGCGTCCAGACGGTCGCGCAGCAGTTCTCGCAGGGCAACATCTCGGCCACGAGCAATCCGCTGGACATCGCGATCAACGGCAGCGGCTTCTACCAGCTGAACTACAACGGCTCGACCGTCTACAGCCGCAACGGCCAGTTCCAGCTCGACCAGAACGGCTACATCGTCGACGCCGCCGGCGGTCAGCTGCAGGGAACCCCTGCGGTCAGCGGCAAGCTCACCGGCGGCAGCGGACCGATGCAGATCACCCAGACCACGCTTGCGCCCTCTGGAACGACCAGCATCGGGCTGCAGGTCAATCTCGACTCGTCGAGTTCGCCGATCAGCGGCAGCGGCAGCGGCAAAATCAATATCAACGATCCGACGAGCTACAACTGGTCGACCTCGACCACGGTCTACGACAGCCTGGGGCAGTCGCATATCCTGACCACCTATTACGCGCTGTCCTCGGGATCCGCTGCGACATGGAATGTGGCCTATTCGCTGTCCGGTACGAGCGGAGCTAGCGGCAACATCACGAGCGGGCAATTCACCACCCCTATGGCGTTTGATGGCAATGGATCGCTGACCAGCGGTGCCAGCGGAGCGATCACAGTTCCATCGAGCGGCCCCGGTTCGTTCAGCGATGGGGCTTCCGGCGTCACGCTCACCGTGAACTTCACCGGCTCGACCGACTACTCCACCGCTTCCACGGTGAACAACGTCACCAACGACGGTTACGGCGTCGGCCAGCTCAGCAACCTGTCGATCGACCCGAGCGGCATCATCTACGGCCGCTACAGCAACGGACAGTCGGCGAAGCTCGGCCAGATCACCCTGACCAATTTCCGCGCGCCACAGGGACTGCAGCGCATCGGCAACAACTATTTCGTGCCGACCTATGCCTCCGGGCAGCCGCTCACCGGATCCCCCGGCAGCGGCGGGCTCGGCTCGCTGCAATCGAGCGCCGTCGAGGAGTCGAACGTCGATTTGTCGACGCAGCTCGTCGACCTGATCGTCGCGCAGCAGGCCTACCAGGCCAACGCGCAGACGATCAAGACGCAGAACCAGGTGGTCCAGACCTTGCTTACGTTGTAGAAAAACCGAGCCTGAGCCATGGACACCTTGTGGATCGCCGCCACCGGCGCGCGTGCCATCCTGCAGCAGCAGGCGGCAACGAGCAACAACCTCGCCAACGCCAACACCACCGGATACCGCGCCCAGCAGGCGCAGTTCCGCGCCCTGCCGGTGTTCGGCGGCACGGTCCCGTCGAATGTCTACACCGCGGTCCAGGGCAGCAGCGCCGACTTCCAGCAGGGCCCGATGCGCGCCACCGGTCGGCCGCTGGACGTGGCCATCCGGGGACCGGGGTGGATTGCCGTGCAGGCGACCGATGGCAGCACGGCGTACACCCGCAACGGCGATCTGCAGGTCTCGGGCAGCGGCATCCTGACCACCGCCGACGGTCACCCCGTACTCGGTCAGGGTGGCGCGCCGATTTCCCTGCCGCAGATGCAGTCGATCCAGATCGGCACCGACGGCACCGTGTCCGGCGTGCCCGCCGGAAGCAACCCGAACGCCCTGGTCGTGCTCAACCGCATCCAGCTGGTCAACCCACCGCCGGCGCAGATGCAGCGCGGCGCGGACGGCCTGTTCCGCGACAGCCAGGGCAGTGCGCAACCGGACGGCACCGTGCAGCTTGCCGTCGGCACCCTCGAAGGCAGCAACGTCAACCCGGTGCAGGCGATGGTGCAGATCATCGACAACACCCGTGCGTTCGAGATGCAGACCAAGCTGATGCAGTCGGTCGACCAGAACCGCCAGGCGGCGACGCAACTGCTCAACGTGAGCTGAGCCGTCCGCCGCCCCGCATTCATTCTTCGGAAGCCCGCCCATGATCCGCTCGCTTTACGTCGCCAAGACCGGTCTCGAAGCCGAACAGACCCGCATGGACGTGATCGCCAACAACCTGGCGAACGTCAACACCACCGGGTTCAAGGGTTCGCGCGCCGTGTTCCAGGATCTGCTGTATCAGAACCTCACGCAGCCTGGCGCGCAGTCGTCGCAGACCACCCAGTACCCCTCCGGGTTGCAGCTCGGCACCGGCGTGCAGCCGGTGGCGACCGAGCGGCTGATGACCCAGGGCAACCTGACCCAGACCGGCAACTCGCTCGACGTGGCGATCAACGGCCAGGGCTTCTTCCAGGTGCTCGAGCCCGACGGCACGATCGCCTACACCCGCGACGGCACCTTCCAGCTCAACAACCAGGGGCAGCTCGTAACGGCGAGCGGGTATCTGGTCCAGCCGACGATCACCGTCCCGTCGACCGCGCAGTCGGTCACCATCGGCGGTGACGGCACGGTCTCGGTGACGCTGCCGGGGCAGTCGTCGCCGCAGCAGGTGGGATCGATCCAGCTCGCCAACTTCGCCAACCCGACCGGACTGCAGAGCACCGGCCAGAACCTGTACCTGCAGACCGGCTCGTCGGGTGCGCCCAACACCGGACAGCCGTCGCTCAACGGCCTCGGCACGCTCCAGCAGGGTTACCTGGAGTCGTCCAACGTCAACGTGGTCGCCGCACTGGTGGACATGATCTCGACCCAGCGGGCCTATGAGATCAACAGCAAGGCGGTGCAGGCGTCCGACCAGATGCTGCAGTACGTCAACAACAATCTGTGATGATGGCCTTCCGATCGCATGGCGCAGCGCGTCTCGCGCGTTTCCTGGCCGCCGGGTTGGCCGCGCTGCTCCTCGGCGCCTGCGCCAGCAGCCTCGACCACACGGCCGAGAAGCCGCTCAAGACCCTGCCGATCCCCGCCGAGCCGGAATCGATGACCGCGCATGCGGCCAACGGCGCGATCTGGCAGCCGGGAACCAACATCTCGCTGTTCGAGGACAGCCGTGCGCACCGCGTCGGCGACCTCATCACCGTGGTGATCCAGGAGAACGCCAACGCCAGCAAGTCGACGACGACTGCGGTCAACAAATCCGACGATGTGAGCGCCGGGCTGTCGAGCTTCTTCGGGCGCGTGCCGTCGCTTGCCGGCTACACGCCGAGCCTGGGGGCGACCTCGACGGCGAAATTCGCCGGCAACGGTTCGACCGCGCAGAGCAACGCCTTCACCACCACGCTGCAGGCGACGGTGGTGAAGGTGATGAGCAACGGCAACCTCGAGATCTCCGGGCAGAAGGAAGTGATGCTCAACGGCGGGCACGAATACATCCGGGTTGCCGGCGTGGTCCGTGCCGCCGACGTGACACCGCAGAACTCGGTGTCGAGCACGCAGATCGCCGACGCCCGGGTGGAATACAGCGGCAACGGCGACGTCTACACCGCTGCCAAGGTGCCCTGGCTGACCAGCTTCTTCCTGTCGATCTGGCCGTTCTGATGCCATGAACACCCTCCTGCTCCGATTCCTGCGCGCTGCCGCCTGCGGCCTGGGCGCGCTGTTGCTCTGCGGCCTGGCGCCGGCCCGCGCCGAGGCGATCCGCGACGTGGCCAGCGTCGAGGGCGTGCGCGTCAACCAGCTCGTCGGCTACGGCCTGGTCGTCGGCCTCGCCGGCACCGGCGACCAGGCGACCCAGGTGCCCTACACCACGCAATCGCTGCTGTCGATGTTCCAGCGGCTAGGCATCAACGTTCCGGCCAGCGTCGGCTCGAACCTGCAGCCCAAGGACGTCGCCGCCGTCATGGTCACGGCAAATCTCAAGCCGTTCGCCCAGCCCGGCCAGCGCCTCGACATCACCGTGTCGGCGGTGGGCAATGCGTCGAGCCTGGCGGGCGGAACCCTGCTGATGACGCCGCTCAAAGGCGCCGACGGCCAGACCTATGCGGTCGCACAGGGCAATCTGGTGGTCAGCGGGTATGGTGCGGCGGCCAACGGCAGCAGCACCCAGACCAATTTCCTCACCGCCGGGACGATCGCGCGCGGCGCCACCGTCGAACGGGCCGTCGCCAGCAATTTCGACCAGGCCGGACCGCTGACGCTGGCGCTCGACACGCCGAGCTTCTCCACCGCCAGCCGCATCGCCGACCGCATCAACCAGTCGTACGGCGCCGGCACGGCCGTCGCGCTCAACGCCGGCGTGGTCCAGGTGCGCGCGCCAGCGGCGCCCGGCGCGCGCACCGCCTTCCTCGGGCAGGTCGAGAGCCTCGATGTCACGCCAGAGACGCCGCCGGCCAAGGTGGTGATCGATTCGCGCAGCGGCACCGTGGTCCTCGGCCAGAACGTGACGCTCGGCTCCTGCGCCGTGGCACACGGCAACCTGTCGGTGACCATCGACACCAAGTACGAGGTCAGCCAGCCCAATCCCTTCGGCGCCGGCCAGACGGTGGTCACGCCGCAGAGCCAGGTCCAGGCGAAGCAGGAAAAGGCCAAGCTGCTGATGTTCAATCCGGGCGTCACGCTCGAAGCCGTGGTCCGCGCGCTCAACGCCGTGGGCGCGACGCCGAGCGACCTGATCGCCATCCTGCAGGCCATGAAGTCCGCCGGCGCGCTGCACGCCCGGCTGGAAGTGATCTGACCGTGGCCGATCCGACCCTCACCGCGATGTCCGCGCAGGGCGCCCAGGCCACTGCCAGCAACAGCCTGTCGTTCCAGGGCCTGAACCAGCTCAAGGCTGCAGCCCAGGCCGATCCGAGCAGCCCGCAGGCGATCAAGGCGGTCGCGCAGCAGTTCGAAGCGCTGCTGATGCAGCAGATGCTCGCGGCCATGGACGCGACCAGCCTCGGACCCGACATGCTCGGCGACACCGCGGGCCCGATGTTTCGCTCG
>JAKAIB010000144.1 GCA_021814605.1 Pseudomonadota bacterium | reverse complement strand
TGAACGAACAACTCCAGGCCCGGCGTGCGGCGGCGACGCCGCGCGGGGTGGGGGTGATGGGCGGCTTTTATGCCGCGCGCGCCGAAGGCGCCGAACTGTGGGATGTCGAAGGCCGGCGCTACATCGACTTCGCCGGGGGCATCGCCGTGCTCAACGTCGGGCACCGCCACCCGAAGATCGTCGCCGCCATCGAGCAGCAGCTGCAGCGCTTCACCCACACCTGCTACCAGGTCGTGCCGTACGAAGGCTACGTGGCGCTGGCCGAGAAGCTCAACGCCCTCACCCCGGGCGACCACGCCAAGAAGACCGCGCTGTTCTCCACCGGCGCCGAGGCCGTGGAGAACGCCATCAAGATCGCCCGCGCCCACACCCGCCGCCCCGGCGTCATCGCCTTCGGCGGCGCGTTCCACGGCCGCAGCCTGTTCGCCGTCTCGCTCACCGGCAAGGTGCAGCCCTACAAGGTCGGATTCGGCCCGTTCCCGCCCGAGATCTACCACGTGCCGTTCCCCGGCGAAGGCGCCGACCTGGCGGCCACGCAGCAGGCCGTCGAGCAGCTGTTCAAGGCCGACATCGAGCCCTCGCGGGTGGCGGCCATCATCTTCGAGCCGGTGCAGGGCGAAGGCGGCTTCAATGTCCTCCAGGCCGAGGCGCTGCAGTGGCTGCGCGCGCTCTGCGACGAGCACGGCATCGTGCTCATCGCCGACGAGGTGCAGAGCGGCTTCGGCCGCACCGGCACGCTGTTCGCGATGGAGCAGTACTACGCCAGGACGGGCGTGCTGCCCGACCTGATGACCATCGCCAAGTCGCTCGCCGCCGGGCTGCCGCTGTCGGCGGTGACGGGACGGGCGGAGATCATGGACGCGCCGGCGCCGGGCGGGCTGGGCGGCACCTATGCGGGCAACCCGCTGGCCATCGCCGCGGCGCACGCGGTGATCGACGTGATGCGCGAGGAGCAGCTGCCCGCGCGCGGGCAGCGCCTGGGCGATGCGCTCAAGGCGCGGCTCAACGCGCTGCGCGCGCACGTGCCGCAGATCGCCGACGTGCGCGGCCTGGGGGCGATGGTGGCGGTGGAGTTCGCCGATCCGGCCGGCGGCGCCCCTGACGCCGACTTCACCCGCCGGGTGCAGCAGCACGCGCTGGCCGCCGGGCTGATCCTGCTGACCTGCGGCACCTACGGCAACGTGCTGCGCTTCCTCTTCCCGCTGACCGTCTCCGACGCCCTGTTCGCCGAAGGCCTCGACATCCTCGAGCGGGCTCTGCGGGCGGCCTGACCGGCGCGCCGCGGTCCCGCCATCCTCTGCGGCGGGACCGGCCCTGCCACCCCGGGTCAGAGGCCGACCACCGGCAGACCCCGCTGCTCCCATTCGTTCAGCGAACCCGGATATTCCCGGATGCCCTTGAGCCCGAGGATCCGGTCGAGGACGAACCACGCACCCGCGGCGTACTGCCCGGTGTTGCAGTAGATCACCGCCGGCGCGACTGAACCGAGCCGCAGCGCGGCGAATGCCGCGCGGTAGCGGTCGGAGC
The DNA here is from genome assembly GCA_021814605.1 of Pseudomonadota bacterium. Lineage (GTDB taxonomy): Bacteria > Pseudomonadota > Gammaproteobacteria > Burkholderiales > Burkholderiaceae_C > Thiomonas. The sequence continues at coordinate 6,684 of JAKAIB010000144.1, read as the reverse complement.
GCATGTAGCGCCACGACCCATCCTCCGCCTGGAAGTACAGCGCCTCGGCCGGCAGCGCTCGCGCTCCTTCCAGCCGGCCAGGCACGGGGATGACCGGGCTGTGCTCGACGCCGACGAACTGCGCCAGCGGGCGCGCGTCGAACACCCGCACGCCCCGCTTCAACGCGGCCTGCATCTGCGCGGTGGTGACGACCATCCGCGCGTCAGCGGTCTTGGCGGTCCAGTGCCCGGACGTCATCGGCGCGATGCCGTCGCTGTCCACCGCATAGCCGGCGGCGATCCACGCGTGCGTCCCGCCGTTCAGGATCGCCACCTGGTCGGCCGGCTGGCCGAACACCTCCAGTTCGTACGCCAGGAACGCCGCTTCCTGCAGCGAGGTGGCGTCGTCGCCCGTCGGCACGATCACCACCGGCTTACCCGGTTCGAGTTGCGACGCCTGCATCACCGCCTGGAATTCGTCCGCCGTCGGGAACAGGAAATCGATCTTCTTTCCGGCGATGTCGTGCTTTTCGCGCAGCGCCCAGAAGTTGACCGACAGCGCATCCGGGATATAGCCGCCGACCTGTTCGAGCGTCTTCCTGCCGTCGACCGTCGCGTACTTCGGTTCGTCCATCAGGGTGTTGACGTTGTCGCGGATGTCGACGATCTGCACCGCAGCGGCATGATCGTGCAACCATTGCACCGTCACCAGTGGCCCGGGCAACAACGACGCCGCATCCGCCGGCAGCGTCCCGACGGCAGCGAACAGCGCCAGCACGCCAACAGCGATCCTGCCGCGCCACGGGCGGCGATTCGATGGGTGATTCATGGGGTCTCCTCCTGGTTTCGTTGGGGCGATGTCGCTGCATCGCTACGGCGCAGTGTGCGCGAACAGCAGCACAGGCGCAAACCGGGAGTTTCGATCATTGCGATCGACCCGATCGATCGTGTTCAGACGGTGTCGACAGGCGGCAGGCGGCGATGCACCCGCCGGTTGCGCCGCGGCATGCCGCGGCAGGGCCCGCAGTCGGGCTTGCGCTGCTTGCGCCCGTAGAACCCGACAGCGCGGTCGTAGATCGCACGCGGCACGACGTGCAGGAACATGCCGAGGATGCCCATCTGCCAGGGGATGGTGGCATACGCGCGGCCCGCGTCGATCGCGTGCACGGCACGCGCCGCGAACTGCTGCGGCGTCAGCAGGAACGGCATCGCGAAGCGGTTTCCCGCAGTCATCGCCGTGGCGACGTAACCCGGGCTGATGGTCACGACCCGGACGCCGCGAGGCCGCAGTTCGACCCGCAGGCTTTCGAGCGACCGGATCAGCGCCGCCTTGCTGGCGCAATACGCCGCGTGGCAGGGCAGACCGCGCACCCCGGCCACGCTGGCGATGCCCACCAGCGTGCCGCTGCCGCGCTGCCGCATCGGTGCGACGAACGGAGCGAGCGTCGCCAGCGCACCCGTCCAGTTGACGTCCATGATGTCGATGGCGACATCGAGGTCGCCCGGATCCGACAGGTCGACGCCCCAGCTGATCCCCGCGTTGGCGACGACCACCTGCGGGCAGCCCCAGTCGCGCAGCAGGGCGTCCGCCTCGCGCCGGACGTGGTCGACGTCGCGCACGTCGCAGGCGACCAGCCGCAACCGCCGGGTATCGCCTTCCAGACCGCAGGCCCGCGCCGTCTGCTCCAGCGCCGGCAGGCGGCGCGCAACCAGAACCAGGCGCCAGCCGCGCCGCGCGTATTCGACCGCCAGCGCCGCACCGATGCCGTCCGAGGCGCCGGTGATCAGCGCGATCGGCGCTGCGGTTGAATCGACCTCGGGCCGGGATCCGGGCATGGCGGTTCAGCGCGCTCCCGGCTGCGGCGCCGCAGCGGGCACCAGCGTCCCCGAGACCTGGCCGCGCATCGACAGCGTGCCGTCGACGCCGTTGAACGCGAGGCTGTCGCCGGTGAACCGGCTGGCGCCCTGCTGCACCACGGTCGGACGGTTCGACTCGACCAGCTGCCGGTCCGGGAAGATGTTGAGAAAGTCGCTGCGCACCGTCAATGGCGGCCGCCCCGGCGACGCGCTGCGCTCGACCACCGCGTCGCCCAGCAGTTGCACGTTGCTGCCGTCCCGGTTGGTGCGCCCGTTCAGCGCGCTCGCCGTGGTCACGGTGCCGGCGGGATCGACCGAGCGCCAGCGTGGCGCCGCCACCTGGAACATTCCCGACGCCGGGTCGTGGACCATGCGCGTGCCATCGAGCACCGCGCTGAGACGGCCGTCGGCGGAATACCGCGCCGCCGAGAACTGGTGCAGCACGTAGTCGGGCAGTTGCGGCGGCGGGGCTGCCGCCTTGCCGCCGTGCTCGGCGTGCATCACCGCCTGCGCCACCCACCAGCTGAACGCCGCGGCGAGCCCGAGCAACAGGACCGGGGTCCAGGCGCTCAGGCGCAGCCAGAGCGTGCGCAGCGACCGTGCCGACACCATGCGCTCGTCCTCGTCCGCCTGCCGGTGCCGTCAGCGCGCGGCGGGTGCTGCCGGCGTCCCCGGGGTCGAATCTGCAGCGGTGACGGCCGGTGCATGCGGCGCCCCCTCGAGCGCATCGCACAGCAGTCCGGCATACGCGCCCCGCGCGGCCAGGAGCAGGTCGCAGACCTCGCGGACCGCACCCTGTCCGGCCGGCGCCCGGGTGACATGGTCGACGCGCGCCAGCACTTCGGGGTGGCTGCCTGGCGGCGCCACGCCGAAACCGACCCGGACGAGCAGCGCGAGATCGGGCCAGTCGTCGCCGATCATCGCGACCTGGTCCCAGCCCAGCTGCAGCCGATCGAGCAACGCCTGTGCGGCGGGAAGCTTGGCGGTGCTGCCGAGCACGCTGTGGCGCAGCCCGAGTTCGGCGATACGCGTGCGCAGGGCCGGACTGTCGCGGCCGGAAATGATCACCGGCTCGATGCCGGCGACCTGCAGCAGCTTCAGGCCGTGGCCGTCGATGGTCGAGAAGCGCTTCAGCTCTTCGCCCCGCGCGCCGTAGAGCAGGTCGCCCGGCGTCAGCACCCCGTCGACGTCGAGCAGCAGCAGCCGCACGTCGAGCGCGGCCAGCAGCAGTTCGGGATCGAACTGCTGGCGGGGAACAGGATCACGACGCAACTGGCGTTCGGCGGGAGTCGGCATGGTGTTCAGGGTGCCCGGAATCAGATGACCTTGGCGGCGAACAGATCGTGCATGTTGAGCGCGCCGACCGGCCGGCCGGCGTCGTCGACCACGAGCAGCTGGTTGATGCGCTGCTCCTCCATGATCCGGACCGCCTCGACCGCGAGCGCGTCGGCGGCGACGGTGCGCGGATCGGGGTGCATGGCCTGCGCCGCGCGCAACGTCTTCAGGTCGACCTCTTTCTCGATCAGCCGGCGCAGGTCGCCATCGGTGATGATGCCGCAGACCCGCCCGTCGGCGTCGAGCACGGCCGTCATGCCCAGCCCCTTGCGGGTGATCTCGAGCAGTGCCGCAGTGAACGGCGCGTCGGCGGCAACGGCGGGAACCGCCTCGTCCTTGCGCATCACGTCACGCACGTGGGTCAGCAGCTTGCGGCCGAGCGTGCCGCCAGGATGGGTGCGGGCGAAATCGTCGGCGCTGAATCCGCGCGCGTCGAGCAGCGCGACCGCGAGGGCGTCGCCCAGCGCGAGCTGCGCCGTGGTGCTCGCCGTCGGGGCGAGATTCAGCGGACAGGCCTCGTGCTCGACAGCGCAGTCGAGGTGGATGTCGGCATGGCGCGCCAATGTCGAATCGGCCCGCCCGGTGATGCTGATCAGCCGCGCGCCCAGCCGCTTGACCAGCGGCACGATGCGGGTGAGCTCCTCGCTTTCGCCCGAGTTCGACAGCGCCAGGAACACGTCGTCGGCCGTCACCATGCCGAGATCGCCGTGGCTGGCCTCGGCCGGATGCACGAAATACGCCGGCGTCCCGGTCGAAGCCAGCGTCGCCGCGATCTTGCGTCCGACGTGGCCTGACTTGCCCATGCCGGAAACGACCACGCGGCCCCGGCTGTCGAGGATGGTTCGCACCGCCGCGGCGAAGGCCGCCGCCAGTTCGGGCGCCGCCAGCCGGTCGCGCAGCGCCAGCAGAGCGCCGGCCTCGATGTCGAGGGTATCGCGCGCCAGCCGCACGGCGCGCTCCTGGGAAAAGGACATCTGCATCGGCGGCAGTATAAGAACCGTCCGGCGGCACCGCCTGCCGTCGGGACGTGGCGGCGTCAGGTGACCAGACCTTGGTGCATCGCGTAGCGCACCAGGTCGGCATCGTTGTCGATCGCGAGCTTGACCATCAGCCGCGTCTTGTGGGTGCTGACCGTCTTGCAGCTGATATGGAGCTCGTCGGCGATCTGGTTGACGGTCCTGCCGTTGGCCAGGCGCAGGAACACCTGCATCTCGCGGTCGGACAGCCGGGCATGCGCCTCCTGCATCGCGGCACCGCCGTTCATGTAGTCGGCAAGCTGCTCGGCCACGCCGGGCGTGAGATAGCGCCCGCCCTGTACCACCTTGTGGATCGCCTCGATCAGCACGTCGGGACTGCATCCCTTGGTGAGGTAGCCGGCTGCTCCCGAGCGCAGCGCGCGCAGCGCGAACTGCTGCTCGGAGTGCATGCTGAGGATCAGCACCGGCAGCTCGGGATGGATCAGCTTGATCCGGACCAGCAGGTCGAGGCCGTTGCCCCCGGGCATCGACAGGTCGAGCAGCACCACGCTCCATGGTTTCTCGCGCACCAGCTGCAACGCCTGCGCGATGTCGGGACACCAGGTCGCCTGCATGCCGCTGGCCTCGAGGAACCGCGCCACGCTCTCGCCCAGCATCGCGTGGTCGTCGATGATCAGCACGCGAAGGTCATTCATGGCCGCCTCCCATCACCGGCAGGCAGACCCGGATCCGCACCCCACCCCGAGGAGAACGGTCGAGCTCGAATGAGCCACCGAACACGGCCGCCCGCTCGCGCATGCCACGCAGGCCCAGCGCCGGGCGGCCGGCCACCGCATGCGGAGCCGAATAACCGCGGCCGTCGTCGTCCACCGTCAGGCAGACCTCGCCCCCGGCAGCATCGGCGCAGCGTATCCACGCGTGGCGCGCCTGCGCATGCCGCACGACATTGGTCAGCGCCTCCTGGGCAATCCGGTAGAGCTCGGTGGCGATCAATTCGCCGACCGTCGCGCGCGATGCGAAGTCGACCTCCACGTCAACGGCGTAGCGCCCCGAATATTGCTGGGCCAGCCAGCTCAGCGCCGCCTCCAGTCCGAGATCGAGCACGGTCGGGCGCAATTCGGCGGCGACCCGCCGGCCGGCATCCGACGCCGCCCGGATCAACCGGCCGACGTTGTCGAACAACGCCCCGGTCTGCGCCGGATCGCTCTGCCGGCGCAGCAGCGCCACATCCATCTGCAGCGCGGTCAGGATCTGGCCGAGATCATCATGGAGGTCGCGCGCCATCCGTGCCCGCTCGGCCTCGCGCACCGATTCCAGATTGGACGCAATGTGACGCATGTCGACCGAGAGATCGCGCAGTTGCGACTCGCGCAGACGACTCTGCGTCACGTTGAGCATGATCCCCGTCAATTCCGAATTCAGCGGGTCGAGCGCACGCGTCTGCGCACGCACGTTCACCCATTTGGGGCCGCCGGCGGTATGCAGACGACCCTCCCAGTTCCAGAACCCGGACATCGCACTTGCCCGCAGCGTGGAGTGGAACGCGGGCAGATCGTGCGGATCGATCATGCGCAGCAACGGTTGCGCCGATTGCAGCAGTTCCTGAGGTCGGAGCCCGCAAAGCGGCATCGCTCCGGCGTTCACGTAATGGAACGTCAATGCGTCGCCGCCATGACGAAGGACGAAGACAAGTCCGGGCAGGCTGTCGATCAGTTCCGATCGTTCGGTTTCCACAAGCGGTACGCCTGCCATCCTCACCCTTTCCCAACCCGGCGACGGCCACAACGTTATCAGAAATTTCCTACAGATAAATCGTCATTTTCTGACAAATCGATTCGGGATGCGCTTATAGAGCCGCACGCGTGCATCGCTCACAATCCGTCACATCAGAATGTGCTGAAGTTGGCAAATCACTCAGCCGCAGAGAGGCGAATCGACCGTCTCTGGCAGGCAAAGACGGAGTTCTCCATGAAAAATCATCTTGTCCGGACCGGCCTGGCCGCGATCTTTGGCGCCGCGGTCCTTTCCGCGTGCGGCGGAGGCGGCTCGGGAGGAACCACCACGTCGGCAACCGATCCGTCGGGCACCGGCACCGTCGCATCGGCCACCCCGCAAACCGGCGGGAGTCCTTCGTCGGTCACGACACCCCCGTCCTCGACGCTGCCGGTCACTTCCCCTGCGCCGGGAAGCACCACGACACCCTCGCCGTCGCCATCTGTTCCCCCGGCGACGACAACGCCGACGACGACGCCAACACCGACCCCGCCCGCCACATCGACGTCTCCCACCTCGCCGACGACGATCACGACCCCGACCTCGGGTGGATCCAGCACTTCCTCGGGTGGTACGTCTTCGAGCAGCACCACGTCTTCGAGCAGCACCACGTCTTCGAGCAGCACCACGTCCTCGGGCAGCACCACGTCCTCGGGCAGCACGTCGACGTCGGGGTCGTCGACATCCACCTCGGCACCCGCGCCGGCACCAACCCCGTCGAGCTTCAACTCGGTTGCCGTTCCCTGGCAGGTCTGGCAGCCTG
>JAKAIB010000143.1 GCA_021814605.1 Pseudomonadota bacterium | reverse complement strand
GAGCTCAACGAATTCCTCGACCGCTGGCAGCGTTCGGTGGCCGCGGCACAGCATGCGATGCCGGGGACCGCGATCGCGCTGGTGCGTGCCGACGGGTATCTGCTCGCGCGCTGGCCGACTCCCGACGTCCCGGATCTCGCCGCTTTCTACGACACCCCGCACAGCGGCCCGCTGGCGCAGTCGGTGCGGGGCCGGGCGCAGGCGCAATCGGGCGAGTTCGATGGCCGCGTCGACCTCGACGGCACGGCGCGGCTGGGCGCGTGGACGCGCCTGCCGTCGTACGGCGTCGTGGTCGACATGACCGTCCCGCGGGCACTGCTCCTGCGCGATTTCTGGCGTGCCGCCTGGCCGGTGCTGGTCATCCTGGGGGCGTGGCTGACGCTGCTGTCGCTGACCTATGCCATCCTGCGTCGCCAGTTCGACCGAGACCGCGTCCAGCTGCGCGACCGGGCCGACATCATGTACCGGCTGGCGAACCAGGACAGCCTGACCGGCCTGCTCAATCGACGCGGCCTCGGCGAGCACCTGCAACGGGCGCACGATCTGGCGCGCCAGGAGGGCATCGGCTTTGCCCTGATCCTGTTCGACCTCGACCATTTCAAGCTGATCAACGACGGCTTCGGCCATCCGGCGGGCGATGCGGTGCTGCAGCAGGTGGCGCACCTGCTGCAGACGCGCATGCGGCGCGAGGACGAGGTGGCGCGCTGGGGCGGCGAGGAGTTCCTGGTGCTGCTGCCCGAATCCGACCTGGAGACGGGCCGCGTGACCGCCGAGAAGCTGCGCACGATGATCGAACGCACCCGCATGTCGGTCGGCGGCACTGAATTGCGGCTGACCGCGAGCTTTGGCGTGTCGGCCTGGGGGCCGCAGCAGCAGCTGACCATCGCCGAACTCCTCGGGCAATGCGATTCGGCGCTCTACAACGCCAAGGAGAGCGGCCGCAACCGGGTCTGCGTGTTCCAGGGACGCACCGCGCAGGACTACCTGCAGGGATTCGCCCTGAAGCGCGCGATCGAGGAAGACCGGATCCGCGTCGCCTACCAGCCGCTGGTCTGCGTCGCGAGCGGCGAGATCGTCGGGTACGAGGCCTTGGCCCGGCTGGCGACCGACGCCGGCGACCTGGTGCCGGCGTCGCAGTTCATCGAGGTCGCCAACCGCCTGCGGATGGAGCATCGCATCGACTCCCGCGTGTCCCGTCAGGTGCTGTCACGCTGCAGCCGGCGCATGGCTGAGGGCGGACCGCCGATGAAATACATGATCAACTGCTCGGCCGATTTCCTCAATCGTCCCGACGACGTGCAGCGCCTGCTCGACCGCGCGCAGCACCATTCCGAGTCGCGTGGAGCGCAGCACGACGCGGCGCAGACGCCGATGGTGATCGAGATCACCGAGCGGCAGCTTCTCGGCGATGCCCAGGCCGTGCTCCGGCTCGTCCAGCCGCTGATCGACTTCGGCTTCCAGATCGCCGTCGACGATTTCGGCAGCGGCTATTCGTCGTATCTCTACGTTCTCAAGCTGCCGGTGCACTACCTCAAGATCGAGGCCGAGCTGGTGCGCGAGGCAGCGCACAGCACCCGCGCCGAGATCATGGTGCGCAACATCCACGCGATGGCGCGCGAACTCGGCATCAAGACCATCGCCGAGGGGATCGAGGACGAACGCACGCTCGACACGATGCGGCGAATCGGCATCGACTGGGGGCAGGGCTACTACTGGGGCCGCCCCGAGATCGAGCACTGACCGGGATCAGGCCGCGCCGCGATATTTCTCGGCGAACGCGGTGATGTCCAGCGTGCGGAAGTCGGCGAGGGCGGCGTCGAGCCGGTCGTGGCTCCAGTCCCACCAGGCGATCGCCTGCAGCGTTTCGGCGGTCGCCGGGTCGCAGCGAAAGCGCAGCACCCGCGCCGGCACGCCGACGACGATGGCATAGGGCGGGACGTCGTGCGTCACCACGGCGCCGCTGCCGATGGCGGCGCCGGCGCCGATGGTCACGCCCGGCATGATCAGCGCCCCATGGCCGATCCACACGTCGGGACCGATGGTCACGCCGTCCTGGCGCCGCCAGTCGAAGAAGTCGGCGTCGTCGGCGAGCGAGAAGCCGTGCGATGCGCTGCGGTACGTGAAATGGTGCAGCGTCGCCCGCCACCACGGGTGGTTGCTCGGGTTGATGCGCACCTGGGTGGCGATGTTGCAGAACTTCCCGATGCGGGCGTGCGCGATCTGGTTGTCGCCCATCGCGTAGCTGTAGTCGTCGAGCCGGCTGTCGGCGACGCTGCTGCGCGGCCCGAGGTAGGTGTAGGCGCCGAAGTCCGACTCGTGGACCCACGAACCGGGATCGATCTCCGGTGCCGCCGTGAGCGACCGGCCGGCCGACCAGGGATCGGCCGGGGTGCCGCAATTGATGCGTTGCATGGTGTCTGGCCTCGTTCAGGCCACCCTGCCGCGCAGCCAGGCCGAGGCACGCTCCGCGCCGGCGACGAGGACGAAGGTGACGATGAGCAGGAAGGATACGGTGCGGTACTGGAACAGGTTCATCGCCGTCAGCAGCTGGAACCCGATGCCGCCGGCGCCGACGAAGCCGAGCACCAGCGACGAGCGCAGGTTCTCGTCGAAGCGGTACAGGCTGATCCCGAGCAGCGACGGCAGGACACCGGGGACGACCGCGTGGCTGAACACCTGCAGCCGGCCGGCGCCGGTGAGGGTGAGCGCCTCGACCGGCCCCATGTCCATGTCCTCGATGACCTCGGAGAACAGCCGCCCCAGCATGCCCACGGAGTGCACCGCGAGCGCCAGCGCGCCGGGAAACGGCCCGAGCCCGACGGCGGTGACGAACAGCAGCGCCCATACCAGGTCGGGCACGGCGCGGCTGACGCCGATGAGTCCGCGGGCGATGTGGTACAGCGGCCGCGCCGGGGTGACGTTGGCCGCGGCCAGGACCGCCAGCGGGAACGCCATCAGCACGCCGAAGACGGTGCCGAACAGCGCCAGGTCGACGGTTTCGAGCACCGGCCACAGGTTGGGGACGAACTGGTCGAACGCCGGCGGCATGGCGCGCGAGATGATGTCGGCCATGCCGTGCGCGCCGGTCACCAGATCCTGCGGGCGAGCCTGGACGACGTAGAGCGCCTGGGCGAACAATGCGGCCGCGATGAACCCGATCGCGGCGTTGCGCAGCGTCCGCGACGCCGGCGTCCGCGCGATGGCGGAACTCGAGGGCAGGGAACTCATTGCAGTGCCGTGGCGTAGAGGCCGGCGATGCGTTCCGGCGCGACCTGTGAAGCGGGTTGGTCGAATTCCAGGCGGCCGGCACGCAGCCCGACCAGGCGGTCGGCATAGCGCGCCGCCAGATCGGTCTGGTGCAGCACGCAGACCACGGCGAGACCGTCGTCGCTGGCCAGCCGGCGCAGCAGCCGCATTACGTCGTCGGCGGCCTCCGGATCGAGGCTGGCGATCGGTTCGTCGGCGAGCAGCACCTGCGGCCGCTGGGCGAGGGCGCGGGCGACGGCGACGCGCTGCGCCTGTCCGCCCGAGAGCGTCCCGGCGCGCTGCTGCGCCAGATGCGGCAGCCCGACTTCCTCCAGGCAGGCGAATGCGGTGCCGATCTCCTCGTGCGGCAGGAAGCCGAGCGAGGTCGCGAGCCGGCGGCGGCGGCCGAGGGTGCCGCTGCAGACATTGGCCAGCACGCTGCGCCGGCGCACCAGGTTGGCGTGCTGCGAGATCAGTGCCAGCGGCAGGCGGGCGCGCCGCAGCTCCTCGCCCGACAGGCGGGCGAGGTCGCGGCCGGCGACGCGGATGGCGCCGCCGGTCGGACGGTTCAGGCCGACCACGCACTTGAGCATGGTCGACTTGCCGCTGCCGTTGCTGCCGAGCACCACGACCATCTCGCCGGCGCGCACCTGCAGGTCGACGTCGTGCAGCGCGACGTGGCCGTTGGCGTAACGCATCGCCAGCCCGGCGACGTCGAGGCGGATGCCGCCGTCGGCGGCTGCGGCTGCCTGGGCGCCGCCCCGTGGAAGCGCCGGCCGGTCCAGCGCGATCGCGGTGCTCGACATGGCGCTCACAGCTTGGCGAGATCGATGTGCAGCACCTTCACCAGATCGCGGATCTGGTTGTAGGCCGCGTCGGTCTGCGGCACGGTCTTCAGCGCCGGGTTCTCGTTGGCTGCGAGGAACTTCTGGTCGGCCTCGGGAAGTTCGTGCAGGTCGAGCGAGCTGAGGACCGAGGCGAGGCGGGCCTTGAAGTCGGCCGGCAGGTCGGCGCGCACCGCGAGCGGGTCGAGCGGGATCGGCGCCGACTGCCACAGGGTGACGAAGTTCTTCGGATCGTACTGGCCGTGCAGCTTCGCGCTGGCGATCTCCTCGCTGTTGAGCTCGCCAGACTCGACCTTGTGGTTCAGCAAGGCTTCGTACGACGCGGTGTGGCTGCCGGCGTAGATCGCCTTGACGCCGTGGTCCGGATCGATGCCGTGCTTGCCCAGGCCGTATGCCGGGAACAGGTGCCCCGAGGTCGACGACGGGTCGGAGTACGCGAACGATCGGCCCTTCACGTCGGCCAGGGTCTTGATTCCCGAGCTGGGCCAGGTGACGATGGAGGCGGTGTAGGTCGCCGGCTTGCCGTCGGCACCGGCGAAGGTCGCGACCGCCTCGGCGTGCGCCACCTGATGCGCCAGCACGTAGCCGAGCGGGCCGAACTCGCCGATCTCGAGCTTGCCGTTGCGCATCGCCTCGATCTCGGCGTTGTAGCTGGTCGCGACGAACAGTTCGACCTTGCAGCCGAGCTTGTCGCCGATCAGCTTGGCGAGGTCGCTGTACACCGGCAGCAGGCGCTGTGCCGACTCGTAGGGTTCGACGCCGAAGCGCACGACGCCGTTGTTCGGGCAGGTCGATGCCGCGTGCGCGGCGCTGGCGCCCAGCGCCAGCGCGAGGCTGGCCAGGATGGTTGTTGCTTTCATTCGATGCTCCCTTTCGTGTTCACTGTGGATGGACGTGCGGGTGCACGCGGTGGAGCGGCGGCTCCGGATGTCCGGCGAGAACGCCGAGTTGTCTAGACAAGTGTGCAGTGTCGAGGCGGCTTGTGACCGTGGTGTGAACGATCCGGGAAGCTTTTGTGACGCTGCCTGGATACTCCCGACGGCCGGCCCGCTCCGGAAGCGGGCGCGTCGGCGGCGTCCCGGTTCGCGGGACGCGTCGGCGCTCGGTGCGGCCAGACGGTCGAGCCTCGCAGCCGCCCGTGCGGACCCGTCCGGTCAGGCGACGCGCCGGCCTTCGCGCCATACCGCGCGCACGACCGGCCGCACCGTGCCGTCGGACAGCGCGAGCGGACGAACCTGCACCAGGTCGGCGCGCATCCCTGCGGCGATGCAGCCGCGGTCGCCGAGGCCGATGGCCTGCGCCGGCTGGCGCGACACCATCGCCACCGCCTGCGGCAGGCCGATGCCATGCTCGTGGTGCAGGGTGAATACGGCGCTGAGCAGGCTGCCGGGCACGTAGTCCGACGACAGGATGTCGAGCAGGCCTTGCCGAGCCAGGTCGGCCGCGGCGACGTTGCCCGAATGCGATCCGCCGCGCACGACGTTGGGTCCGCCCATGACCGTCGACAGGCCGAGGCGCCGCGCCGCCGCCGCGGCGGCGAGAGTGGTGGGGAACTCCGAGATCACGGCACCCTCGGCATGCGCCTCTTCGACGTGCGCCTCGGTGGTGTCGTCGTGGCTGGCCAGCGCGATGCCGTGGACGCGGCCGTAGTCGACGAAGTAGCCGCGATGCGGCAGCGCATAGCGCAACTGCATCTCGCGCGATTGCGCGACCTTGGCCTGGAACTTGTCTTCGCTCCAGCCCTTCTTGCCGGTGTAGTAGACGCGGGCATGCGCGATGTCCTCCCACTGTCGCTGCCCGGGGGTATGGTCCATCAGCGAGATCAGCCGCACCCTCGGGTGGCCGTGGAACGGTGCGAACAGCGCGATGGTGTTCGGCGCCGGCAGTTCGCAGCGGACGTGCAGCAGGTGTTCGGCGCGCAGCGCATCGTGCGCGACGCAGTCGTCCAGGCAACGCAGCAGCGTGTCCCAGGCGCTGCCGCGCAGGCTGTCGGTGTCGGCCTCGCCGACGCCGAGGGCGTCGAGCACGGTGGTGATGCCGGCGGCGGCGATCTCGCCGTCGTGCGCCAGCAGTGCCGGCATCTCGGCCCAGTGGACCTTGGGCCGGGGCATCAGGTGGCGTTCGAGGTTGTCGGTGTGGACCTCGACCAGCCCTGGCAGCAGCAGGTCGCCTTCGAGGTCGACCGCGCCCGTGACGGCGGTGTCGCCGCAGTCGACCGCGGCGATGCGCCCGGCTTCGGCACGCAAGCTGCCGCGGACGATCTCGCCGTCGAGCACCAGCCGGGCGTTGCGCAGGACGAGGTCGCTCATGCCGGTCTCCTGAAACCGGCGATGGCGACGCGGCGGGTTGCCACCGCGGCGGCGACCTCCGGATCGTGGAACACGCCGACGATGGCGGCGCCGCGTTCGCGCGCCTCGCGCAGCAGGTCGATCACGGTCCGGGTGTTGGCGGCGTCAAGCGACGCCGTCGGCTCGTCGACCAGCAGCAGCGGACGCGGCTTGATCAGGCTGCGGGCGATGTTGATGCGCTGCTGCTCGCCGCCGGAGAAGGTGGCGGGCGGCAGCGACCACAACGCCGGCGGGATGCGCAGCCGCTCCAGCCAGGTTGCGGCCTCGGCGCGTGCGGCCTGCTGCGCGACGTCGCCGCTGTGGCCTTCGAGCAGCGGTTCGGCGACCACGTCGATCGCCGCGACGCGGGGGATGACCCGCAGGAACTGGCTGACGTAGCCGATGGTGTCGCGCCGCAGTTCGATGAGCGTGCGCGGCGTCGCCTGCGTCAGGTCGACGGCGCGATCGGTTCCGGGATGGAGCACCACGCTGCCCCGGCTGGCGCGGTAGTTGGCGTAGATCAGCTTGAGCAGCGTGCTCTTGCCCATGCCCGACGGTCCGTCGAGAACGACGCATTCGCCGGGATGGACCGTCAGCCGGACATCGTCGAGGACGGGCAGCACGGCGCCGTGCTGGTGGTGCAGGGTGAAGCGCTTGGCCACCCCGTCGATCTGGAGCAGGGCGGCGGTCATGGCTGAAGCACGGAGGACACGAGGAGCTGGGTATAGGGATGCTCGGGGTCGTCGAGGACCTGGTCGGTCAGTCCGGCTTCGACCACCCGGCCGCGCTGCATCACCATCATGCGGTGGGCCAGCAGCCGGGCGACGGCGAGGTCGTGGGTCACCAGGATGGCCGCCAGCCCGAACTGCCGGGTGAGGCGGCGCAGCAGGTCGAGCAGCCGTGCCTGCACCGAGACGTCGAGTCCCGAGGTCGGTTCGTCGAGGAACATCAGCCGTGGCATGGTGACCAGGTTGCGGGCGATCTGCAGCCGCTGCCGCATGCCGCCGGAGAAGGTGTCGGGCGTGTCGTCGATCCGCGCCGGGTCGATCTCGACCCGCTGCAGCCAGTCGGCGGCCTGGGCGCGCAGCCGCGAATAGTTGCGCTCGCCCAGCGCCATCAGCCGCTCGGCGACGTTGGCGCCGGCCGAGACGTTCATGCGCAGGCCGTCGGCGGCGTGCTGGTGGACGAAGCCCCAGTCGGTGCGCGCCAGCGCACGGCGTCGGCCTTCGGCGACGGCGTAGATGTCCTGCGGTCCGCTGTCGCGGGTGTCGAACAACACGTTGCCGGCATCGGGCGGCCGATGGCCGGCGAGGGTGTGCAGCAGGGTCGACTTGCCCGATCCCGATTCGCCGACGATGGCCAGCACCTCGCCCGGCCAGAGATCGAAGCCGACGTCGTCGACCGCGGCCAGCGCGCCGTAGCAGCGGCGCAGCCCGCGGACCTGCAGCAGCGGCATCGCGCTGGCGGCGTCACTCGGCGGCATCGGCGGTCTCCTCGGATGCGGCGAGCGGATCGGCATCGTGCCGGCGCGTCGCGCAGTAGTGCGAATCGGAACAGACGAACATGCGGCCGCCGGCGTCGTCGGTGAGCACCTCGTCGAGGAAGCTGTCGGTGGCGCCGCACAGCGCGCAGGCGCTGTCCCAGCGCTGCACGGTGAATGGATGGTCGTCGAACGCCAGGCTTTCGACCGGGGTGTAGGGCGGGATGGCGTAGATGCGCTTCTCGCGCCCGGCACCGAACAACTGCAGCGCCGGGTTCAGGTGCATCTTGGGGTTGTCGAACTTGGGGATGGGTGACGGCGAC
>JAKAIB010000142.1 GCA_021814605.1 Pseudomonadota bacterium | reverse complement strand
GATCTTGGTCCCCGGGATCAGCGCGAACGCCTGGGCGACGCCGACCTTGAACGCATCCATCGTGCGCATCGCGTCGACGCTGGCGATGCGCACATGCCGCGCCGGGCGCTTCTGCCGCGCCTCCGCCCAGAAGATCACCACGGCGCCGCCGATGAACGCCAGCGCCACCGGCACCGGGGCGAACAGCCAGCGCTTGATCGCCGAGGCGAACAGCAGCCCCAGAACCGCCGCCGGCAGGAAGGCGACCGCCAGGTTGATCGCGAAGCGCCAAGCCGTCGCCCGGCGCTCGGGCGCCGCCGCGACGAGCCCCGCGACCACGCCGCCGATGCGGGTGCGGTAATGCCAGATCACCGCCAGGATGGCACCGCTCTGGATCGCGATGTCGAACACCTTGGCTTTCTCGCTCACCCAGCCGAGCAGGCTGGCGGCGAGAATGAGATGGCCGGTCGAGGAAATGGGAAGGAATTCGGTGACGCCCTCGACCAGGCCGAGGATCAGCACCACGCCCGCGGTCTGCGCGTCCATGCGTTGCCCTGTGTTCGTGACAAAACGTTGCAATTATCGGCGACTCGCCCGCCACTGCACCGCAGCGCGGTTCCAGTGCGCTGCGTTGCAGTGCAATGGCTGCGGAGCGAGCAACGAGGTGGCGTCGGCATCGGGACGGGCGCAGCGCCGCAGCGGCGGAAGAATCGCGCCCGCCGGACACCCTGCCCGCCGGATGGGGCGGCCGCACAAATTACACTGTGGCCTTGGTATTGCGACCCGATTGCGGAGAACCGATGAACATCGAGCAAGCGCGTTTCAACATGATCGAACAGCAGATCCGTCCCTGGAATGTGCTGGACGCCGGCATCCTCGACCTGCTCGGCGCCGTGCGCCGCGAGGACTTCGTCCCGCCGGCGTATCGTGCGCTGGCCTTCGTCGACACCGAGATTCCTCTGCCCTGCGGCCAGAACATGCTCGCCCCGAAGGTCGAGGCGCGCATCCTGCAGGAACTCGCCGTGCGCAAGGATGAATGGGTGCTCGAGATCGGCGCCGGCAGCGGCTTCATGGCCGCCCTGCTCGGGCACCGCGCCGCGGCGGTGCAGACTCTCGAACTCCACGAGGAACTGGTCGCGATGGCGCGCGGCAACCTGCAGCGCGCCGGCGCGGGCAACGTCACCGTCGAGCACGGCGACGGCGCGCACTATGCCAAGCGCGCGGAATTCGACGTCATCGTGCTGTCGGGTTCGGTGGCCGAGGTGCCGCAGGATCTGCTGCAGCGCCTGCGCCCGGGCGGACGGCTGGCGGCCGTCGTCGGCTTCGAGCCGGTGATGCGCGCGCAGATCGTCACCCGTGCCACCGAGAACGACTTCGTCACCCGCGACCTGTTCGACACCGTCGCCACGCGGCTGGAGCAATTCCCCGAGCCGTCGCGCTTCCGTTTCTGATTCCCGATATTCGCAAGGACTCCCTGATGATCAAGCAACTCAGCGTGCGCGAACTCGCCGACAGGATCGAGGCCGCCGCCGGCCCGATGACCGACTGGCAGTTCCTCGACGTGCGCGAGCCGTGGGAATTCCAGATGGCGGCGATCAAGCACCCGAACTGCCCGGTGCAGCACATTCCGATGAGCCTGGTCCCGCTGCGGCTGAACGAGCTCGACGCGGGCAAGCCGGTGGTGGTGATCTGCCGCAGCGGCAACCGCAGCATGATGATCGCCCGCTTCCTCGAGCAGAGCGGCTTCGGCGACATCTACAACCTCAACGGCGGAATGATCGCCTGGTCGCGCGACATCGATCCGTCGGTCCCGCTCTACTGACCCGCCGCCGGTCGATCCGGCCGTGATGGCGGCTGCGCTGCAGGTCCGTCGCCCAAGCGCCGGACGATCCAGTCGGCCTGTCGCCGCGCCGCACCGCGATGCGCGGCGGCGAATTCCACCGCGTTGCCCGCCGCCGCCTGCCGCGCCGGCGGATCGTCCAGCCAGGCCGACAGCGCCTGCCACACTTGCCTGGCCGAATCCGCCGTCACTGCGGCACCGGCCGCGACGGCCGCCTGCGCCGCAGCGGCGAAATTGAATTGTGACGGCCCCAGCACGACCGGACAACCACAGGCGCAGGCCTCGATCAGATTCTGCCCGCCCAGCGGCAGCAGGCTGCCGCCGATGAACGCCGCATCCGCCATCGCGTAGTACGCCGCCATTTCGCCGACCGAATCGCCCAGCCAGACCGCGACGCCGGCGTCCGGCAGGCCGCGGCTGCGCCGCTGCACGCGGAAACCCGCCGCCGCGAGCCGCTGCGCGACGGCATCGAACCGCTGCGGGTGCCGCGGCACCCACACCAGCAGCGCGCGCCGCGCCAGTTCGGGCGGGAGGGCGCGCAGCAACAGATCCTCCTCCGCCACGCCGGCCTGCTCGCGGGTCGACGCCAGCAGGAGCACCGGCCGCGCCGCGGCCTGCTTCCACTGCGCGCCCAGCACGAGCAGCGCCGGGTCCGGGGTCATGTCGAACTTGAGATTGCCCAGGACGTCGACCCGCGCCGCACCGATGCGCTCCAGCCGCTCGCCGTCGGCGGCGGTCTGCGCGGCAGCTTCGATGCCGCCCCAGGCCACAGCGGCCAGCGCCGGCCAGCGCGCCCAGCGGGCTGCGCTGCGCGCGCTCAACCGGGCGTTGACCAGCAACAGCGGGATTCCGGCGTCGCGACATGCCACCGTCAGGTTCGGCCACACTTCGGTTTCCATCAGCACCGCGACCGCCGGCTGGAACCGGCGCAGGAAGCGGCGCAGCGCCCCCGGCAGGTCGTACGGCAGCCACGCCTGCGCGTCCCCCGGACGCAGCAGCGCAGCCCCGGCCTCGCGGCCGGTCGCCGTGGTGTGGGTGAGCAGCAGACGCATGCCCGGCCGCTGCTCGCGCAACGCGGCGATCAGCGGTGCCGCAGCGCGCGTCTCGCCAAGCGACACCGCATGGATCCACACCGGCCGTGCCCCGCCGGCGTCGACCGGGGCGGCACCGGCGCCGAATCGCTCGCCGATGAAGCGACGATACAGCGGCTCGCGCCGGCCACGCCACCACAGCCGCAGCAGCACCAGCGGCAGCGCGAGGCGCCACAGCAGGGTATAGACCAGGCGCGCCGCCGTCATCGCGATCAGGTCGTGCCTTCCTGCTGCACCGCGCGCACCGCGGCGAGCACGTCCTCGACCGCCGGCGGTGCGCCGTGGTCACCGAGGCTGCGCCAGGGTCCGGCCGATTCGAACTCGACGCTGTGCGGCGACGAGCCGGTATAAATCGCCACCGCCGGCGTGCCGACGGCCGCAGCGAGGTAGAGCAGGCCGGTGTCGACGCCGACGACGACCTGCGCCGCGCGCAATACCCGCATCCACTCGGCCATCGCGAACGCCTGCGGCGCGACCCGCGCCACAGGCACCGCGACGCCCGGCGCTGAGACCTGCGCGGCGAGCCGTTCGGCACGCTCCCGTTCGGCACCATTGCCCCAGGCGAACACGCAGACCTGGCCGTCCCCGGCGAGCGCACGGCCGAGATCGACCCAGCGCGCCTCATCCCACAGCTTGCGCTGCTTGGCTGTCGCGCTCAACAGCACCGCGTAGGGCGCCGTGCCGGGAATCCAGCCCGGCCGCGGCGCGTCGAGCCGCAGGCCGTATTGCGGCTCGCCTTGCGGCGCGTACCCGAGCGCCCAGCCGGCCAGCGCCCGGTAGCGCGGCACCGCGGCCTCGGTCCGGCGGAACGCGGCACGCATGCGTCGGTCGTAGAACAGCGGCGCCAGCGGTTCGCGCGCCGACCGCCAGGACAGGCCGTAGACCGGACCGCGCGCCAGGCGTGCGATCAGTCCGCTCTTGACCAGCCCCTGCAGGTCGATCACCGCGTCGTAGCGCTCGGCGCGAAGCTGCTCGCGCCAGCGCCGCCACTCGTCGCGGACCGCGCCGGTCCAGAATCGCCGGCGCCAGCGTCGCAGCGCGAGCGGGATCACCCGCCGCACGCCCGGATGGGCCCGGACGATGTCGGCGTAGGCCTCCTCGACCAGCCAGTCGATCGCCGCACCGGGATGGGCGGCGAGGATGTCGTGCACCACGGGCAGCGCGTGGACGATATCGCCCATCGAGCTGGTCTTGACCAGGAGGACGCGCAAGATCGCCGCCGGCTTCAGAACGGCAGCCGCAGCGCCGGATCGAGCGCCAGCAGCGCGGCGCGGAACTCGGCCTGCACCCGTTCGAGCGCCGCCGGGTCGCGGCCCTCGAAGCGCAGCACCACGCACGGCGTGGTGTTCGACGGCCGGGCAAGCCCGAAGCCGTCGGCGTAGTCGGCGCGCACGCCGTCGATGGTCGAGACCGTGACCGCGCCGGGAAAGCGCCCTTCGCGCTGCAGCCGCTCGCACAGCGCGAAGTTCTCGCCCTCGGCGGTGTGCAGCTTGAGCTCGGGCGTCGACATCGCGTCGGGCAGCGATTCGAGCACCGCGCCGGGATCGGCCTCGCGCGACAGCAGTTCGAGCAGCCGCGCGGCGCCGTACTGGGCGTCGTCGAAACCGTACCAGCGGTCCTTGAAGAAGATGTGGCCGCTCATCTCGCCGGCCAGCGGGGCGTCGATCGCCTTCATCTGCGCCTTGATCAGCGAATGCCCGGTGCGGCCCATCACCGGATCGCCGCCGTGCTGGCGGATCCACGGCGCCAGCCCCGCGGTGCATTTCACGTCGTACAGGATCGCCGCGCCGGGATTGCGCTCGAGCACGTCGCGGGCATAGAGCATGATCTGGCGGTCGGGCCAGATGATCTGGCCCCGCGGCGTGACCACGCCGAGCCGGTCGCCGTCGCCGTCGAACGCGAGCCCGAGTTCGGCGCCGGTGTCACGCAGCGCGCGCTGCAGGTCTTCGAGGTTGTGCGGATCGGCCGGATCGGGGTGGTGGTTGGGGAAGGTGCCGTCGACCTCGCAGAACAGTTCGACCACGTCGCAGCCCAGGCTGCGCAGCAGCCGTGGCGCGAATGCCCCGGCGACGCCGTTGCCGCAATCGACGACAACCTTCATCGGTCGCGCCAGGTGCACGTCGCCACGGATGCGCCCGAGGTAGTCGTCGACGACGCTCGCCTCGCGCAATGCGCCCTGCCCCTGCGCGTAGGCTTCGGACACGGTGAGTTCGCGCAGCGCCTGGATCTGCTCGCCGAACAGCGCGTTGCCGCCCAGCACCATCTTCAGGCCGTTGTACTCCGGCGGGTTGTGGCTGCCGGTGATCTGGATGCCGCTGGTCACCGGCGTGGTCGCGCAGGCGTAGTACAGCATCGGCGTCGCGTTCATCCCGAGGTCGACGACGTCGACTCCGCCGGCGCGCAGTCCCTCGGCCAGCGCCCGGGCGAGTGCCGGGCCCGACAGTCGTCCGTCCCGGCTGATGTTGACCGCGGCCAGCCCCTGCTGGCGCGCCACGGTGGCGAAGGCGCGGCCGATGTGGCGGCAGGCGTCCTCGGTCAGCGTCACGCCGACCACGCCGCGGATGTCGTAGGCCTTGAAGATTCCGGGATCGAGTTGCGCCATGCGGGCTCCAGTGAAACAGGCTGCGAACGGATGCATCGGCGGCGCCGCTTCGGACGCCCCGCGCATCGGCTCGGGGCGTCCGAAGCGGCGCCACGACGCGACACTAGGATGTTCCGTTCGATCCGGGCGACGACTGGCGCCGCCCGGGACCAGCGATGCATTCTAGGGAGCGGCAATTGACCACCTACCTGATCGGCGACATCCAGGGCTGCGCCGATGCGTTCGATGCGCTGCTCGACACGCTGCGCTTCGATCCGGCACGCGACCGGCTGATCGTCCTCGGCGATCTGGTCAACCGCGGGCCGCGCTCCCTCGCCAGCATCGAGCGGCTGATCGCGCTCGGTGACAGCGCGCAATGCCTGCTGGGCAACCACGACCTGCACCTGCTCGCGGTCGCCGCCGGAATCCGCAAGGCGCACCGCACCGATACCCTCGACGACATCCTGGAGTCGCCGCGGCGCGCCGAACTGCTCGACTGGGTGCGCCGGCGCCCGCTGGCGCTGATGGAGCAGGGATGGCTGCTGGTCCACGCCGGCGTCCTGCCGCAGTGGACGGCGCCGCAGACGCTGCAACTGGCCGGCGAGGTCGAGCGCCGGCTGCGCGGCGCCGATTACGTCGACTTCCTGCGGGTCATGTACGGCAACGAACCCGACACCTGGGACGAGACCCTCGGCGGCGACGACCGGCTGCGGCTGGTGGTCAACACGCTGACGCGGGCGCGCTTCGTCGACGCCGCCGGCCCGCGGGGCGGCCGGCTCGACTTCCGGAGCAAGGGGGCGGCCGCAGCGCCCGGCCTGCTCCCCTGGTTCGCCGTGCCGGGACGCCGCACGGCCGGCACGCCGATCGCGTTCGGCCACTGGTCGACCCTCGGACTGCATTGGAACGACGCGACGCTGTGCCTCGATACCGGCTGCCTCTGGGGCGGTGCCCTCACCGCGGCGGTCCTGCCGGCCGCGGGGCAGCGCTGGCTGGACCTCGTGCAGATTCCCTGCGCACGCCGGCTGGAGCCGATGACGGACTAGACCTGCGTGCGGCTGGCCGCACTCCGTCGGGGGGATTACAATCGAAACCACAACAACGTCCAGGAGACCCCTCATGCAGACTGTCCATCCCGGCTTTGCCCAGGCGCGCGACCTGCTGCTGCGCCACCGCACCGACTACGACCGCGCCTATGCCGAGTTCCGCTGGCCGGCGCTCGACCGGTTCAACTGGGCGCTGGACTATTTCGACCCGATGGCGCGCGGCAATTCCGGCTGCGCGCTGTGGATCGTCGAGGACGACGGCAGCGAAACGCGCTACAGCTTCGACGACATGGCGCAGCGCTCGGCACGGATGGCGAGTTTCCTGCGCGACCACGGGGTGCGACGCGGCGACCGGGTGCTGCTGATGCTGCCGAACTGCATCGCGCTGTGGGAGGCGATGCTGGCCTGCATCAAGCTCGGCGCGGTGATGATCCCGGCCACCACCCTGCTGACCCCGACCGACCTGGAGGATCGCATCGGCCGCGGCGCCGTACGGCATGTCATCTGCCTGCCCGCGGACGCGGCCAAGTTCGACGCGCTGCCGGAGCCGGTCTGGTCACGCGTGTCCGGCCGGTTCACCGCCGGCGAGGCACCGGCCGGCTGGACCGCGCTTGCCGGGGCGGCGTCCGCCCCGAGCGACTACCAGCCGGACGCGCCGACGATGGCGAGCGACCCGCTGCTGCTCTATTTCACCTCGGGAACGACCTCCAAGCCCAAGCTCGTGCTGCACACCCACCAGAGCTACCCGGTCGGCGCGCTGGCGACCATGTACTGGGTCGGTCTGCAACCGGGCGACGTGCACTGGAACATCAGTTCGCCGGGCTGGGCCAAGCATGCCTGGAGCAGCTTCTTCGCACCGTGGAACGCGGGCGCAACCATCTTCGCCTTCAACCAGAGCCGGTTCAACGCCGCGGCCACGCTGCAGACCCTGTCGCGCTGCGGCGTGACCACCCTGTGCGCGCCGCCCACGGTATGGCGCATGCTGATCCAGGAAGACCTGAAGAGCTATCCGGTCAAGCTGCGCGAACTGGTCGGCGCGGGCGAACCGCTGAATCCCGAGGTGATCGAGCGGGTGCGCGCCGCCTGGGGCATCACCATCCGCGACGGCTACGGCCAGACCGAGACCTGCGCGCTGGTCGGCAATTCGCCGGGACAGACGGTCAAGTCGGGCGCGATGGGCCGGCCGATGCCGGGCTACCGCATCCGCCTGGTCGACATCGACGGCAATCCCGCGGAGGAAGGCGAAGTCTGCGTGGAGACCGATCCGCGGCCGACCGGCCTGCTGGTCGAATACGCCGGCGACGCCGACAAGACCGCGCAGGTGATGCGCGACGGCCTCTATCACACTGGCGACGTCGCCCAGCGCGACGCCGACGGCTACTACACCTTCGTCGGCCGCACCGACGACGTGTTCAAGTCTTCCGACTACCGCATCAGCCCGTTCGAGCTGGAGAGCCTGCTGATCGAGCACGTCGCTGTCGCCGAGGCCGCGGTCGTGCCCTGCCCCGACCCGTTGCGGCTGACCATCCCCAAGGCCTTCGTCGCCTGCCGCATCGGCTACGCCCCGAGTGCCGAACTGGCCCGCGACATCCTCGCCTTCGTGCGCGAGCGCGCCGCACCGTTCAAGCGCATCCGCCGCATCGAGTTCTACGAACTGCCGAAAACCATCTCGGGCAAGATCCGCCGCGTCGAACTGCGCCAGCTCGAAGCCGGCCGCGACGCCGGCACGCGCGGGGCGATGGAGTTCTACGAGGAGGACTTCTTCGGCTGACCCGGTGCGCGGCCCGCCGGGGTCGTCAG
>JAKAIB010000141.1 GCA_021814605.1 Pseudomonadota bacterium | reverse complement strand
TCCGGTGCGCCCGCCCGGCGGATCAGGTGTCTGCTATGGTGCTCGGGTTTGGATTTCCTTCCAGGCAGCGACAGAACTCCGATGCGCATCCTCGTCCTCGATGTCGGCAACACCCGGCTGAAATGGGGCCTCTACGCCGGAGGCAATTCCGGTGCCGAATCGCGTCTGCTCGCCCATGGCGCGATGCTGCTCGAGGAGGTCGACCTGCTGCGCAGTCAGCTGGCCGTCGTCGACCGCCCCGACGAGGTGATCGGGTGCGCCGTTGCAGGCGCGGTGGTCACCGCGCGGGTCTGCGCCGAACTCGATGCGCTCGGGCTGCATTGCAACTGGATCAGTTCGCGGGCCGAGCAATGCGGCGTGCGCAACGGCTACGCCGTTCCGGCGCTGCTCGGAGCCGATCGCTGGGCGGCACAGATCGGCGCGCGGCGACGCTACGCGCAGCAGGCGGCGCTGGTGATCAGTGTCGGCACTGCGGTCACGGCCGACTGCCTCGGTCGCGATGGCGAGTTCATCGGCGGCATCATTCTTCCGGGGTTCGGGCTGATGTTGCGGGCGCTGGAGATGGGCACCGCCGGTCTGCGCGTTCCGGAGGGCGAAATCCGCGAGTTCCCGACCAACACCAGCGATGCGCTGATGACCGGCGGAGCGTTGGCGATCGCCGGCGCGGCGCGCGACATGCATGATCGGCTGCGCCGGCTCGACGGCGGCGAGGTCGCGGTGCTGCTCACCGGCGGTGCGGCGCCGAAGCTGCGCGACGCGCTGGGCCTGCCGCACGTCCACGTCGAACACCTCGTGTTCGAGGGGCTGCTGTGCATCGCCGCTGCCGAGGCGGCCTGATGCGCCGGCGGCATCGGCCGGGCTGAGAAACCTCAGCGCATCAGAGCACGAACCGGGACAGATCCTCGTCGTGGGCAATCTCGCCCAGGCGGGAGTCCACCATCGCGGCGTCGACCCGGACCGCAGCATGCTGCGAGCCGTCGGCGCGGAACGAGACGTCCTCGAGCAGGCGCTCGATCACGGTGTGCAGCCGGCGGGCGCCGATGTTCTCGGTCTTTTCGTTGACCTGGAAGGCGACCTCGGCCAGCCGCCGGATGCCCTCGGCCGTGAAATCGAGCTGCACGCCGTCGGTTTCGAGCAAGGCCGCGTACTGCTTGGTCAGGCTCGCGTCGGTGCTGGTGAGGATGGCCTCGAAATCGGCGACCGAAAGCGAGTCGAGCTCGACGCGGATCGGGAAGCGCCCCTGCAGTTCGGGGATCAGGTCCGACGGCTTCGACAGGTGGAAGGCGCCGCTGGCGATGAACAGGATGTGGTCGGTGCGCACCATGCCGTACTTGGTGTTGACGGTGGTGCCCTCGACCAGCGGCAGCAGGTCGCGCTGCACGCCCTGCCGCGACACGTCGGCGCCCTGTGCGTCGCCGCGCGATGCGACCTTGTCGATCTCGTCGATGAACACGATGCCGTTCTGCTCGACGGCGCGCAGCGCGCTGGACTTGATCTCGTCCTCGTTGACGAGTTTCGCGGCCTCCTCGTCGATGAGCAGCCGCTGCGCCTCGCGCACGGTCATCTTGCGCCGACGGGTCCGCGTCTGGCCCATGCTGGCGAACATCGACCGGATCTGTTCGGTCATGTCCTCCATTCCCGGCGGGCCCATGATGTCGACGCTGGCCGGCTGCATCGCGATCTCGATTTCGACTTCCTTGTCGTCGAGCTGGCCCTCGCGCAGTCGCTTGCGCAGCAGCTGGCGCGTCGGATTGGTGTCGTCGACCGGTGTCGCCGGCGCGCCCGCCGGTGCAGGCAGCAGCACGTCGAGGATGCGGTCCTCGGCGCGGTCCTCCGCCCGTGCGCGCTGCTGGCGCATCGCCGACTCCCGCGCCAGCTTGACCGCAGCCTCCATCAGGTCGCGGATAATGGTGTCGACGTCGCGACCGACGTAGCCCACTTCAGTGAATTTGGTCGCCTCGACCTTGATGAACGGGGCGTCGGCGAGCCGCGCCAGGCGGCGTGCGATCTCGGTCTTGCCGACGCCGGTCGGGCCGATCATCAGGATGTTCTTGGGCGTGATCTCGTGCCGCAGCGGCTCCGCCACCTGCTGGCGGCGCCAGCGGTTGCGCAGCGCGATCGCGACGGCCTGCTTGGCCTTGGACTGGCCGATGACGTAGCGGTCGAGTTCGGAGACGATTTCGCGGGGCGTCATGTTCATCGGTCACTCTCCAAGCGTCTCGATGGTGTGCGACTGATTGGTGTAGATGCAGATGTCGCCGGCGATCTGCAGCGACTTGGCGACGATGTCGCGCGCCGGCAGCTCGGTGTTCTCGAGAAGGGCACGGGCTGCCGACTGGGCGTAGGCGCCGCCGGATCCGATGGCCGCGATGCCCAGCTCGGGCTCGAGCACGTCGCCGTTGCCGGTGATGATCAGCGTGTGTCCTGCGTCCGCCACTGCGAGCATGGCTTCGAGCCGGCGCAGCATGCGGTCGGTGCGCCAGTCCTTGGCCAGCTCGACCGCGCTGCGCAGCAGATGTCCCTGGTGCTTGTCGAGCTTGGCCTCGAAGCGCTCGAACAGGGTGAAGGCGTCTGCCGTGCCGCCGGCGAACCCGGCGAGGACCTGCTCGTTGTAGAGCCGGCGCACCTTGCGTGCCGTGGCTTTGATGACGATGTTGCCGAGGGTGACCTGCCCGTCGCCGCCGAGGGCGACCTGCGTGCCGCGACGCACGCTGAGAATGGTGGTGCCGTGGTATTGGTCCATGCCGGGATGTGGAGTCGGAGGCGCCGAATGCAAGGGTGGCAGCCGCGGTCGTCTCCGCGCGAGTCAGGCGACGCCCGGATCAGTCGCGGCGCAGCTGGATGAGCGCGTGTTCGTGCAGCCCGAGGATGCTGAACAGGCCGGCAATCAGCCGATGCACGCCGGTGAAGTGCAGCGTCTTGCCGGCGCCATGCTGGAGCATGGCCCAGTTCAGCAGCGCGCCCGCGCTGGAGAAGTCGATCCGACGCAGGCCGCGCATCGAAACGCTGAGCTGGTCGTGCAGCTTGGCCGCCTTGTCGAGCGGGGAGAGGAAGTCGCCGGAGCCGCCGACGATCTCGCCGTCGAGTTGCAATCGCGCTGTCATGGTGCTGCCCGGACCCAGGGTGGATTGGCCGAGCGCGGAATGACGGTACTCGGTCGCCGATCCGGCGGCAGCGGCTTCCTGCCCGGATGGCTGGTCGTCCGACTCGACGCGGGCCAGACTGGGCTCCCAGGCGGGGGGCGAGATCTCGTAGGTGACGCAATAGTCGAGGGCGATGGCGTCGAAGTCTTCCTGCTGGCCGAGCAGGCGCAGCAATTCCAGCCGCACGGTCCACCAGTGGACGTCGGCGTCGCGCTGCATCGCCGGGGCGCTGGCGGCGCACAGCGCCAGCAGGCCGTCGCTGCCGCGCAGGGTGACGTCTGCACGCGTCTGGTTGAGCTTGTGCAGCGCGTCGCCGAGCACCGGCAGCGCGGCGGGAGCGATCGCTCGCATCTCGGAAAAATTGAGTTCCAGCGCGGCCGGGTTGCCCAGCAGCAGCTTGCGCAGGCGTTCGGCCTGAGCCACGTCCAGCGTCGCCGAGAACACCAGCGACGGCTTGAACGCCGCCGCCGCGGCGGGCGCTGTCGCGGGGGCCGCGGTCGACAGGCCGTCTTCCGCCATCGGCGCCGAGGTCTGGAAACGCCCGACGAAGTCGGTCACCAGCGCCTCGAACTTGTCGATCTGTCCAGCGGCGCGGAACAGGTCGAACAGGGCGAGCCAGAGCTCCTTCTCGGAGTCGAGGTCGCTGCAGTTGGAAATGGCCTCGCGCAGCGCGGATTCGGCAGCCGCATCGTCACCGTTGGCGAAGTCCATCACCGCCTGGTCGAACAACGGGTTGGAGCTCAGCGCTTCGTGGACTTCCACGGCGAAGAACGCGCTGGGGACGAAATCGTTGCTCGACCGCAGCCAGCTCTCTCCGGACGGCGGCGGATTGCCGATCACGGCGTCCGGGCTCAGTCGGGTCGCCGCAGCGACGGTGAGCTGGTCGTCGACCGCGGGCGGCGGCGTCACGGGCGGGACCGTCCGCCGCGGTTCGAGGGGGAGGGTGTCGAGAACTGCCGGGGCGGCGGTGGTCGCCGGACCGCCGACAGTCGCCGGGGGCGTGGCCGTCGCCGGGGCCTTGCCGGCGCCGAGCGAGGAATCCAGCGTGGTCGTCGCGTAGGGCGAATTCACCGGCGCCTGCGTCATCGGCGCCCGGGTCATCGGCCGGCTGGGCGCGAAGCGCGACTTGGCCGATGCGATCAGGCTCTCGCTCGACATCGAGCGTTCGATCTCGTTGATCTTGCGCAGCGTCTCGTCGCGCCCCGCCGCGCCCGCCGGCGGCGCGGTGATGTCCGGCACGTCGGTCTGCAGGCTGTCGTCCATCGGCAGATCGGTCAACTCGCGCTTGCGCAGCCGGCGCAGGCCATCGAGCTCGCGTTTGCGGATGAAGTCATCCTGGCGCTTGCGGTCGTCGCGCGCCTTCGCCTTCTCCCGGTTTTCGTGCTCCTGCAGCGCCTGCTCGTCCGTCAGCGCCCAGTCGCGGGTCGGATTCTTGACGAACGACCCGACCCGCTTCCAGAAACCGCCGGATCCTGAGCTGCTCATGATGCGCTGGGGACGAACGCAACGGGGGTCGACGGATCGCTGCCGGCTTCCGTCAATCGTTGAACATCTTCTGCTTGAGTTCGCGGCGCTGCTGCGCCTCGAGCGACAGGGTGGCGGTGGGGCGGGCCAGCAGCCGTCCGATGCCGATGGGTTCGCCGGTTTCCTCGCACCAGCCGTAGTCGCCGCTCTCGATGCGCTGCAGCGACTGCTCGACCTTCTTGAGCAGCTTGCGCTCACGGTCGCGGGTGCGAAGCTCCAGCGCGTGTTCCTCTTCGATGGTCGCGCGGTCGGCCGGATCGGGGACGAGCAGCGTGTCCTCGCGCAGGTGCTCGGTCGTTTCGCCGGCGCTGCGCAGCAGCTCCTCGCGCATCGACGTCAGCAGGCGCTTGAAGAAGTCGAGCTGGACGCCGTTCATGTACTCGTCCTCAGGCATCGCCAGGATGTCCCGTTCGGTGAGCTCGGACGCGGGCTTGGTCTTCCAGGCGTTGGCGTGCTTCGGATCGGCCTTGCTCGGTTTGGTGTCGATGGTCGTGCTGCTCATGGAACTTCGGTCGGTTCGGAGGGGAGCCGGCGATCCCTGGGATGCCGACGGCGATTTCGAGGCGTGCAGTTTACTCACGCCGGAAGGGACCTTGCCCCGAGGGGCGGACGATTCCGTGCGCTTCTCCTCGGTGGAGGGTGATTTCCCGGCCGCAGGAGGCGCCGGAGTGGCTTTTGCGACAGTCCTTGCCGACGCGGCGTGGCCCGGTGAATCCTTGCGCGCGGCTGCCTTCGGGGCCGTGGCTGCCACGGTGGCGGCCTTGCGCTGGGCGGGTTTTTCGGGCGACTTGACCACGCGAACTCCTCCAGAATTCCCTTGCTGCGGCGAACGCCGGCCAGGCCGCCGTCACCGGATTCAGTGACTTGCAGGCAAAAACTGCCCGATTCTATTCATTTTGCGCTTCATTACAAGATGCTCAGGCGGCAAGGCACTGCTGCAGACCCTGTTCGAGAATGTCGCGTGGCAGATCGATGCCGATGAACACCATCTTGCTCTGGCGCGGCTCGTTTGCCGACCAGGGCGCGGCGAGATCGCTGCCCATGAGCTGGTGCACGCCCTGGAACACCACCTTGCGGTCGATGCCGCGCATGTTGAGCACGCCCTTGTAGCGCAGCATCCGTGGTCCGTAGACCTGGACGATGGCGCCGAGGAAATCCTCGAGCTTGGCCGGATCGAACGGCTTGTCGGCACGGAACACGAACGACTTGACATCGTCGTCGTGATGATGGTGATGCGGGTGGTTGCAGTGTTCGCCATGCTCGTGGTCGTGGTCATGGCCGTGATCGTGGTCATGATCGTCGTGGTCGTCGGCGGCGAGGAATTCGGGGTCGATGTCGAGCTTGGCGTTGAGGTTGAACCCCTTGAGGTCGAGCACGTCGGCAAGCGGCACCTCGCCGAAGTGCACCACGCTCTGCCGGGCGCGCGGATTCATGTGCGCCAGACGGTGCTGCAGCGCGGCGAGTTCGTCGCCGCTCACCAGGTCGGCCTTGCTGATGAAGATCTGGTCGGCGAATCCGATCTGGCGCCGCGCTTCCTGGCGGGAATCGAGCTGCTGGTCGGCATGCTTGGCATCGACCAGCGTGAGCACCGCGTCCAGCATGTACTGGCTGGCGACCTCGTCGTCGATGAAGAAGGTCTGTGCAACCGGGCCGGGGTCGGCGATTCCGGTGGTTTCGATGATCACCCGGTCGAACGCGATCTCGCCCTTGCGCCGCTTCGCCGCCAGATCGGCCAGGGTGGCGCGCAGATCGTCGCGGATGGTGCAGCAGACGCAGCCGTTGGACATCTGCACGATCTGCTCGCCCGGATCGCGCACCAGGATTTCGCTGTCGATGTTCTCCTCGCCGAATTCGTTCTCGATCACGGCAATGCGCGAGCCGTGTGCCTCGTGCAGCACGCGGTTGAGCAGCGTCGTCTTGCCGCTGCCGAGGAATCCGGTGACGATGGTTGCGGGAATGAGTGCGGACATGGGGTTCCTTGTGGGACGGGCAATGAAGAGACGTGGTGGCGTCCGGGGAAAAATCAATCCTTGCGCAGCAGCAGGCCCTTGAGATACTCGCCCTCGGGAAAATGCAGCGTCAGCGGATGGTCGGCGCCGGCACCGGTGCGGGCGACGATCTGCGCGTCGCACTGGGCATCGAGCGCGGCGCCGGCGACGATCTTCTGGAACAGTTCGCCGCCGACCCCCCCGGAGCAGGAGAACGTGAACAGCCATCCGCCCGGTCGCAGCAGGTGGAACGCCAGGCGGTTGATGTCCTTGTAGGCGCGGGCAGCGCGCTCGACCTGCTGCGCGCTGGCCGCGAATTTGGGCGGATCGAGCACGATGGCGTCGAACCGTTCGCCGCGCGCGCGCAGGTCGCGCAGGGTGGCGTTGACGTCGGCATCGACGAATCGGGTGCGTGCCGGATCGAAACCGTTGCGCGCGACGTTCATCGCGGCGAGGTCCAGCGCGGTCCCGGAGGAATCGACCGAGACCACCTCGGTTGCCCCGCCGGCGAGTGCAGCGAGGCTGAAGCCGCCCGTGTAGCAGAAGCAGTTGAGCACGCGCCGCAGCCCCTGGCTGCGCACCACATCGGCAAACCGGGCGCGGGCGTCGCGCTGGTCGAGGTAGAAGCCGGTTTTGTGGCCGGTGGCGACGTCCACGCCCAGGCGCAGGCCGTTCTCGACGATCTCCACGGCCGTGTCGCCGCCATCGGGCGGAATCCAGCCGGTCGCGGGGCGGAGGCCTTCGCGCTCGCGCAGCGCGGCGTCGGAGCGCTCATAGACGCGCACCTCGGGCAGCGCCGCGCGCAGCGCCGCGACGATGTGCGGCTTCCACCGGTCGATTCCGGCACTGCCCGATTGCAGCACGACGACGTCGGCGTAGCGGTCGACGATGCAGCCGGGAAGGCCATCGCTCTCGCCGTGCACCAGCCGGCAGGCGCCCAGGTCGAGCCCCAGCGCGCGACGGCGGTCGATCGCGGCGTCCACCCGTGCGGCGATGAATGCGGCGTCGATGCGCTGGTCCGGGTCGAAGCTCCACGCGCGCAGACGGATCTGCGACCGCGGGCTGTAGGCGGCCCAGGCGAGGAAGCGGCCATCGTCGGCCTCGACCCGCACCGTATCGCCGCTGTCGGCGCCGCCGCGGGCGACCGATCCGGCGAAGACCCAGGGGTGGCGGCGCAGCAAGGAGCGTTCCTTGCCGGGATGCAGGCGGACGATGTTCATGCAGGCCGATCGGCAGTCAGGGTTTCTTGTGCGCCCGCGGATGCGCGGCGTCGTAGATCTTGGCGAGATGCTGGAAATCGAGGCGGGTGTAGACCTGCGTGGTCGAGATGCTGGCATGCCCCAGCAGCTCCTGGACACCACGCAGGTCGCCGCTGGACTGCAGCAGGTGCGAGGCGAATGAATGCCGCAGCATGTGCGGATGCACCCGGGCGTCGATTCCCGCAGCCTTGGCGCGTGCGCGCAATTCGCTCCAGACGCGCTGCGGCGCGATCCGCGCGCCGCGCGGGCCGAGGAACAGCGCGGCGCGTGCGTCGTCGTCGGCATCCGGACGCAGCAGCGTGGGCCGCAGCGCCACCCATTGCCGCAGCGCCAGCATCGCCGGCGCGCCGATCGGCACGCTGCGGCGCTTGCTGCCCTTGCCCGTCACCGTGGCCTCGGCCGCGTCCCAGTCGATCCAGCCGAGCGCGGCGGCCGACGGCCG
>JAKAIB010000140.1 GCA_021814605.1 Pseudomonadota bacterium | reverse complement strand
CGGCGCGCTATCGCTCGCCGCACTGGCGGGCCGGGGCGGCGCGGCGGCTGGTGGTGGTGCGACGGCCGCCGGGACCGGCGGCGATGCGACCGGTCGCGGGGTCTCGGTCTGCGAGACTGCAGCGGGCGGAGCGTGGCGGACCGCGCGGCGGGCCGGCGCGAGCGCGACGATCGGGCGCGTGCGAACGGCTTCCGGGGCGGGAGCGGCAGGTGCGGCGGTGATGGCGGCCGCGGGTGCGGTGGGGCGCAGCAGCCGCGTGTAGATCGTCCGCGGAAGCCGCCCGGGCTCGATCGTCCGGAACGCGGACCCGAGCAGGTCGAGGATCGTGGCGTGCAGCAGCAGGACTGCCGCCGCGAGGCCGATCGCGGCGCGCCAGGACAGACCGCGCAGCGGCACGCGCCTCGGCATCACGCGCTCGCCGGTCGGCGGCAGGACGCGCCGTTGCCCGCCTCGGGTTGCCGCCGATGCATCGGCGCGGTTGCCGGCGGTATGCTGCGCGCAACGCACCCGCCCGGGCCGGATCCGCGGCGCGCTGCCAGGCGAACGCAATCGTGGAGCATGGACATGGCGCAGACACCCGACTTCAATGGCTTCGTTCCCGGTCTGGAATTCTTCCAGACCTTCCTGAAGGGCGCGGGAATGCCGTCGCAATTCGCCAGCTGGGTCGCGCCGACGATGGATGTCGACGAGATCGAGCGCAAGATCACCGATCTCCGCGCCGTGCTGAACTGGCTTGAGGCGAACTCGCGGATGACGCAGAACCTGATCCAGGCGCTCGAGGTGCAACGCATGACGCTGACGGCGCTCAAGACCATGAAGGTCGACATGCAGGCCTTCGCCAAGGGATTCGCCGGCGAGGCCCCCGCGGCCACACCGGAGCCGACGAAGGATGCCGGTGCGGCCGAGCCGGCGCCTCCCGGGAGCGCGCCCGACGGCCCCGGAGGAGTTGAGGGCGCGGGAAAACCGCTGCTCGACCCGATGCAATGGTGGACGGCAATGACCCAGCAGTTCGCCGGCATCGCCACCCAGGCGCTGCAGGAGGGCGGGGCCGCGCTCGGTGCGGCAGCACGGTCTTCCACGGCACCGTCACCGGCTTCGACCCCGGGCGCCGGATCGCCGGAGCCGGCCGCGCCGCCGAAACGATCCCGTGCCGCAAAGCCTGCGTCCGCGGCGGGTCGTGCGAAAGCGGCGAAGCCGCGCGGCTGAGAGGGCGCCGCGCGACTAGACGCCGGCCCAGCGCTGCAGTTCGCGCGCCGGCATCACGCCAGACTGGCGCTTGACCTCCTCGCCGCCACGATACAGCGCCAGGGTCGGAATGCTGCGGATGCGGTTGCGCACCGAGACTTGCGGGTTGTCGTCGGTGTTCACCTTGACCAGCACGGCGCGTCCCTTGAGTTCCGCCGCGGCTTGGGCGAACTGCGGCGCCATCATCTTGCACGGTCCGCACCACGGCGCCCAGAAATCGACCAGCACGGGAAGTTCGCTCTTGGCGACGAAGCGATCGAAGGTGGCGTCGGTCAGCTCCACCGGTTCGGGGGGCAGCAGTGCCTTGCCGCACTGGCCGCAGACCGGGTCGTCCTGCAGACGGTTCTCGGGGACGCGGTTGAGCGTGGCGCAATGAGGGCAGACGACGAGCATGGCGGTCTCGAGGAAGTCGGGTCGTACCGGTCAAATGCGGGTTCGACCAGAATGTTCAAGATCGTCCGAAGAGCCCTACAGTAGCAGCACATTGCCTCCTCGACCGCCACCGTCATGCCGCGCATCGCCTATCTGCCGCAGAACCACGCCGATCCCGAGGATCTGGTGTCCGCCATCCGGCAGCGCCGTGGCGGTGAATTGCTCAACCTCGACCGCATGCTGCTGCACAGCCCCGCATTCGCGCGCGGATGGAACGACCTGCTCGGCGCGGTCCGGGGCGAGCTCGGCCTCGATCCGCGGCTGCGGGAGCTTGCGATCTGCGCCGTCGCCCGGCTCAATGCGGCCGAATACGAGTTCATCCACCACGCACCCGAATTCCTCGCCGCGGGAGGCGGCGCCGAGCAACTCGCCGCGCTGCACGACATCCCGGCGGCGGTGGAGGACCGGACGCTGTTTTCGGTGCGCGAACGCGCGGTGCTGGCGCTGACCTACGAGATGACCCGTCGCGTGCGTGTCACCGAAGCGCATTTCGCGGCCGTGCGCGCGCTGCTGCCGGCGCAGCAGGTGGTCGAACTGGTCGGGGTGATCGCGACCTACAACATGGTGTCGCGATTCCTCGTCGCCCTGGATGTGGGGATCGAGGCACGCGGCGTCGTCGGGAGTGCCGCGGACGGCTTTTGAGCGGCCCGGCAGCGCGGGGCGGCGGGTCGGGGAGGAGACGATGAACGAGATGCTGCGACTGGCCCTGGGCCATCCTGAGCTGATGCTGCTGGCGGTCGGGCTGGTCGCAGCGGGGGTGACGCTGCTCGATGGTCGCAGGGCGCGCCATCCGGCGCGGATCGCGCGGGTGCTGCTTGGCTGGTACCTGGGCTGTGCAGTCGGCCTGGGCAGCCTGTACGCAGCGGCGCGCTACGGCATGTCCGGGCTTGCGGCCGGCGTTGGAGCGGCCGCGGCGCCATTGGCGTCGCAGCTTGGTGCGGCGTACCTCGGAATGTCGGTGGTCGGGTTCCTGGCCGCCGGCGGTGGCCTCGGCATGCGGCTCGCGGCGCTCGTCGGCCCTGCCGTGGCGATCTACGGCACGGCGCTGGCCCGGCTTGCCGGCGTGCCCGGCGTTCCTGCGGTGCCGGTCGATGCCCTGCTGGTGCCGCTGGCCGGCTTTGCGCTTCTCGCCTGGCAGGCTCGCGCCCAGTCGCACCGCAGCGTGTTCGCACGTTCGCGCCTCTAGCGCCCGTTTGCGGGCGCGCCGGCCCACGCCCGTTGTCGTGCCGCGGCGAGCTGCGCCAGGCCGTCGATCGCGCGCACGCCGTACCAGGATGCCCAGTCGCCGGGGATGCGGTGCACTTCCACAGCGCGGCCGCGGGCGGCGAGCCGGTCGCGGACCTCCGCGGCGTGCGCCGCGTCGAAGCGATAGGGTTCGTCGGGAAGCAGCACGCAGTCGACGGCGTCGAGCCAAGGGGCATCCCAGTCGAACTGCGGGTATCGGCTCGACCCGTCGCGGTCCAGTCCGTTTCCGCCGCACAGGTCCGGCAGGGTGTCCCATCCGACCCGGGCGAGGCAGCGGCTGACGTAGGTATCGCGGGCGACCGTGATCCACGGGCGGCGCCAGACGGGGTAGAGCGCCGTCGCCCGCGGCTGTCCGGCATCCGCGATGGTGGACAGCACCTGGCGCAGTCGGGAGCCGAGCGCCGCCGCCGCTTGCGGGACGCCTTCGGCGTCGCCGAACAGTTTGCCCAGCAGATCGAACAGCACGAGGTTGTCCTCGGGCTCCTGCGGGTGGGTGACGACGACATGCGGGACGAATCGGCGCAGCGCGGCGACCGTCTCGCGGGTGTTCTCGTCGACGTTGACCAGGACGTGGCTGGGCCGCAGCGCGCGCAGCACGTCCAGACGGACGTCCTTCGTGCCGCCGACCTTGGGTACGGCGGCGACGCCGTCGCGCGGATGGACGCAGAACCCGGTCCGCGCAACGACCTGCGCGCCGAGGCCCAGGGCGAACAGCGTTTCGGTGAGGCTGGGAACAAGGCTGGCGATGCGTGCTTCGCGGCCGGCCGGCGGAAAGACCTGTCCGATCGCATCCGTCGTCACGCGGTGCGAAGGGTTCGCGGGCATGACGTCGGGCGGCATCAGGCGATGGCGCAGTCGCGCGGGGTGTCGTCGCGAGCGATCAGGCCGACGGTATCGATCGCGCTGCCGAACAGCGCCCGGCGGAGCGGGCTCTCTTCCTGCGCGGGGGTCAGCCTCAATGCCTGGATCGTCGCCGCCGTACCGGAGGGCCGGGACATGGTGCGCGAATGCGTGGCGACGAAGGATGAGGGCATG
The DNA here is from genome assembly GCA_021814605.1 of Pseudomonadota bacterium. Classification (GTDB taxonomy): domain Bacteria; phylum Pseudomonadota; class Gammaproteobacteria; order Burkholderiales; family Burkholderiaceae_C; genus Thiomonas. Next base: position 4,429 of record JAKAIB010000140.1, on the reverse strand, counting down.
CTGCTGGAGGCCGTTCCAAGGGGGCGCACAGTATTGCACCATCGCCATGCCGGGGGGCGACGTATCGTCCCCCGATAAGGAGTCGCGCCGTGCTTTTCAAGCGGGCGGCGGAGGCGGGCGGTCGTGGTGCGGCGGCCTTTGCTACGCTGCCGGGTCCGGCGGAGTGGTCTGCGTGACGGCATGGTCGCCGGGCGGTCGCGTTGCGGCGACGGAAGCGGCGGGAATGGAGGCGGCGTGACGGATGCAACAGCGGGGCAGGCGGAGCGGCGGCCGGTGTCGGAAGTCATCGGCGCTCACGGGCTGTTCGTCGATCCGGCGCAGGAGGCGGCGTTCGTGCACGCCGAATGGCGCACCCTCGGCGCACGGGTGCGCAACATCGGCCTGTACGGCGCGCTCGCCTTCCTGGCCGCGGCGTTCACCGACTACACCGTGCTCGGGCCGGCGCCGTCGTTCTGGGCATTGCTGGGCTGGCGGCTGGTCGTGCTGTTCTGGGGATGGCGGCTGGTGCACATGGGTCGAGCCCGGCGGCCTGACGTGCGGTCGGTCGCGGTGTCGCTGCTGGGCTTCGAGGTGGCGATTGCCGGAGCGTTCCTGCTGGTCGTCATCGCCTATCGCGGTACCGCGGACTACCACTCGATCACCGCGCTCACCCTGCTGTTCGCGCTGTATGCCTACGTGCCGCAACTGCGGCGCGAAATGCTGTGGGTCGGGCCGGCGTTCACGCTGCTGTTCGGACTGGTCGTCTGGCTGTTCCTCAGCTTCGATTCCAAGTACGTCGCGATCGCGCTGGTGCTGTTCGCGTTCGCCAACCTCGCCGGGTGGCAGGTGGCGGTGACGCAGAGCCGCGCGGCCCGCCTGGGCTGGCTCGACCGGTGCCAGTTGCGGACCGAGGCGAGCGAGGCGCGCAAGGCGCGCAAGCGAGCTGAGGAGAGCGAGGACAACCTCAATCGCCTGTTCGACGCGACGCCCGTGGCGATGGTGTTGACGCGGCAGGCGGACGGCATGGTGCTGCGGGTGAATCCGGCGGCGCTGGCACTGTTCGATCCGGATGGGCGGACGGCTGGAACGGCCTATCCGGCGGCGCCAGTGTTCTACGACGATCCCGCCGAGCGCGCGGCATTGCTGGAGCGGTTGCGCGGGGAAGGAAGCGTTCACCAGGCGGCGGTGCGGATGCGCACGACCGGCGGCGAAACCTTCGACGCGCTGGTCTCGATCCAGCCGGTGCGCTACGCCGGGGAGGATTGCGTGATCGCGGGGATCACCGAGATTTCCGCACTGAAGACGCTCGAACGGCAGCTGCGCGTGCTGGCCTATGCCGATCCGCTGACCGGGGTGCACAACCGGCGCAGCTTTTTCGCGCAGGCACGTCGGGCGATCGATGGCCGCAAGCCGGGCGACGCAGGCCCTTGCGTCGTGCTGATCGATCTGGACCATTTCAAGCGCATCAACGACGCCCATGGGCATCCCGTGGGGGACGAGGTGCTGGTCGAATTCGCGCGGGTCGCAGGAGGACTGATGCGCGAGGGGGATGTGTTCGCGCGCCTCGGGGGAGAGGAGTTCGCGATGCTCCTGCCCGGCACCTCGCTCGAGGAGGCCGCAGACCGGGCCGAGTGCCTGCGGCAGCGGATCGAGCAACACGCCTTTGGCACGCCGGCCGGGCCGCTGCGGCTGACCTTGAGTCTGGGGGTCGCCGATTGCCGCGCGGCCGGCGACAACATCGACGTAGCGCTGTCCCGGGCGGATCAGGCGATGTACCGCGCCAAGCAATCGGGACGCAACAAGACCGAGGTCGCCTGCGTCTGAAGAGGCAGGGCGGGCGGGTGCGGACGCCGTTCAGGCGTCGCGGACCAGCGCCTGGCCTGCGCCCAAGGCCGCGAGTACAGCGTCGAGTTCGTCGAACGAGCTGAACGCGATGGCGATCTCTCCGCGCTGGCCGCCTCGGCGCTTGTCCTTGCTGCGGATTTCCACCGACGCGCCAAGGCGCTCGGACAGGTTCTCTTCGAGCCGCAGCCAGTCGCGATCCTTATCCGGCTGACGCTTCGGCGGAGTCGACGCGGCGGTGGGCGCGGCCTGCGCGCGGGCAACCAGCCGCTCGGTTTCGCGCACGCTGAGCCGCCGCGCCAGGACCTGCTGCGCGGCCTGGATCTGCTGGGCCTTGTCGAGTGGCAGCAGGGCACGCGCGTGGCCCATGTCGATGTCGCCGGCGAGCAGCATGGTCTGGACGGCGCTGGCGAGATTGAGCAGGCGCAGCAGGTTGCTGGTCGCGGTGCGCGACCGGCCGACCGCCTGCCCGGCCTGCTCGTGGGTGTAGCCGAATTCGTCGATCAGGCGTGCGATGCCGCGGGCTTCCTCGAGCGGATTCAGGTCTTCGCGCTGCAGGTTCTCGATCAGCGCCATCGCCAGCGCGCTGCGATCGTCGACGTCCTTCACCAGGACGGGGACCGTGTCGAGCCCGGCGAGCCGGGCGGCGCGGGTGCGACGCTCACCGGCGATGATCTCGAACTTGCCGTCGGGGAGCGCGCGCACGAGCACCGGTTGCATGACGCCCTGCGACTTGATGCTTTCGGCCAGTTCGTACAACGCTCCTTCGTCCATCTGCGAGCGCGGTTGGTAGCGGCCGGGGACGAGGGAGTCGAGTTGCAGTTCGCGTACCGATGCGGCATCGGCCGTGGCGAGTTCGACCGAGCCGCCGAGCAGCGCCTCAAGGCCGCGGCCGAGTCCCTTGGGTTTTTTCGTCGCCATGACAGGAGAATCCGGGGGAATTGAATTTTCGGAGCGTCAATTGTGCCTGCTGCGCTGCAGCAGCGAGTCGAGCATCCGGCGGCCGTCGGGCCAGTCGCCCAGGTTGGAGTCGCTGTTGACGTGGCCGAGCGGGCCGAGGTCGATGCAGGCGGCGTCCCAGGCGGCCGCGAGACGCTGCGCCTCCGGGAAGGCGCAGAACGGATCATCGGTGCTCGCGGCAACGATTGCGGGGAAGGGCAGCGGCCCGGTCGCCAGTGGGCGGCGCCAGGAGACCAGCGGCTGCGGGAGGTCGGGGCGAAGCAGGTCGGGCGGGGCGACGAGCAGCGCCGCGACCACGCGGTCGGCGTGACGGCTGCTCGCGGCCCATGCCGCTGCGAGATGGCAGCCGAGGCTGTGCGCAGCGAACGCGACAGGGCCGGATGCGGCGAGCACCTCGTCTTCGAGGCGGGCGATCCAGTCACCCCGTCGGGGGGCCTCCCAGTCGTGCTGTTCGACGCGGCGGTCTCCGTGGGTCCGTTCCCAACGGGTCTGCCAGTGCTCCGGGCCCGAGTTCAGCCAGCCGGGCAACAGGAGGATGCGTGGCGCCGGGGCGCGATGACCGTCGCGGCGGGGCATCAGGCGGCGGCGACCGGAGCGGAGCCGAGGCGATCGACCATCTCGCGGGCAAAGTCGACGAAGGCGCGCGCCCCGCGGCTCGACGGATCGAACACCACGCCGGGCTGGCCGTAGCTCGGTGCCTCGGCCAAGCGGACGTTGCGCGGGATGACGGTGTTGAACACCTTGTCGCCGAAGTGCGATTTGATCTGATCGCTGACCTGCTGCTGCAAGGTGATCCGCGGGTCGAACATCACCCGCAGCAGGCCGATGATGCGCAGGTCGCGGTTGAGGTTGGCGTGGACCTGCTTGATGGTGTTCACCAGATCGGACAGGCCCTCCAGCGCGAAGTATTCGCACTGCATCGGCACGATCACGCCGTGAGCGGCGCAGAGTCCGTTGAGGGTGAGCAGGCCGAGCGCCGGCGGACTGTCGATGAGCACGAAATCGTAGTCGGCGTCGACCGTGGCGAGCGCGGCTTTGAGCCGGCGCTCGCGCTGCGATTGATCGACCAGCTCGACTTCGGCGCCGGCGAGTTCGCGATTGGCACCGAGAACGTCATAGCCCGACTTTTCGGCGCGACGGCGGGCATCGGGGATGTCGGACTCGCCGATCAAGACCTGGTAGACCGACGACTGGAGCTTGTGCTTGTCGATCCCCGAACCCATCGTGGCGTTGCCTTGCGGGTCCATGTCGATCAGCAGCACGCGTTGCCCGACGCCGGCGAGGGCGGCGGCAAGGTTGACGCTGGTTGTCGTCTTGCCCACGCCGCCCTTCTGGTTGGCGATGCAGAAAATCTGGGCCAAGCAACTTCTCCCGGAACGAGCGGTGGTTTCACGTGAAACAATCGATCGCGGACGGGTGGCCGCGATCGGGCTGTGCATCCTGCGGCCTCTATTGTGCCGGACGCCGGATCCAGACCAGGCAGCGCTCGGCATCGAGCCCGGGGACGACGAGCGGCTGCGTCGTGACGTCGTACCGGGCGGGCAACTCGGCGATCTCGGCGGCGGGGGGCTGGCCCTTCATTGCGCACCAGACGCCTTCGGGGGCGAGCAGGTCGCTCGATGCGGCGACGAGATCGGCGAGCGAGCCC
>JAKAIB010000139.1 GCA_021814605.1 Pseudomonadota bacterium | reverse complement strand
TGATGGCCTCCGACGCCTTCTTCCCCTTCCGCGACGGCATCGACAACGCCGCGCGGGCCGGCATTTCCGCAGTGATCCACCCCGGCGGCTCGATGCGCGACGCCGAGGTCATCGCCGCCGCCGACGAGCACGGCATGGCGATGGTGCTCACCGGCATGCGCCACTTCCGGCACTGAGCCGCGGCACCAGCTTCGGGTTTTCCGGTAGCTAGAGTGCGGGGTGCATCAGGCCAGGCCCGGTTTTGTAGCATTCGCGACAAACGACTTGACGCACCGCAGGCGACGGTGCGCAACGCAACGCGCGCTCCCATCCATCGCTGCCGTTCCTTGCGGAACGCGCGACGACAAGGGGATGTGCCGTGGACATGCGCGTGGCGGGACGCGTCCGCGAAACCGCGGAGGCGGTGGGGGCCGGGTCGGGGGACTGGACGGAATTGCTCGGCGCTTGGCGTCGCGCCGGTGGCGCCGGATGCGCAACCTTTCTCGCCTGGGACAAGGCCGCCGGTGAGCTCTGCGGCCATGCTGCCGTCGACCTGCAGATTCCGGCGGCGCTCGCGTCCTATGTCCATCATTACCAGTCGCTCGATCCGCTGTTGCCGATCGGCTTGCAACACCCCCAGGGGCGCTGGCTCGATAGCGCGGCCGACCTGCCCCTCACGGTTTGGCGCGCCGGGCCCTACTACGCGGACCTGATGCGTCCCCTGAGAATCGAGCAGACTCTCGCGCTCACCGTGTGCAACGACGCGCAGCACATCGCCTCTTTCAGCCTGCATTTCGATCACCAGGTCGACGGGGAGCGTCTCAGGCATCGGTTGCATCAGTTGACGACCGTCCTGATGCGTGCCTTCCGCGCAAGAGTATGTGCTGCGCACACGGAGAGAACCAGGCTGGACGCCCTGTTGTCGACTGATGCCGAGGGGTGGCTTCTCGTCGATGCCGCTCTGCGGGTACGGCACGCATGTCCGACCGGTGCGCAGCTGCTGTCGGCGCCGGCCGCGCTGCAAGTCGCGCAGGGAACACTCCAGCCGCGACATGCCGCGCTGGCGAATCGACTCGCCATCGTCGTGGCCAAGGCGAGGGCGGACCGCGTGCCGCAGACGCTGCATTGCGCGGCGGGCTGGGGGCGGGTGATCCGGCTGGTGCTGGCGCCCGCGCCGGACCACCTGCTGCCGTTCCACGAGCCCTTGCTCCTCCTGCGCGTGCAGCTCCTGGACGCGGCCCGCCTGCCCGAGATCGACGCCCTGCGCACCGTGTACGGACTGACGGTCTCCGAAGCCCGGCTGGCGCGCGAACTGGTGGCCGGGCATTCGATGGATGACTGCGCCTTCCTGTTCTCCGTGTCGCGCAACACCCTGCGCAACCAGCTCGCCAGCGTGTTCCGCAAGATGAGCTGCGACCGGCAGTCCGAGGTGGTCCGCCTCGCCGCGATGCTGAGCTGATACGGCCGGCGGTTCACTGCGCCCGGAGCTCCATGCCGGGCGAGCCGTCTGCGTGCACGGCGCGATACACGTCGCCGTCGCGCTGCACGGTATTGGATCGCTCCTCGCCACTGCGGAACTTGGCCCAGGTGACGCAGTAGCCGGTGTCCGTGAGATGCCAGCGGCCGGAGTCGGTCCAGTTGCCGTTCTTCCTGCGCACTTTGAATTCCATCGTGCCATCCGGTTTGAACTGCAGGACGACTGGCCTGCTCGGCTTGTCTCCGCTGAGATGGTCGCGGCCGACCAGGGTCTTGGCGACGAGTTGCTCCGAGATCTGCTGCGGGGTGAGGGTATCGGCGGCAGAGGCCGGGCCGGTGGGGAGCATCAGACCGATGGCGAGCCCGGCCAAAGTGCATTGAAAGCGTCTTGGCGTGACCATGACGGATCTCCTGGTGATGAGGGGAAAGGGCGCGGCGGGGCGGAATGCCGCTCCGCGCCTTCGATGCGTTCACTCGGGCCGGAATTCAGCGTTGGGCCTGCCGTCGATATAAGTCCGGTAGAGGTCGCCGTCGCGCTGCGCGGTGAGGCAGCGTTCCTTCCCGCCGCGCAGCCGCGTCCAGGTGAGGCAGTAGCCGGTGTCCGACAAATGCCAGTGCCCGGTGTCTTGAGTCTTGTTCGTGCGGATTTCGGCGCTGCCGTCCGGGTTGAACCGCACGGTCACCGGCTGGCCGTCGACCGTGTGACCGATCAGCGTCTTGCCCACGAGTTGCTCGGAAAACTGCTGCGGGGTGAGGGTGTCCGCGGCCCGTGCCGATCCGAGGACGAACAGGCCGAAGATCACGCTCAGCAGAGCAGTGTTGCGCTTGTCCATGATGGCGTCCTCCGATTCAGTTGGGATTGGCCGGCACGGTAATGCCGAGCTGTGCCGCGATGGGGGCGAAGGCGGTACCGTTGAGGCGGGTGGATATCGACGAGGTGGTCGCGTTCTGGAAACCGAACCAGACCTGCCCTTCCGCTTCGGCATAAACCCGCACCCAGCCCATGTTTGCGGCTTGCGTCGGCAAGCCGCTGAATGTCAGCAGAGGGGTCTGGCCGTCGATTCCGGTCGTCTTTGAGAAGCCTCCAACCACGCCGGGGATGACGCTGCAACTGCCATTGGTTCCAGCCGGCCAGTTGAGATCGCACAGCACCCACTGCACGGAGTTGCTGGAGGGGGCGAGCATGGCACGCAAGCGCTGCTGCGGTATCACGCAACTACTGGCTCCTCCAGGACAGCTGTAGCTGGAGTTCGGCTGCAAGGTGCCCATGTTCAGCGTGGTTCCGCCCGTGGGGGTTGGCGTGACGGGGAAGCTACTGATCACGGCGTCCAGATTGGTCAACGCCGGGTTGGCATAGCCGGCAGCGACAGTGCCGTCGCTCGGGTAGTAGGCCACCGGGTTCGATACCTGCAGAGTCTCAACCGTCGTGACATAGGAGTCCGCCGGTAGCGTGCCGGAGAGCGAAGTTGGGACGCCAACCATCGTGGCTTCTGTGTTCTTCTTTCCGCTGAGTAGCGTGTCATTTGACAGATCGTTTGCCATGGTGACGGCATCAGCGATCGGACGTCCGTCCATGGAGGTGCTTGCCGAATACGACGCGGATACATATCCGTTGTAGTCGACAACGCTTGGATTCCCACTCGAAATTGGGTGCTGGATGGATGGACCGCTGCTGACCCAGCCCTGTTTGGTCAGCGTCAGTGCGGTGCCGTACAGAACGTCTTGCGTCATGGCAGATCCGCTGGACGTACCACCTCGCACGTCATAGAGAATTCCCTGGCCATTCAGTGTGGTGAAGTAGTACGCCCTGACGTAGTAGTTGTTTGGATCGGTGTAGGAGAAACTCCGGATCTGGTCGTCCGTTGGCGAGATGGTCGAAGTCAGTCCGATCTTGATCTGCTGACCCCCTTGCAGCATGGTCACGACCCACGGGGCCAAAACGCTGAGGAGCGAGTTGTCAGCGGTTGGGCTGCCACTCCTGTAATTGGCATAGATGCTTGCCGAATCCGATAGGCCCAACTGTGCTGCAACGACGGACTCGGCTGCCGCTTGATTGCCCGCGCCTTGATCCATTGCCACCTGCACCATGTGGCTGAACGGACTGATGATCCCAGGTTTGTTTGCCGGCGCGCGCAGCACGAAAGGCTGTGTGAAGGTGGTGCCGTCGTCCTTCGCTCCTGCCGGCACCATGGCGAGCCATTCGGCGCCGGAGTTGCGCTGGTCCTGGGTGAGGCCGGTGATGGTGTAGGCGCCCTGGGCATCCGTGAGGCCAGAGGCGGGTTCACCCGTGTCGCACTGGTGATTGCCGTTGAGGTCCAGGCAGACGGTCGCGCCCGTGATGGGGCCGTCCAGCACGACGCCGCTGACCGTGCCGTCCGACGACGGCGAGGATGATCCGCCGCCGCAGGCCGCGAGTGACACGACCAGTCCACCGCACATCGCGCCGAGCAGGGCGGTGCGCAAGACCGGTGGCTTCCAGCGTTGCGTGTTGCTGATGTTCATGGCATTCCTCCCGGTAACTGTTTTGGGTGGATGCAGCGTAGGAATGCAGGGGCTTGCTGCCCATAGTGCGTTCGTACCATTCGGCTCCCGCATTTGCAGGCGGACGGCTGCGCCGGGAGCTGCGGGTGCCGTGTGCTCTAAGCTACCGACTGCTCTAGCTTTTCGACACCATGCGCATCCTCGGCATCGATCCCGGACTGAACACCACCGGCTACGGTGTGGTGGAGACGGTCGGCCAGAAGCTGCACTACCAGGCCAGCGGCGCGATCCGCATTCCAAAGGGCACGCTGCCCGAGCGCATCCGAACCCTGTTCGAGGGCGTGCGGGAGGTGGCCAGCCAGGCGCGGGCCGACGTGGCGGTGGTCGAGATCGTGTTCGTCAACGTGAATCCGCAGTCCACCCTGCTGCTGGGGCAGGCGCGGGGCGCGGCCATCGCGGCGCTGGTGGCCGCCGGGCTGCCGGTGGCCGAATACACCGCGCTGCAGCTCAAGAAGTCCATCGTCGGCTATGGCCGCGCCAGCAAGGCGCAGATGCAGGAGATGGTGACGCGGCTGCTGGCGCTGCCCGGCCAGCCCGGTCCGGATGCCGCCGACGCGCTCGGACTGGCGATCTGCCACGCGCACGCGCAACGCGGATTGGCGGCGCTGCGGCAGGCGGCCGAGCCATCTGCTCCGGCCGGGGCGGCGACCGGCGGCGGCCGGATGTCGGCCGCGCAGCTGCGCGGCATGCGGCTGCGGCGCGGGCGGCTGGTCGGTTGATCCCGACCGGGGTGGCGGTACTGGAAACATCTGCTCACAAGCCGCGCGGGCATCTTGCCTGAACATTCGCCGATCGCCGGTCGCATGCCGCGGCCGGCGCGGCCCCTGTCCTGCGAGGAGTTCCCGATGCGCAATGCCTTCCCGTTTGCCCTGCTGTCGCTGGTGCTGTCGACGGCCGTCCCGGCCGTGGCGGCGCAGGCCGCCGAACAACGCGTGGTCATCGGCGTTGCGGTGCCGCTGTCCGGCCCGCTGGCCGCGAGCGGTCAGGACGCCGTCAACGGTGTGCACATGGCACTGCAGCAGCTCAACGCCGAGCATGCCCGCATCGGCGGGCGCGCGGTCGACTGGACGATGGACGCGGAGGACGACCAGGGGCTGCCCGACCAGGCCACGCTGGTGGCGCAGAAGCTGGTCGACGAGGGCGCCAGCGGGGTGATCGGCCACCAGACCTCGGGCTGCACCTTTCCCGCGGCGCGCATCTATGCCGCCGCGGGTGTGCCGCAGATCACGCCGTCGTCGACCGCGCCCAAGATCGCCGAGCAGGGCTACAAGACTTTCTTCCGCATGATCGCCAACGACAACGCGCTGGGTGCGGGGCTGGCCGAGTACGCCCACGCCACGCTGCACGTGCGCCGCGTCGCAGTGGTCGACGATCGCACCGCCTACGGCCAGGGGCTGGCCGACGTGTTCGTCGCCACGGCGAAGAAGCTGGGCATGGACGTGGTGGACCGCGAATACACCGACGACAAGGCCACTGACTTCTCCGCCATCGTCACCCGCATCAAGGCGGTCCGGCCGCAGGTGGTGTTCTACGGCGGCATGTACAGCCAGGCCGCGCCGATGCTGCGGCAGATGCGGCGCATCGGCATGACGGCGCGGCTGCTGGGTGGCGACGGCATCTGCGCTCCGGTGATGGCCAAGCTGGCCGGCGGCGCGGTCGACGGCACTCTCTGCGCCCAGGGCGGAGCGCCGCTCGACGAACTGCCCAAGGGCAAGGCCTGGAAGGCGCGCTACGACGCCGAGTTCGGCGCCGGCGCCTTCCAGCTCTATTCACCCAACGCCTACGATGCCACGATGGTGCTGGCGCACGCGATGATGAAGGCCGGGTCGAGCGATCCGAAGGTGTATCTGCCGTATGTCCGTCACATCGACTACGACGGCGTGACCGATCCCGACATCCGCTTCACCGCCACCGGGGAACTCGTCGATCCGTCGATCACCCTGTCGAAGTTCGAGCACGGCACCAAGGTGCCGGTCGCGGTGGAGCGGGTGGAGTAGCGCCCGGACGGTCGATCCGGACCCGTGCGGTGCGCGGGTTCAGAATCCGTCGGTCGACGTGAACAGCCCGACGCGCAGGTCCTTGGCGGTGTAGATCTCGCGGCCGTCGACGGACATCACGCCGTCGCCGATGCCCATGACCAGCCGGCTGTTGATCACCCGTTTCAGGTCGATGCGGTATTGCACCAGCTTGGCGGTGGGCAACACCTGTCCGGTGAACTTGACCTCGCCGACACCGAGCGCGCGACCGCGGCCGAGTCCGCCCATCCAGCCCAGGTAGAAGCCGACGAGCTGCCACATCGCATCCAGTCCGAGACAGCCGGGCATCACCGGGTCGCCCTCGAAGTGCACGCCGAAGAACCAGAGGTCGGGGCGGATGTCGAGTTCGGCCTCGATGGTGCCCTTGCCGTAGGTTCCGCCGTCGGCCGCGATGCGCGTGATGCGGTCCATCATCAGCATTTCGCGCAGCGGCAGTTGCGCATTGCCCGGGCCGAACAGGCGGCCTTCCCCGCAGGCGATCAGGTCTTCCTTGCTGTATGCGTGTTGTCGGTTCATGGTGTGACGGCAGGACAATCTGCGGATCTTAGCGGCTGGGCCCTGCGCTGCTGCTACATTTGCCGGCATGATCGGACGTCTCCACGGCACACTGCTCGACAAGTCGCCACCGCAGATCCTGGTCGACGTCGGCGGCGTCGGATACGAGGTCGACGTGCCGATGAGCACGCTCTACGACCTGCCTGCGGTCGGCCAGGCGGTCACGCTGCTGGTCCACACCGTCATCCGCGAGGACGCACATCTCCTCTACGGCTTCGCCACCGCGGCCGAGCGCGCCGCGTTCCGCGAATTGGTGAAGATCAGCGGCATCGGCCCGCGCATCGCGCTGGCGCTGCTGTCGGGGCTGAGCGTGGCCGAACTCGGTCAGGCGGTCACGCTGCAGGACGCGGCGCGGCTGACCCGCGTCCCCGGCATCGGCAAGAAGACCGCCGAACGGCTGCTGCTCGAACTCAAGGGCAAGATCGGCGCCGACCTCGGCACCGCGGCGGCGGCCGCCGCGCCGGGAACCGCCGACGTGCTGCAGGCGCTGATCGCGCTGGGCTATTCCGAGCGCGAGGCGACCGCCGCCGTGAAGGCGCTGCCGGCCGGCTGCGGCGTCGACGATGGCATCCGTCAGGCCCTCAAGGCGCTGGCGCGCTGACCGCGCGCAAGCGTAACGAAGCGGTATCGACTGAAACCAAGTGTGTCCGTGGCGGTTTTGGTCACGGAGCCGACATGTGGCCTGAAAAGAATCGCCTGCGTCCCGGCGCGGCGTTTCGCACCCGCGCGGGTTGGCCCATCCGAACACAGGGAGTCTTCATGCTTCGCAAGTCCATTCTGGCGTCCGCCGTGGTCGCGGCTGCCGTCGCGGTCGCCGCCTGCGGCGGCGGCTCGAGCGCTGCCGTCGTGCCCGGCACGTCGTACACCGCCGCGCGCGCCTTCACCACCGCCACGCCGATCAAGCACGTGGTCGTGATCTACCAGGAGAACGTGTCGTTCGACCACTATTTCGCGACCTATCCGACCGCGACCAACCCGACGGGCGAACCGGCGTTCACCGCCAAGTCCGGCACGCCGACGGTGAACAACCTGGTCAGCGCCAACCTGCTGACCAACAACCCCAACTTCACCAACACAGCCAACGGCGCTGACGCGGCAGAGCCGTTCCGCCTCGACCGCAGCCAGGCCGCAACCGCCGACCAGAACCACGCCTACACCGCCGAGCAGCAGGCCTACGACGGTGGAAAGGCCGATCTGTTTCCCAAGTACACCGGCAGCGCCACGGCCGGCGGCGTCGGCGCCTTCGGGACCAAGGGTCAGGTGATGGGCTACTACGACGGCAACACCGTCGGCGCGATGTGGAACTACGCGCAGAACTTCGCGATGAGCGACGACGCCTACACCGACACCTACGGGCCGTCGACCCCGGGCGCGCTCGAGGCGGTGTCCGGCCAGACCAACGGCATGATCATCGGCGCGACCAGCCATCAGCCGTTCACCATGAGTGCCTACTCGTACTACATCCAGGACGGGCAGGGCGGCTACACCATGATCAACGACGTCGATCCCGCCGGCGACATCTGCTCCAACCCGAAGGACCAGGTCTCCATGTCCGGCCAGAACATCGGCGACCTGCTCAACGGGCGGAACATCTCCTGGGGCGGTTTCATGGGCGGCTTCAACCTGTCGGTGGTCAACCCCAACGGCACGACCGGATGCAAGCGCAGCACGTTCTCGACCGTGGTCAACCAGACGGTGGGCGACTACATCCAGCACCACAACTGGTTCCAGTACTACAAGAGCACCGCGAACCCGACCCACGCCCGCCCGAGCTCGACGCTGGCGATCGGCCACACGCTGGAGACCGACGGCAAGACCGCCGACCCGGCCAACCACGAGTACGGCCTGCAGGATTTCATCGCTGCGGTGAAGGCCGGCAAC
>JAKAIB010000138.1 GCA_021814605.1 Pseudomonadota bacterium | reverse complement strand
GGTGTATCCGGAATCGGCGCGGGCCTCGGAGGCGCATCCCGACGAGGTGCGCATCGCCTTCGACGGCGACGCCGTGCTGTTCTCCGACGAGGCCGAGCGCGTCTACCAGAGCGAGGGACTGCCGGCGTTCCAGCAGCACGAGGCGAACAAGGCCGGACTGCCGCTGCCGCCGGGGCCGTTCAAGCCGCTGCTGGAGGCGCTGCACCGGTTGCAGCATGCCAGCGCCGACGGCTCGGCGGCGATGCGGCTGCGCACCGCGCTGGTCACCGCGCGCAGCGCCCCGGCGCACGAGCGCGCCGTTCGCACGTTGATGCACTGGAACATCGCGGTCGACGAGGCGATGTTCCTCGGCGGTCTGGAAAAGGGGCCGTTCCTGCGCGAGTTCCAGCCCGACTTCTTCTTCGACGACCAGACCGGCCACGTCGAGTCGGCGGCACGCCACGTGCCGTCCGGGCGGGTGCACTCCGACACGACCGGCTGAGTCCGCGGACGATTGCCCGCATGGCCGGAAAGGCCGGCGCTCCCCCGATACCATCGCCACGCGCCGCGCATTGCGCGCGTCACGGCACATCCACTGAAGGAGGAGACTCGCATGGCCACCACCCATCTGCGCGGCACCCCGCTATCGACCAGCGGCGAACTGCCGGCGGTCGGCAGCCGCGCCCCGCAATTCCGGCTGACCGACAAAGGACTGGCCGACCGCACCCTGGCCGACTACGCCGGCAAGCGCAAGGTTCTGAACATCTTCCCGTCGATCGACACGCCCACCTGCGCCCAGTCGGTGCGGACCTTCAACGCGCGTGCCGCCGAAAAGCCCGACACCGTCGTGCTCTGCATCTCGGCCGACCTGCCGTTCGCACAGGCGCGTTTCTGCGGCGCCGAGGGGCTCGACCGGGTGATCACGCTGTCGGAGATGCGCGACCGCGAGTTTGCCCGCGACTACGGCGTCGGCCTCGTCGACGGTCCGCTGGCGAGCCTGTGCGCGCGCGCCGTCGTGGTGCTCGATGCCGACGACAAGGTGCTGCACGCCGAACTGGTCGACGAGATCGCCCACGAGCCGGACTACGACGCCGCGCTGGCGGTGCTTTGACCGGCTGGCGCCGCTTCGCGGCGTGGCGGGCCGGGAGTTTCTAGAATGGGACTTTCACCTCCCGGAGAGAACGCTCATGGCCCTGCCCACTTCGATGTCCGACCGCGACGGCAAAATCTGGATGGACGGCCAGCTGGTGGAGTGGCGCGACGCCAAGATCCACGTGCTGACCCACACCCTGCACTATGGCTGTGGTGCGTTCGAAGGGGTGCGCGCCTACAAGACTGACAAGGGCACGGCCATCTTCCGGCTGCGCGAGCACACCGAGCGGCTGTTCAACAGCGCGAAGATCCTGCGCATGGAGATCCCGTTCACGCCCGAGCAGGCGATGCAGGCGCAGATCGACGTGGTGCGCGCCAACGGCTTCGACTCCTGCTACATCCGGCCGCTGGTCTGGATCGGCGACAAGAAGCTCGGCGTCTCGCCGCGCGGCAACACCATCCACCTGATGGTCGCCGCCTGGCCCTGGGGCGCCTACCTCGGCGAGGAGGGCCTGAAGCGCGGCATCCGCGTCAAGACCTCGAGCTACACCCGTCACCACGTCAACATCACGATGTGCAACGCCAAGGCGGTGAGCAACTACACGAATTCGATCCTCGCCAACCTCGAAGTGACGGCCGACGGCTACGACGAGGCGCTGCTGCTCGATCCGCAGGGCTTCGTCAGCGAAGGAGCGGGCGAGAACATCTTCGTCGTGCGCGACGGCGTGCTCTACACGCCGGACCTGTCGTCCGGCTCGCTCAACGGCATCACGCGCAAGACCGTGTTCGCCATCTGCGAGGACCTCGGGTTGAAGGTGGTGGAGAAGCGCATCACCCGCGACGAGGTCTACATCGCCGATGAGGCCTTCTTCACCGGCACCGCGGCCGAGGTGACGCCGATCCGCGAACTCGACGGCGTGACCATCGGGCCGGGCCAGCGTGGCCCGGTGACCGAGCGCATCCAGAACGCGTTCTTCGACATCGTCGGCGGGCGCAACCCGAAGTACGCGCAGTGGCTGACTGCGATCTGAACCCGCGTTCGTCCCATCGAGACCGTTCCCATGAGCGCCATTCCCCAATCCGATATGCCGCTGGTCGAACTCAAGGCCAAGGACCTGCCGGCGCACTGTCCGAACCCGAACATGCCGATCTGGAGCAGCCACCCGCGCGTCTTCCTCGACGTGACCCATGGCGAGGTGGCCTGCCCGTATTGCGGCACGCGCTACCGCCTGGCCGAAGGCGAAGTGGTCCGCGGGCATTGAGCCTGTGCCGCGGCGGCCATTGCCGCCGCCGGACGACGGCATGACCCGGTCGCTGCTGGTCGCGCCGCAATGGATCGGCGACGCCGTGATGGCGCAGTCGCTGGTCGCGCTGCTGCAGGCGCGGGGTGAGCGGGTTGCCGCGCTCGGCATGCCGGCGGTCGCGCCGGTGCTGCGGGCGATGCCCGGGGTCGACACCGTGATCGAGGCGCCGTTCCACCATGGCCGACTCGACCTGGCTGCGCGGCGCGACATCGCCGCGCAGCTGCGCGGGCATCGCTTCGACCGCGCCTACATTCTCGGCAACAACGTCAAGTCGCGGCTGGTGCCTTGGCTGGCGCGCATCCCACAGCGCATCGGCCATCGCGGCGAGGCGCGCGGCCTGCTGCTGACCGACGCCATCGCGCCGCCGCGCGATTCGTCGGCAACGTCGACGCGGGGCGACATGCGGCGCCACTATGCCGCGCTGGCCGGCGCAGCCGACGTTGCCGCGCTGCCGGAACCGACGCTGTGCCTGCCGGACGGCGCGGCCGACGCCGTCCGCGCGCGGTTCGGGCTGCCGCCGCGCTGGATCGCGCTCTGCCCGGGGGCCGAGTACGGCCCCGCGAAGCAATGGCCGACGGAGCATTTCGCCGCGCTGGCGCGGCTGGCGCTGCGGCACGGCCTGGGCGTGGCGGTGCTGGGAACGGCGCGCGATGCCGGGGCCGGCGCGGCGATCGCGGCAGCCGCGGCGGGGGTCACCGACCTGTGCGGCCGGACCCGGCTCGACGAGGCCATCGCCCTGCTTGCGGGGGCCGCGGGCGTGGTCAGCAACGACTCCGGGCTGATGCACGTCGCCGCGGCACTCGGACGCCCGACGGTCGGTCTGTACGGATCGACCGACCCGCGCCATACGCCGCCGGCGGCACATCGCAGCGCCACCATCTGGCTGCACCTCGATTGCAGTCCCTGCTTCCAGCGCAGCTGTCCGCTCGGTCACCTGCGCTGCCTGCGCGACATCGCGCCCGACCGGGTCTGGGAGACACTGGAAACGCTGATCGGCAGCCGGGCCGAAGGCGGATGAGGCAGCCGCCCGAACCGGTGCATGGCAGAATACCGGCCGAGCATCGACGTCGGCCACCGCCTCGTCCGCAAGGGCGTGTTCACGGGGCCACGCAAGCGCAAGTCGCAAAGGAGGCCGCAGTGGGCCATCAGTCGTCAGCCGGCAATGCAGCGACCGGACGTTGGGCGCGACGCCTGGTCGGGGCCGCCGCATGGATCGCGGGGGCCTGCATCGCGGTCCAGGCCCAGCAGGTCTATCCCAACGGCAGCCTGCAGGGGAACGCCGAATTCGGTGCCTTCCCCGCGGTCACCATCAACTGCCGCAGCTACGTGCTCGGCCCCGGCGTGCGCGTGCTCGACCCGCAGCAGCGGGTGGTGATGACGGCGCAGCTCGACGGTATCGGCTCGCCGGTGGTGTTCCAGCAGGACGCGCTGGGCAACGTGTTCCGCGTCTGGCTGGTGACCGCGGCGCAGGCCGCGCAGCTGAACGTGCCGCAGGCCCCGTCGGACTGCGGGTTGTTCAGGATCCAGTGACCGGCAGCACCGGCCCGTCGCGGCCGGTCGTCGATTCGACATTCCATGAGGGCCGGCCGGCGCGTTGCGCGGCCGGAGCATTGCAATGAAAAAGGTCTACATCAAGACGTTCGGCTGCCAGATGAACGAGTACGACTCGGCCAAGATGGCCGACGTGCTGCAGGCGGCGCAGGGGTATGAGCCCACACCGGATCCGCAGGACGCCGACCTGATCCTGCTCAACACCTGCTCGATTCGCGAAAAGGCGCAGGAGAAGGTGTTCAGCGACCTGGGCCGGCTCAGGTCGCTCAAGCAGGCGCGACCCGACCTGCTGATCGGGGTCGGCGGCTGCGTTGCCAGCCAGGAGGGCGAGGCCATCGTCGCGCGGGCGCCGTACGTCGATCTGGTGTTCGGGCCGCAGACGCTGCACCGTCTGCCGCAGCTCATCGCGCAGCGCCGCAGCGCGGGCCGGCCGCAGGTCGACATCAGTTTTCCAGAGATCGAGAAGTTCGACAACCTGCCGCCGGCGCGGGTCGAGGGGCCGAGCGCGTTCGTGTCGATCATGGAGGGCTGCAGCAAGTACTGCAGCTATTGCGTCGTGCCGTACACCCGCGGCGAGGAAGTGTCGCGGCCGCTTGTCGACGTGCTGGCCGAGGTGGCCGAACTCGCGGCGCAGGGCGTGCGCGAGGTGACGCTGCTCGGGCAGAACGTCAATGCCTGGCGCGGAGCCGAGGAGGGCGAGGACTTCGCCTTCCTGCTCGAATGCGTCGCGGCGATCGATGGCATCGCCCGCATCCGCTACACCACCAGCCATCCGAAGGAATTCACCCAGCGACTGATCGATGCGTATGCGCGCATCCCGCAGCTGGTCGGTCATGTCCACCTGCCGGTGCAGCATGGCAGCGATCGCATCCTGGCGGCGATGAAACGCGGCTATACCGCGCTCGAATTCAAGAGCATCGTGCGCCGCCTGCGCGCGGCGCGGCCCGACATCTGCATCGGATCGGACTTCATTGTCGGCTTCCCCGGCGAGACCGAGGCCGACTTCGCCCAGCTGCTCAAGCTGGTCGAGGATCTCGGCTTCGACGCCAGCTTCAGTTTCGTGTTCAGTCCGCGCCCCGGCACGCCGGCCGCCAACCTTCCCGACGACACGCCGCACGCGGTCAAGATCGCGCGGCTGCAGGCGCTGCAGGCGCTGCTCGACCGCCAGGCGGCGGCGATCAGCGCGGCGATGGTCGGCTCGGTGCAGGACGTGCTGGTCGAAGGAACGAGTCGGAAGGATGCGGCCGAACTGCAGGGACGGACCGCGAACAATCGCATCGTCAACTTCCCCGCTCCGGCGCTGCTGATCGGGCAGCTCGTGCCGGTGCGCATCACCGCGGCGCTGCCGCACTCGCTGCGCGGCGAGGTCTGCGTGGACACGATCCGGCGGACTCAGGCAGCGGCCGCCGCCTGAGTCCGCCGGACACTCACTTGATCAGCAGCCGCAGGCTGTCCCACGCACGGCCGAACAGACCGGCCTCGGGAATGGCCTCGATCGCCGTGACCGGATAGGTGGCGACCGGCTTGCCGGCCAGGCTGACGTCGAGCTGGCCGATGCGCTGTCCGGCGCGGATCGGCGCCACCAGCGGATCCGGGCGCACGACCTTGGTCTGGATCTCCTTGCCCATGCCGCGTGGCACGGTGATTACGATCGGCACCGTCGACCCCAGGCCGACCTTGTTGGACGTGCCCTTCCACACCGGCGCGGTGAGTAGCGGCTTGCCCGGCGTGGCCAGGGTGATGTCGTCGAAGTTCTGGAACGCCCAGTTCAGCAGGACCTGGCTCTCCTGTCCGCGTGCCCGCTCGGACGGCGTGCCCATCACCACGGTGAGCACGCGACGCGGTCCGTTGGGGAACGGTCGCTGCGCCGAGGTGATCATGCAGTACCCGGCCTGGGCGGTGTAGCCGGTCTTCATGCCGTCGACCGACGGGTCGGTGAACAGCAGGCTGACGCGATTGGGCTGGGTGATGTGGTTGTAGGTGAATTCCTTGACCTTGAAGTAGCGTGCATAGTCCGCGGGAAAGTCGCGGATGATGTGCGACGCGATGACCGACAGGTCATAGGCCGTCGTATGGTGCCCCGGATCGGGCAGGCCGGTCGGGTCCATGAAGTGGGTGCCCTTGAGGTTCCACTGCTGCGCCTGGCGGTTCATCATCGCGACGAATGCGCTGGTCGAGCCGGCGACGGTCTGCGCCAGCGTCATCGCAGCGTCGTTGCCCGACTGCACGATCATGCCGAGCAGCAGATCGTTGACCGAAACCGGGACGCGCGGGTCGATGAACATCCGCGATCCGCCGGTCTTCCACGCCTTGTCCGACTCATGCACCGTCTGGTCGAGCTTGATCGTGCCGTCCTTCAGGGCCTTGAAGGTGAGGTAGGCGGTCATCAGCTTGGTCAGCGACGCCGGCGCCTCCTGTTCGTGGGCATTGTGTTCGGCGAGGATCTCGCCGCTGGTCATGTCGAGCACCAGCCAGGACCGGGCATCGAGGTCGGGCGGTGGCACATTGGCGAGCAGCGTCTGCAGCGGTGTCGCCGCCGTCGTCGCGGGGGCCGGCGATGCGGGCGCGGTCGCTGCCGGCGTGGCGGCGTAGGTCAAAGGCGAAAGGCCGAGCAGCAATGCGGCGCTGCAGGCGGCGACGATCGGGCGTATGGACATGGGCAGATCCTGAAGGCAAGTCGGACGGGTTGGTGAGGAACCCTAGCAGCAGCGGAATGCGGCAGGGGTGACGAAGTTTTGCGGTGTTGGAGGTGCGGCCGCGGCGAAGGTTCGCGTCGGCGCACCACGGATCAATCGGCGCCGGCAGCCGGTGCAGCGGTGGCGCCGTGCCAGCGGCAGACCCAGTCGCGCAGCACCAGCAGGGCACCATGGAAGAAATGCCCTGCGCCCGGAAGGACGACGACCGGCAGATGCTGCGGCCGTGCCCAGTCGAGCACGGCCGGGAGCGGGACGACGTCATCCGCTTCGCCGTGCAAGACGAGGATGGACTGCGCCAGCGGAGGGCTGTCGGTCGGTTGGACCGCAGGGACGTCGAATCGCGTGACCGCGGTGCCGACCAGGGTGAGGTCGTGCAGCGCGACGCCGCGATCCCGCAGTGCCCTGGCGCAGCGGGCCGCAACGGCGGCGCCGAAGGAAAAGCCCGCCAGGGCCAGCGGCAACGCGTCGGCGTCGGTCCTGGCCAGCGTCGCGATTTCCGGACGCATTCGAGCGATCAGCGCGAGCAGGTCCTCGGTTTCGCCCTGACCCTGATCGAAGCTGCCGGCGCTTTGTCCGACGCCGCGGAAGTTGGGCCGAACCGTCGCGTAGCCCAGCCGGAGCCAGGCGCGCGCGAGGGTCTGGACGACCTTGTTGTCGAGCGTTCCGCCATGCAGCGGATGCGGATGTGCGACCACGGCGAGGCCGGCGGGCGCGGCCGCGGGCAGGTCCAGCGCGACCTCGATCGGCCCGGCCGGGCCGTCGATCAGCAGCTTGCGCGTCTGCGCGTTCATCGCCGTCTCAGCCGCGCTCTGGTGCGTCGCCGGGCAGCCGCAGTCGTTCGACCACCTCGCCGCGCTGCAGGTGCGACTGCACGATCTCGTCGATGTCGCTCGCGTCGACGTAGGTGTACCAGACCCCCTCCGGATACACGACGCAGACCGGCCCCTCCTCGCAGCGGTCGAGGCAGCCGGCACGGTTGACCCGTACCTTGCCGGCCCCGGCAAGCCCGAGGGACTTGACGCGCGACTTGCAATGTTCGAACGCGGCTTCGGCGCCGGCGGCGGCGCAGCACGGCCGCGTATCGTCGTCGCGGCGGTTCAGGCAGAAGAAGATGTGGCGTTGGTAATAGGGCATGGAGCGAATGATAGGAACAGCCGCGCGGTCAATGGGCGCGGTCGGCGCCGCGCAGCGCTCGGCCGATCAGGTAGAGCAGCGCCGCGAACGGCCAGAGCCAGCTCAGCCATTGCGGCAGGCCGTAGAGCCGGATGAACAGCCCCTGGCTCCACGATTGCAGATTCATCGCGTAGTACGGGCCGGGCCCGGACACGTTGATCCACACCAGCGCGAGCGCCAGACTGCCCGCGCCGAGCACGGCGCAGGCACGCGGCGGCAGATGGGTCAGAGGAAGCCCGGCGAGCAGGCCGATCGCGACGCCGCGCAGCGCGGGCGCGGTGGCCCAGGCCAGCGCGTGGTCCGGTCCGAAGCTCAATGCCGCCGACAGGCTGACGGCCAGCAGCCCGGCGGCGCACAGCGCCAGCGCCAGCCGCAGCCGCGGCGCGCCGGGCCGCAGCAAGGCCGACAGCGCGAGGATGCAGGCGACCAGCATCGCCGCCGAGATCGCGGTCTGGCGTAGCGCGCTCATCGGCGCGACGTCGGACAGGCGCAGCCCGCTGTCGGCAAACCAGGCGGACAGCGTCTGCCAGGTGTCGGAGTCGAACGCCGGCTGCAGCAGCGTCGGACCCAGTTGCCCCGTGCCGAACAGCACCGCCGCCGGCCAGAGCAGGGCCGCCGGCCAGAGCGCGAGCAGCAGCAGCCCGTAGCCGACGTGCGGGGCGAACCAGCGCTCGCGC
>JAKAIB010000137.1 GCA_021814605.1 Pseudomonadota bacterium | reverse complement strand
TGGGCTGGCACGTGGTGATTTACTTCGAGGCGGCCGACCTGCCCGAACTGTGGGATTTCTTCACCGCGCTGCCGACCACGGTGGTGGTCGACCACATGGGTCGGCCCGACGTCACCAAACCGCTGGACGGTCCCGAGTTCGAGCTGTTCGTCCGGTTCATGCGCGAGCATCCCAACGTCTGGAGCAAGGTGACCTGCCCCGAGCGCCTGAGCGTCAGCGGCCCGCCGGCGCTGAACGGCGAGCAGGCGGCCTACCGCGACGTGGTGCCGTTCGCCCGCCGCATCGTCGAGACCTTCCCCGACCGCGTGCTGTGGGGAACCGACTGGCCGCACCCCAATCTGAAGGACCACATGCCCGACGATGGCCTGCTGGTGGACTTCATCCCGCACATCGCGCCGACCGCCGAACTGCAGCGCAAGCTGCTGGTGGACAACCCGATGCGGCTGTACTGGCCCGGCGAGTGGCAAGGAGCCTGACGCGATGGCGCTCGACAAACCGTACACCGACATTCCCGGCACGACCATCTTCGACGCCGACCAGTCGCGCCAGGGCTACTGGCTCAACCAGTTCTGCATGTCGCTGATGAAGCCCGAGAACCGCGCGCGGTTCAAGGCCGACGAGCGGGCCTACCTCGACGAGTGGGCGATGACCGAGGAGCAGAAGCAGGCCGTGCTGGCGCGCGACCTGAACCGCTGCATCGCCCTCGGCGGCAACATCTACTTCCTTGCCAAGATCGGCGCGACCGACGGCCGCAGCTTCCAGCAGATGGCCGGCAGCATGACCGGAATGACCGAACAGGAGTATCGCGACATGATGATCCGCGGCGGGCGCTCGCCCGAGGGCAACCGCTACATCGGCGAGGACGGCGACGCGCAGGCGCAGCACCAGCCCCAGGGCAGCGCCGGGCGCAAGGACGGGCACTGACATGGCACGCATCACCGCATCCGTCTACACCTCGCACGTCCCGGCCATCGGCGCCGCCATCGACCACGGCAAGACGCAGGAACCCTACTGGCAGCCGGTGTTCGCCGGCTACGAGTATTCGCGCCAGTGGCTGCGCGACAACCGGCCCGACGTGATCTTTCTCGTCTACAACGATCACGCCAGCGCGTTCAGCCTCGACCTGATTCCGACCTTCGCGATCGGCACCGCGGCCGAATTCGCCATCGCCGACGAGGGCTTCGGTCCGCGCCCGGTGCCCAAGGTGATCGGCCATCCCGAGCTCGCCGCGCACATCGCGCAGAGCGTCATCCAGGACGATTTCGACCTGACCATCGTCAACCGGATGGACGTCGACCACGGCCTGACCGTGCCACTGTCGCTGATGTGCGGGCAGCCCGACGCCTGGCCCTGCCCGGTCATTCCGTTCGCGGTCAACGTGGTCCAGTACCCCGTCCCGTCGGGCCGGCGCTGCTTCAATCTCGGGCGCGCCATCCGCAAGGCGGTCGAGTCGTACGACCCCGACATCAAGGTGCAGATCTGGGGGACCGGCGGAATGAGCCACCAGCTGCAGGGACCGCGCGCCGGGCTGATCAACCGCGAGTGGGACAACCGCTTCCTCGACCGCCTGATCGCCGATCCCGCCGGTCTGGCCGAGCTGCCGCACATCGACTACGTGCGCGAAGCCGGTTCGGAAGGCATCGAGCTGGTGATGTGGCTGATCGCGCGCGGCGCGATGAGCGATCGTCCGCCCGTCGTCAAGCACCGCTTCTACCACGTGCCCGCCAGCAATACCGCGGTGGGCCATCTGATCCTGGAGAACGTCTGACATGACCCGCACCCTCAACGTGGCGCTCGCCGGAGCCGGTGCCTTCGGCATCAAGCACCTGGACGGCATCCGGAACATCGACGGCGTCAAGGTGGTGTCGCTCGTGGGCCGCGAACTCGACAAGACGCGCGAGGTCGCCGCCAAGTATGGCATCGACCACGTCACGACCGACCTCGCGGAAAGCCTGGCCCTGCCCGGCCTCGACGCCGTGATCCTGTGCACCCCCACGCAGATGCACGCGGCGCAGGCCATCCAGTGCCTGCAGGCCGGCAAGCACGTCCAGGTGGAGATCCCGCTGGCGGACTCGCGCGCCGACGCGCAGGCCGTCGCGGACGCGCAGGCGCGGACCGGTCTGGTGGCGATGTGCGGTCACACCCGCCGCTTCAACCCGAGCCACCAGTGGGTACGCCGGCGCATTGTCGCCGGCGAGTTCAACATCCAGCAGATGGATGTCCAGACCTATTTCTTCCGCCGCACCAACATGAACGCGCTCGGCCAGCCGCGCAGTTGGATCGACCATCTGCTGTGGAACCATGCGGCGCATACGGTCGACCTGTTCGCCTACCAGGCCGGCTCGCCCATCGTCAAGGCCAACGCCATCCAGGGACCGATCCACCCTGCCCTGGGCATCGCGATGGACATGTCCATCCAGCTCAAGGCGGCCAACGGCGCCATCTGCACCCTGTCGCTGTCGTTCAACAACGACGGGCCGCTGGGCACGTTCTTCCGCTACATCGGCGACACCGGCACCTACATCGCCCGCTACGACGACCTCTACACCGGGAAGGACGAGAAGATCGACGTGTCGGGAGTCGACGTGTCGATGAACGGCATCGAGCTGCAGGACCGCGAGTTCTTCGCCGCGATCCGCGAAGGGCGCGAGCCCAACGCCAGCGTCCGGCAGGTGCTGCCGTGCTACGAGGTCCTCGGCCAACTCGAGAAGCAGCTGAACGACTGATCTGCAGGCCGCGCGCGACTGCAGCAGAATTCACCCGCATGAACCCCACGCCAACGAACTCCGCCCCCGCCAACCGCCGCCGCATCGGCCCGTTCGAGGTCGCTCCCGTCGGCCTCGGCTGCATGAATCTCAGCCACGCCTACGGCACGCCGCCGTCCCCGGCGGATGCCGAGGCTCTGCTGCGGGAGGCGCTCGACCTCGGCATCGACCTGTTCGACACCGCCGCGCTCTACGGTTTCGGCGCCAATGAGGAACTGGTCGGACGGGTGCTCGGCCCGCACCGCAGCCGCTTCATGCTGGCCAGCAAGGGCGGCATGGCCGGCGTCGACGGCAAGCGCGTGATCGACGGCCGCCCCGAAGCGCTGCGCCGCAATTGCGAGGACAGCCTGCGCCGCCTGCGCACCGACGTCATCGACCTCTACTACCTGCACCGATGGGACAAGACGGTGCCCATCGAGGACAGCGTCGGCGCGATGGCCGATCTGGTGCGGGACGGCAAGGTGCGCGCCATCGGTCTGTCCGAAGTGTCGGCGGCGACGCTGCGCCGGGCGCATGCGGTGCACCCCGTCGCCGCGGTGCAGAACGAGTATTCGCTGTGGAGCCGCAACCCCGAGATCGCGCTGCTGGACGCCTGCCGCGCCCTCGGCACGACCCTGGTGGCGTTCAGCCCGCTGGGTCGCGGCTTCCTCGCCAACGGTCTGCGCGACGTATCGACCCTCGAGGCCGGCGACATCCGCCGCGGTATGCCCCGTTTCGCGCCCGACAGCTACCCTGAAAACCTCGCGCTCCTCGCCGCGGCCGAACCGATCGCGGCCAACGCCGGCTGCAGCCTCGGCCAGCTGGCGCTGGCGTGGGTGCTCGGGCGCGGCGACGACATCGTGGCGATCCCGGGCACGACCCGCATCGCCCACCTGCGCGAGAACTGGGCCGCGCGCGACATCCGCCTCGACCCCGCCGTTGCCGCGCGGATCGAGGCCGTGATCAACCGGCACAGCGTGCGCGGCGCGCGCTACAACGCGGCGACGCAGAACGAGATCGACACCGAGGAATTCCCGCCGGCGGGCTGAGCCCCGCGCGCCACTCAGCCGGTACGCGCCTTGCGCCGCGCCCGCGGCTTGCCGGCGCGTTCGAGCCGGTAGGCCAGCTGTGCGCGGCTGAGCCCGAGCCGGCGCGCCGCGGCGGCCAGATTCCCCCCCTCCGCCTCGACCGCTTCGCGCAGCAGGCGCACCTCCAGCGAGGCGAGCGACAGCGGCTCGCCATCCAGGCTGTCGCGCAGCTTGTCGAGCAGTCCGTCGGAGCCGCCGGCCGCGGAGGGCGCGAGCGTTCCGCGCGCGCCGATCGCCAGCAGCGCCTCGTCGGGTAGCTGCTCGCGCCGGAACAGGTGCGGCACGTCGATCGGCATGCCGTCGTCGACCGAGATCACCCCGCGTTCGATCAGGTTCTGCAGCTCGCGGATGTTGCCGGGAAACGGATAGTGCAGCATCGCCCGCACGGCCCGTTGGGTGAATCCCGACGGGCGGCGCCCGTGCCGGGCCGACTCGACGCGCAGGAAGTGGTTCATCAGCAGCGGCACGTCGTCGCGCCGCTCGCGTAGCGGCGGCAGGTGGATCGGGTAGACGTTCAGCCGGTAGAACAGATCCTCGCGGAATCGTCCGGCGCGAACCTCGGCCTGCAGGTCGACGTTGGTCGCCGCGACCACGCGCACGTCCACACGCAGTGTCTGCGTGCCGCCGACGCGCTCGACCTCGCCCTCCTGCAACGCCCGCAGCAGCTTGCCCTGGCCGATCAGGCTGAGGCTGCCGATCTCGTCGAGAAACAGCGTGCCGCCGTCGGCCCGCTCGAAGCGTCCGGGGCGGGACCGCGTCGCGCCGGTGAAACCGCCCCGCTCCACCCCGAACAGTTCCGACTCGATCAGGGTGTCGGGAATCGCCGCGCAGTTGACCGCGACGAACGGGCCGTCCGCGCGCGGACTCACCGCGTGCAGGCGGCGCGCGAAGGCCTCCTTGCCCACCCCGGACTCGCCGGTGAACAGCACCGTGGCCTGGGTGGCCGCCACCCGCGACAGCTGATGCCCGGCCGAATTGAACGCCGAGGATGCGCCGACCAGCTGGTGCCGCCCCGCCTTGGGCGAGGTCTCGGCCGGCGACGCTCCCAATGCCGCCACGTCGCACACCGGGTTCGACCGCGCCGGCCCGGTCGCGTTCGCCTGCAGGTACTGCAGATCCTCGCTGACGTCGCCCCAGGCCGCGGCATGGCGCCCGATCACGCGGCAGGCCTGCGCTCCCATCGAGCGGCACTCCACTTCGCGAAACACCACCAGCTGGCCGAACAACGTCGTGACATAGCCGGTGGCATAGCCGATCTGCATCCAGCATGCCGGCTCGGTGCCGATGCCGAAGGCGTCGATGTGCGCGTCGTCCTCGACCGAGTGCTCCCAGAGGAACTCGCCCTCGTAGGTCCCGCGCTCCTTGTCGAAGGCCACGGCCAGCGGCGTGACCTTGACCATGCCCTCCAGCGCATGCAGCCGCGTGCCGGCGAGGAACACCGGCAGCAGGTCACCGTCAGGCCAGCGGCTGCGCACCAGCTCGGCATCGCGCGCGCCGGACACGTAGCCCATGCGGGTGAGCAGCCCGCGGGCACGGCCGATCCCGAATGCGGCGATCAGCTCGCGCCGCAGCGCCCCGATCGCCGCGGCGTGGAGCAGGATCATCCGCTGTTCGTCGAGCCAGATGCGTCCGTCACCCGGAGAGAAGAACAGCGATTCGGTGAGATCGGCAAGCGTCGGCGGATGCCCCGGATCGTCCTGCGTGCTGTCGCCCCGCCGCAGCATGGCGCCTGTCTGGCGCTGGACTTCGGCCAGCGAGATGCGATGCGACCTTGTCATTTCCGAAATTGATGAAATTCGAACTTCCTATTCGATGGAAACCACGATTCTTCCGAATTGATGAATTCCACAGACCCACGAAAACCCTGAGCTGCAATGCAGCAATCCCCGTCCGGGTAAGTCCCAGGGAATCGCGTCGGAGCACGGATTCGCAAGCCCGACGGAGCACCGACTGTCGTCTTGCGGCGCACATCGCGGCGCTGCGGCACGGGGGTTGCTGAAGCGTTGCCGCAACCGATCGCTTCATTTCCCTCAACCGGAGACATCGCCAATGAGCAATCCCCCGTTCCTCGATCACACGCTCTGGAAGGAGAGCATCTACAGCGGCGGCTGGCGCGGCGGCGCCGCGTCGGTAGCGGTCGTCGAGCCGGCCACGGGCGCGACGCTGACCCACGCCGGCCATGCCGTCCCGGCCGACGTCGCCGCGGCGTCGACCGCGGCGGCGGCAGCGCAACCGAGCTGGGCCGCGACGGCCCCGCGCGAACGGTCCGCGGTGTTCCACCGGGCCGCGGCGCTGCTGCAGCAGCATTTCGACGAGCTGGCGCTGTACATCACCCGCGAGACCGGCGGCATCCTGCCCAAGGGACAGCATGAGGTGCGCGAGGCCATCGCCTTCTGCCAGATCGCCGCGGGCATGCCGATGCAGCCGCAAGGCCAGGTGCTGCCCAGCAGCGCCGGGTGGCTGAGCTTCGCCCGACGCGTGCCGCTGGGCACCGTGGGCGTGATCTCACCGTTCAACTTCCCGCTCATCCTGACCTTGCGCGTCGTGGCGCCGGCGCTGGCCGTGGGCAACGCGGTGATCATCAAACCCGATCCGCGCACCCCGCTCAGCGGCGGCAATCTGATCGCGCGGCTGTTCGAGCTCGCCGGGCTGCCGGCGGGGGTGCTGCATGTGCTGCCCGGCGGCGCCGAAGTCGGCGAGGCGCTGGTCACCGACCCCGGCGTGGCGATGATCTCGTTCACCGGATCGGCGGCGGTGGGACGCCGGATCGGCGAGCTGGCCGGCCGGCACCTGAAGAAGGTCTCCCTGGAACTGGGCGGATCGAACTCGCTGATCGTGCTCGACGACGCCGACCCGGACCTGGCCGCGAGCAACATCGCCTGGGGCGCCTGGCTGCACCAGGGGCAGATCTGCATGGCGTCGAACCGGGTGCTGGTGCACGAGACGATCGCCGACGCAGTGACGCAGCGTCTGGTGGGCAAGGCGACGCATCTGCCGGTGGGCGACGGCGCCAGCGGCCAGGTCGCGCTCGGGCCGCTGATCGACGCGCGCCAGCGCGACCGGGTGCACCACACCGTACAGCAGAGCGTGGCTGCCGGCGCGAAGCTGCTGGCCGGCGGCAGCTACGACGGCCTGTTCTACAAGCCGACGGTGCTGGCCGGCGTGGCACCGGGCATGCCCAGCTTCCACGAGGAGACCTTCGGCCCGGTGGTCAACCTGATGACCTTCCGGACCGACGACGAAGCCGTGGCCATCGCCAACAACAGCCATGGCGGCCTGGCCGCGGCGGTGATCTCGCGCTCGGTCGGCCGCGCCATGGCCATCGGCAACCGGCTCAAGGCGGGCATGGTGCACATCAACGACCAGACGGTCAACGACGACGCGGTCAACCCCTTCGGCGGCCCCGGCGCGGCGGGCAACGGCAGCTCGCACGGCGGCCCCGGCGACTGGGAGGTGTTCACCGCCTGGCAGTGGGTCACGGTGAAGGATGCGCCGCCGCAATTCCCGTTCTGAACCCGCAGGCCGGGCCGTGGGCCCGGCCTCTTCCCCAAATGCATCCAAGGAGACCTCGCATGAATCTGTACGGCAAGACCATCGTCATCACCGGATCCAGCTCGGGCATCGGCGCCGAGACGGCGCGGTTGCTGCGCCAGCGCGGCGCGCACGTGATCGGCGTGGACCGCAACGACCCGATGATCACCCTCGACGGCTTCGTCAAGGCCGACCTGTCGGAGCAGGCGGCGATCGACGACGCGGTACGCCAGCTGCCCGAACGCATCGACGGCCTGGCGAATATCGCCGGCGTTCCCGGCACCGCGCCGGTCGACCTCGTCGCCCGCGTCAACTATCTCGGCCTGCGTCACCTCACCGCCCGGCTGCTCGACCGCATGCCTGCCGGCGCATCCGTCGTCAACGTCGCGTCCATCCTGGGCTACGAATGGCCGCAGCGGCTGGACGCGCACAAGGCGCTGGCGACGACCGCCAGCTTCGAGGCGGGGCTGGCCTGGCTGGCGAAGCACCCCGTCGCCCAGGAGACCTGCTACCAGTACTTCAAGGAAGCGCTGATCGTCTGGACATTCGCCCAGTCGCAACCCTGGTTCCTGCAGCGCGGGGTGCGCATGAACTGCGTCGCACCGGGTCCGGTGTTCACGCCCATCCTCGGCGACTTCGTGACCATGCTGGGCCAGGAACGCGTGGAAAAGGACGCCCACCGCATGAAGCGCCCCGCGCTGGCCGACGAGATCGCGCCGGCCGTGGCCTTCCTCTGCTCCGACGACGCCCGCTGGGTCAGCGGCATCAATCTGCCGGTCGACGGCGGACTCGCGTCAACCTACATCTGACCAGGGCGTCCGCCGCCAATGGGCCGGGCTTCGTGCGTCGGAGCCCGGTCCACCCATTCCAGAACGAAGGACATCCCATGCTCGACAAGCACATCGCGGCGATGCTGGAACAGGCCCGCGCCGCCGGCGCACCCGACCTCGCCGACCTCCCGCCGGTTCCGTGCCGTGCCCTGTATCGCCAGATCCTCGCCGCCGCTGACGTGCCGCCGGCCGACGTCGGCTCGGAGGACCGCACCATCGACCGCGCGGACGGCGCGCCCATCCCGGTCCGCATCTACACCCCGCATGCCGCAGCCAACGGCGGCGTGATCGTGTACTACCACGGCGGCGGCTACGTCCTCGGCGACCTCGACGGCTACGA
>JAKAIB010000136.1 GCA_021814605.1 Pseudomonadota bacterium | reverse complement strand
GCATGCCGCCAGCGCCTGCCGCAAGGCGCCGACCCGGGCCGACGCTCCCGTTGCGGCCACGGCATGCGTTGGTGCTTGCTGCGGCGCCGGATGGCGCGGCACTTCGGCCGCGGCGGTCGCTGCGGCAGGCCCGGTCTTCACCGCGGGCGGCGGCGGCGCCACCACGGCCGGTGTCGACGGCGCCACCGCGGAAGCCGCCACCGCCGGGGCATCGATTCGTCCGGGGTGGCGCAGGCCCCACCACAGACCGCCGCCACCGACCACGATCAACGCGACCAGCCCGGAGGCGATCCCGCCGTAGATGAAGGCCTTGCTGCCTGGAACGTGGGGAGGCGCCTCGTCGACCGCATCGCCGGGTGCGGACGCGGGCAGAGCCGCACCACCCGCGGGCACGTCGAGTGGCGCGCCGCATCGGGTGCAGAACCGCGCCGCCTCCGCGTTGGCCGCACCACAGCCGGTGCAAGTCCCTGACATGAATGCTCCCCTGGTCCAGATGGCAGCGGCCGATCATAGCGGCGCAGATCCGCTGCCCGGCGGCAGTGCGATCAACTGCTGCGCAGAAAAAAAGAGCCTGCCGACCCGAAGGCCGGCAGGCTCCTGTCTCGGACGCGGCCGCGCCGGATGGCGCGACCGCGGTCCAGCGCGACGGACCGGACTTACATGTCCATGCCCATGCCGCCCATGCCGCCCGGCGGCATCGCGGGCGCGGCTTCGTCCTTCGGCGCCTCGGCCACCATGCACTCGGTCGTCAGCATCAGGCCGGCCACCGACGCGGCGTTCTGCAGCGCGGTGCGGGTCACCTTGGTCGGATCCAGGATGCCCATTTCCAGCATGTCGCCGTACTGGCCGTTGGCGGCGTTGAAGCCGAAGTTGCTCTTGCCTTCCAGCACCTTGGCCACGACCACGCTCGGCTCGTCACCGGCGTTGGCGACGATCTGGCGCAGCGGCTCCTCGACGGCGCGCAGCACCAGCTTGATGCCGGCGTCCTGGTCGGCATTGACGCCCTTGACCTTGTCGCCCACGGCCTGCTTGGCGCGCAGCAGCGCCACGCCACCGCCAGCCACCACGCCTTCTTCCACCGCAGCACGGGTGGCGTGCAGGGCGTCTTCGACGCGGGCCTTCTTCTCCTTCATCTCGACTTCGGTAGCGGCACCGACCTTGATCACCGCCACGCCGCCAGCCAGCTTGGCCACGCGTTCCTGCAGCTTCTCGCGGTCGTAGTCGGACGTGGCCTCCTCGATCTGCACGCGAATCTGCTTGACGCGCGCTTCGATGTCGGCGGCATTGCCGGCGCCGTCGATGACCGTGGTGTTCTCCTTGGCCACTTCGATGCGCTTGGCCTGGCCCAGGTCGGCCAGGGTGGCCTTCTCGAGCGTCAGGCCCACTTCCTCGGCGATCACCTTGCCGCCGGTCAGGATGGCGATGTCTTCCAGCATGGCCTTGCGACGATCGCCGAAGCCCGGCGCCTTGACGGCCACGGTCTTCAGGATGCCGCGGATGCTGTTGACCACCAGGGTGGCCAGCGCTTCGCCTTCGACGTCCTCGGCGATGATCAGCAGCGGACGGCTGGCCTTGGCGACCTGCTCCAGCACCGGCAGCAGGTCACGGATGTTCGAGACCTTCTTGTCGTGCAGCAGGACGTACGGGTTTTCGAGCACCGCGACCTGCTTGTCCTGGTTGTTGATGAAGTACGGCGACAGGTAGCCGCGGTCGAACTGCATCCCCTCGACGATGTCGAGTTCGTTCTCCAGGCTCTTGCCGTCTTCGACGGTGATCACGCCTTCCTTGCCGACCTTGTCCATCGCCTGGGCGATGATCTGGCCGATGTTCTCATCGCTGTTGGCGGAGATGGAGCCGACCTGGGCGATTTCCTTGCTGTTCGAGCAGGGCTTGGAGGCCTTCTTCAGTTCCTCGACCAGCACGCCGACCGACTTGTCGATGCCGCGCTTGAGGTCCATCGGGTTCATGCCGGCGGCCACGTACTTCATGCCTTCGCGCACGATGGCCTGGGCCAGCACGGTGGCGGTGGTGGTGCCGTCACCGGCGTTGTCGCTGGTCTTGGAAGCGACTTCCTTGACCATCTGCGCGCCCATGTTCTGGAGCTTGTCCTTGAGCTCGATTTCCTTGGCCACGGACACGCCGTCCTTGGTCACGGTGGGGGCGCCGAAGGAGCGCTCGAGCACCACGTTGCGGCCCTTGGGTCCCAGGGTGGTCTTGACCGCGTTGGCCAGGATGTTCACGCCTTCGACCATCCGCGCGCGGGCGTCGGCGCCGAAAATCACGTCTTTTGCTGCCATTGAAATTCTCCGTGTTGATGCGTTTGAACCGGGTTTCGGGACGCCGGATTACTTCTCGATGACGGCCATCAGGTCGTCTTCGCGCATGACCATCAGTTCCTCGCCGTCGACCTTGACGCTCTGGCCGGCGTACTTGCCGAACAGCACGCGATCGCCGACCTTGACGTCCATGGCCACCAGCTTGCCCTGATCGTCACGCTTGCCCGGGCCGACCGCCACGACTTCGCCCTGATCGGGCTTTTCGGCGGCGTTGTCGGGAATCACGATGCCCGAAGCGGTCTTGGTTTCCTGTTCCAGACGCTTGACCACGACGCGGTCATGCAGAGGACGCAATTTCATGCAAATCTCCTGAAGTTCATCGACTAAAGACAAGCACGTCCGAGCGGACGCCATGGGAGAACGCCGACGCGGCAGTACAGCCACGCCCGGCACTCGACCGATTCTGAAGGCTCGGCATGACGGCGCGATGTCGCACCGTTAGCACTCTCCCTCAACGAGTGCTGATTATAGGGACGGACCGGCCGGTTTCAAGACGGTCGCATCCCGCCTCAGCGTCGCACCGAGGGCAGCGGCCCGACAGCCGGCTGCCCGGCACCACCCCAGCCGCCGCCCAGCGCCTGGATCAGCGCGACCGCCGCCGTGTACCGGCGGTTGCGCAGCGTGAGTTCGGCATTGCGCGCGCTGGTCGCGGTGGTCTGCGCGGTCAGGACGTTCAGGTAGGGCGCGGTCCCGGCCTTGTACTGGTTCTCGGCCAGGCGCAGCGACACGTCGGCGGCCTGCACCACCTCGGCCTGCTGCTGCGCCTCCTGCGCCAGGATGCGCTGTGCGGCGAGATTGTCCTCGACCTGCTGCAGCGCCGTCAGCACGTCCTGGCGGTAGGTCGCGACCGTCTGGCGGTACGCGGCCCGGCTCGATTCCAGCTGCGCCCGGCGCAGCCCGCCGTCGAACAGCGTCGCCGCCAGCGTCGGGCCGAGCGACCAGAACAACGACGGCGCCGAGAACAGGTCGGCCAGCCGGGTCGCCTGGCTTCCGGTCTGCGCCGACAGCGTCAGGTTCGGAAACCAGGCGGTCTGCGCGACGCCGATCTGCGCGTTTGCCGCCGCCACCTGCGCCTGCGCCGCTGCCAGGTCGGGCCGGCGCTGCAGCAGCTGCGCCGGGATCCCCGGCGGGATCCGCGGCACCTCGGGCACCGTTCCGACCGCCGGCAGGTTGAAGTCGGCCGGCGCCTTGCCGACCAGCACGGCCACGGCGTTCTGCAGCTGGGCCCGCGTCACCCCGAGGTCGGTCAGGCTGGTCTGCGCCTGGAGCAGCTGGGTCCGCGCCGCGGCCACGTCGGCCGCGGTGTCGACGCCGGCCTTGTAGCGGTTCTCGGTGAGCTGCAGGGCGCGGCCGTAGGCCGCCACCGTCGACTGCGCCAGCCGGATCTGCGCATCGACCGTGCGCAGCTGCAGGTAGCTCTGCGCCAGTTGCCCCTGCAGGCTGAGCTCGGTGAAGCGCAGCGTCGCCGCGCTCGCCGCGGCGGTGGCTTCGCCGGCCTGCACCTGCAGCCGCACCTTGCCCCAGAGGTCGGGCTCCCAGCTGGCGCTGGCCGAGGCGCTGACGCTGTTGCCGATGCGCCCCGGCAGCGCCACGCTGGTGCTGGCGCTCGCCGACTTCGACCGCGTCGCCGCAAGACCGGCCGACAGCGTCGGGAAATACGCCGCCTGCGCCTGCGCGATCGCGGCGCGCGCCTGGTCGTAGGCGGCAAGCTGCGCCGCCAGCGACTGGTTGTGCTGCGCCACCTGCACCTCGAGTCCGTCGAGCACCGGATCGCCGAACACCTGCCACCACGATCCCGCGGGCATCGCGGCCAGCGGGGCGACCGGTGTCCAGCCGCCGGCGGCGGACGCGTAGGCCGGCGGGATGGCGATCTTGACCGGCGGTTCCGGCGGGGTCGCGGCGCAGGCGCCGAGCAGCAGTGCGACGACCGACGCGCCGCAGGCGCGCGCGAAGCGATGCCGCGGCGAAGCGGGTCCGCTGGGCATCAAACGGGAGACATCTGTCGGGCGGTTCATGGCAAAGAGAGGTCAGGCCGGCGTGTCGAGCGCCACCGCCCGACTACGGCGGAAGCGGCGCAGCGTCCATTGCCGCAGGCGGTCGATTTCGAGGTAGATGACCGGGGTGGTGTACAGGGTCAGCGCCTGGCTGACGATCAGCCCGCCGGCGATGGAAATGCCCAGCGGCTGCCGCAGTTCCGCGCCGTTGCCGGTGATGAAGGCCAGCGGCAGCGCGGTACCGAGCGCGGCCAGCGTGGTCATCAGGATCGGCCGCAGCCGCAGCGTCGCCGCCTGGAAGATGGCGTCGCGCGGATCGGCGCCGCGGTCGCGCTCGGCCTGCAGCGCGAAGTCGACCATCAGGATGGCGTTCTTCTTGACGATGCCGATCAGCAGGAACACCCCGATCAGCGCGATGATCGAGAACTCGGTGTGGAACAGCATCAGCGCCAGCACGGCGCCGACCCCCGCCGGCGGCAGCGTCGACAGAATGGTGAGCGGGTGCAGCGTGCTCTCGTACAGCATGCCCAGCACGATGTAGATCGCGAAGATTGCCGCCATGATGAACAGCGGCTGGTTCTTCAGCGTGTCGGCGAACACCTGCGCCGTGCCCTGGAAGCCGCCGTGGATGTCCGACGGCAGCCCGATCTCGGCCATCGCCTGGTCGATCCGGCCCTGCACCTGCGACAGCGACACGCCCTTGTCGAGGTTGAACGAAATGGTCGCCGATACGAACAGCCCCTGGTGATTGACCGCCAGCGGCGTGTTCGTCAGCTCCTCGTGCGCCAGCGCCGACAGCGGAACGCGCTGCCCGTTGCTCCCGACGAGATAGATGCCGCCCAGCGCCTGGGCATCGTTCTGGTACTGCTGCGCCGCCTCCATGACCACGCGATACTGGTTGAGCGGCGCGTAGATGGTCGACACCAGCCGCTGGCCGAACGCATCGTTGAGCGTCTGGTCGATGGTCGCCACCGGAATGCCGTAGCGCGCGGCGGCGGCCCGGTCGATCACCAGCGACAGCTGCAGCCCGCTGGCCTGCTGGTCGGTGTTGACGTCGTTCATGCCGGGAATGCGCTTGAACGCCTGCAGCACCTTGGGTTCCCAGACACGCAGCTCGCCCAGGTCGCTCGCCTGCAGCGTGTATTCGTACAGCGCCGCCGACGGCCGGCCGCCGGCGCGGATGTCCTGCACCGGAAACATGAAGGTCTGCGTCCCGGGGACCCGCGACAGCCCGCGGCGCAGTTCGGTGATGATGGCCTGCACGCCCTGACGCTCGTCCATCGGCTTGAGCTGCATGAACATGAACGCGCTGTTGGCCGTGCCGCCGCCGGTGAACGCGACGACGTTCTCGACCCCGGGGTTCCGGCGCACGATCGCGACGATGCGATCGAGCTTCTGGCTCATGTTCTGGAACGAGGTCGACTGGTCGGCCTGCACCGACCCGATCAGCAACCCGGTGTCCTGGGTCGGGAAGAAACCCTTGGGGACGATCTTGTACAGGTAGACGTTGAGGGCAATGGTGGCGAAGAACACGCCCAGCATCAGCACCGGATGGCGCAGCGCGACGGTCAGGCTGCGGGCGTAGCCGTCGTGGACGGCCTGCCAGACACGCGCCAGTCGCGACCCGCGCGACGCCAGCGCGGCATCGTCGCGGCGCAGCCGCAGCCAGCGCGACGCCAGCATCGGCGTGACCGTGAGCGACACCAGCAGCGAGATGCCGATCGCCACCGACAGCGTGACGGCGAACTCGTGGAACAGCCGGCCGACGATCCCGCCCATGAACAGCACCGGCAGGAACACCGCCACCAGCGACAGGCTCATCGACAGCACCGTGAAGCCGACTTCGCGCGCACCCTGGAGCGCGGCGGCGAGCGGCCGCATCCCGCCCTCGACATGGCGCATGATGTTCTCGAGCACGACGATGGCATCGTCGACGACGAAGCCGGTGGCGACGATCAGCGCCATCAGCGACAGGTTGTCGAGCGAATAGTCGAGCAGCCACATCGCGGCGAAAGTCCCGACCAGCGACAGCGGCACCGCCAGTGCCGGGATCAGCGTCGCGCGCCAGTCGCGCAGGAACAGCCAGACCACCCCGACCACCAGCAGCACCGCCAGCAGCAGGGTGTTCTCCACCTCCTTGAGCGAGGCGCGGATGGTGGTGGTGCGGTCGGACATGATGTGCACGTCGATCGCCGCCGGAATCGACGCCTCGAGTTGCGGCAGCGCCGCCTTGACGCCTTCGACCGCGTCGATGATGTTCGCCCCGGGCTGGCGATAGATGATGAGCTGCACCGACGGCTCGCCGTTGGCCAGTCCCATGTTCTGCGCGTTCTGCAGGCCCTCGGACACCGACGCGACCTCGTCGAGCCGCAACGGCGCGCCGTTGCGGTAGCCGACGACGATGCGCCGGTACTGCGCCGGCGTGGTCAGCTGGTCGTTGGCACCGACCTGCCAGCGATGGCCGGCGCCGTCGATCGCCCCCTTGGGTGTGTCGACGTTGGCCGTGGCGATCGCCTGCCGGATCTGCTCCAGCCCCAGTCCCATGCCGTTGATCCGCGGCAGGTCGAGCTCGACCCGCACCGCCGGCAGCGCCGCGCCGCCGACGGTCACCGAGCCGATGCCGCCGATCTGCGAGATCTTCTGCGCCAGGATGGTCGACGCGGCGTCGAACATCTGTCCCCGCGTCAGGCTCTTGGACGTCAGCGACAGGATCATGATCGGCGCGTCGGCCGGATTGACCTTGCGGTAGGTCGGATTGCCGGTCAGCCCGGTCGGCAGCAGCGGACGTGCGGCGTTGATCGCGGCCTGCACCTGGCGCGCGGCGCTGTCGATGTCGCGGCTGAGGTCGAACTGCAGGATGATCCGGGTCGATCCCAGCGTGCTGCTCGACGTCATCTGCGAGATCCCGGCGATCGTCCCCAGGCTGCGTTCCAGCGGGGTCGCCACCGTCGCCGCCATCACCTCCGGGCTCGCCCCGGCCATGTTGGCCTGGACGACGATGGTCGGGAAGTCCACCTGCGGCAGCGGCGCCACCGGCAGCAGCCGGAAGGCGATGATCCCCGCCAGCAGCACCGCCAGCGCCAGCAGGCTGGTGCCCACCGGACGGCGGATGAACAGTGCCGAGATCGACCATCCCGGCGTCGGCTCGCCGTCCCGCCCTCCGCCGGGGACGGCCCCGGGCCGGTGTTCGCCCGAGGCGTTCACGCCCCGCCCTCCTCGCCGGTCGCCGCCGCGCCGAACAGCCGCGTCCGCCAGCCCGCGGTCCGCGCCGCCAGCCGGTCGAACGCCAGGTAGATCACCGGGGTGGTGAACAGGGTCAGCAGCTGCGACAGCAGCAGACCGCCGACCAGCGTGATCCCCAGCGGCTGGCGCAGTTCGGCGCCCATGCCGCCACCGACGACCAGCGGCACCGCGCCGAACAGCGCGGCAAACGTGGTCATCAGGATCGGACGCAACCGCAGATGCGCCGCCTGCAGCATCGCCTCTTCCGGCGCGAGGCCCTGGTTGCGCTGCGCGTCGAGCGCGAAGTCGACCATCAGGATGGCGTTCTTCTGCACGATGCCGATCAGCAGGATGATGCCGATGATGGCGATCACCGTCAGGTTGTGGCCGGTGCCCATCAGCGCCAGCAGCGCCCCGATGCCCGCCGACGGCAGGGTCGACAGGATGGTCACCGGGTGGATGTAGCTCTCGTACAGCACGCCGAGCACGATGTACATGGTCGCCACCGCGGCGAGCAGCAGCCAGAGCTGGTTCGACAGCGCCGACTGGAACGCCGCCGCCGCGCCCTGGAACTGCAGCGTCACCGCCGCCGGCAGCGCCGCAGCCGCCGCCGCGCGGTTGATCGCATCGACCCCGGCGCCGAGCGAGACGCCGGGCGCGAGCTGGAACGAGATGAGCGCCGCCGGGAACTGGCCGAGATGGTCGACCGCCAGCGGCGTCGCCCGCTGCTCGATGCGCGCGATCGCCGACAGCGGCACCGCCTGCCCGCCGCTGCCCGCGAGGTAGATGTCGTCGAACACGGCGAGCGCGCCGCCCATCGACGCCGGCGAAGGCGCCGCACCGGGACCGTCCCCGCCGCCGGGCCGGCCCGAACCGGCGGGCGCCCCGTCGGGGGACAGCGCGGGCGAGCCCGGAGCGTCAGCGCTCCTGACCCCCAGGACAACCCGGTACTGCGCCGACTGGGTGAAGATGGTCGACACCAGCCGCTGGCCGAAGGCGCTGTAAAGCGCGCTGTCGACCG
>JAKAIB010000135.1 GCA_021814605.1 Pseudomonadota bacterium | reverse complement strand
GCAGGTGATCGAGGTCGATGTCGTCGGACATGGCTTCGCGCAGCACCGAGCGTTCGTCACGCTCGCGCTGCTGCGGGATCGCTGGCGGCGGCGCGGGCTGCAGTCCGGCTGGCAGTGCCGCGCCGGAGAGCGGCTGCGCGCCGGCCGCCGCGGCGCGGAACAGCGCGCGGTCGGTGTCGCTCGGCGCGGCGCCGGGCGCGGCGGGCGGCGGTTGCTGCGATTGCGCTGCGGCCTGGCGGGGCGCGGGAGACGCGCGCAGCCGGGCGCGGGCGTCTCGGAGGGCCTCCAGGCCTCGGTCGGCACGACGCCGTCTTTCCTGACTCACAGCAGGCCCCGGTCGGCGAAGGAGAACACGCTGTGGCGGGTCACGACCAGATGGTCGAGCACCCGGACGTCGACCAGCGCGAGCGCCGATTTCAGCGCCGCGGTCAGGGCGCGGTCGGCGGCCGAGGGCTCGGCGACTCCGCTCGGATGGTTGTGCGCGAGGACGATCGCTGCGGCGTTGTGGCGCAGTGCCGCCTTGACCACTTCGCGCGGATAGACGCTGGTCTGGGCAAGGGTGCCGCGGAACAGTTCGTCGGCGGCGATCAGCCGATGACCGTTGTCGAGGAACAGCGCGGCGAAGATCTCCACCGGTTGCGGGCCGAGCCACAGCCGCAGGTAGTCGCCGACCGCCTGCGGCGAATCGAACAGCGGCTGCTGCGCCACTTCCTCGCGCAGCGCGCGGCGGGCGAGTTCGAGTACCGCTGCGAGTTCGGCGTACTTGGCCGTGCCCAGCCCGTGCATGCCGCGCAGTTGCGCGGCGGGGGCGTGCAGCAGGCCGTGCAATCCGCCGAAGCGCGCGAGCAGCTCGGCGCCGATGTCGATGGCGCTTCGGCCACGCACGCCGGTGCGCAGCATGATGGCGACGAGTTCGGCATCGGCCAGCGCCTGCGGGCCGCGTTCCAGCAGTTTTTCGCGCGGACGGGCCGCTGCGGGGAGATCGGCGATGCGCGTGGCCATGCGGGGTTCCACCTAGAATACGAGGGTTCGCGTCGAGGCCTATTCTGCACGGACCGCCGGGCCGTGTGCTGCGTGCCGTCAGTCCCCGCGCCCGGCGTCGTCTTTCCTTTCGCAAGATCGCATCGTGTCCGCCGTCCAGCCCGATTCCTACCTCACCCTGCACTATCGCCTGACCGGCCCCGGCGCGGTCGACACGGTCAATACCTTCGACGGCGCCCCGGCGACGCTGACGCTCGGGCAGGGCCAGTTGAGCCCGGCGCTCGAGACACTGCTCGTCGGACTGGAAGAGGGAACCCGGCAGCGGTTCGAGCTGGCGCCGGGCGAGGCCTTCGGCGCACGCAGTCCGGGGTTGCTGCGCTGGGTGTCGCGCAGCGTGGTCGACGCGGCCCGCGACGTGCCCGGTCCCGATCCTGTGCCGGGCGACATGCTGCGGCTGCGGCTGCCGGACGACGCGACGGGCCACAGCCTGCTCACGGCGCTGGTGCGCGAGGTCGATGCCGGCCAGGATGCGGTGCTGCTCGATTTCAACCATCCGCTCGCGGACTGCGAGACGACGTTCGAGGTGGAGATCCTCGCCGTGCTGTGATGGTCGGGAAGGTCGTTCCGTCCGCGCCGGCCGAGGCGGTGGCGCGATCCGCTCCCGAGGTCGTGCTGGCCAATCCGCGCGGCTTCTGCGCCGGGGTCGATCGGGCCATCGACATCGTCGAGCACGCGCTGGCGCGCTTCGGGGCGCCGATCTACGTGCGCCACGAGATCGTCCACAACACGTACGTCGTTGCCGACCTGCGCGCCAAGGGCGCGGTGTTCGTCGAGGAACTCGACGAGGTCCCGCGTGGCGGGACGGTCGTGTTCTCGGCGCACGGCGTATCGCAGGCGGTGCGGGCGCAGGCCGACGCGCTCGGGCTGCAGGTGTTCGACGCGACCTGTCCGCTGGTGACCAAGGTCCATGTCGAAGTCGCCAAGATGCGGCGCGCGGGCCTGGAGATCGTCATGATCGGCCACGCCGGACACCCCGAGGTCGAAGGCACCATGGGGCAGGCCGACGGCATCCATCTGGTGCAGACCGTGGCCGACGTCGCGGCACTGCCGATCCGGGACGATGCGCCGCTCGCCTATGTCACCCAGACCACGCTGTCGGTCGACGATGCCGCGGGAATCGTTGCCGCGCTGCGCGCCCGCTACCCGCAGGTGCGCGAGCCGAAGAAGCAGGACATCTGCTACGCCACGCAGAACCGGCAGGACGCGGTCAAGCTGCTGACTGCCGAGGTCGAC
This sequence comes from Pseudomonadota bacterium, assembly GCA_021814605.1. Lineage (GTDB taxonomy): Bacteria > Pseudomonadota > Gammaproteobacteria > Burkholderiales > Burkholderiaceae_C > Thiomonas. Next base: position 6,299 of record JAKAIB010000135.1, on the reverse strand, counting down.
GTGGTCATTGTCGTCGGCAGTCCGACGAGCTCAAATTCCAACCGGCTGCGCGAGGTTGCGCAGCGCCTGGGCAAGCCGGCGTACATGGTCGATGGCGCCGAAGACCTGCAGCCGCAGTGGCTGGCCGGCGCACGGCACATTGGACTCACGGCCGGCGCCTCGGCTCCGGACGCCCTGGTGCAGCAGGTTGTCGCCCGCATCAAGGAACTCGGCGCCGTGTCGGTGCGCAACATGCCGGGGGTCATCGAGTCGGTGCAGTTCCCGCTGCCGCGCGGACTGGTCGCGCGGCCCGAGCGCTGAAGCCCGCCGCCGCGGGCGCCGAAACCTTCTTCCTACGACGATCAACATGCTCGACATCAACCTGCTGCGCAAGGATCTGCCGCAAGTCATCGCCCGCCTGAACGCCCGCAAGAGCCCGCAACCGTTCCTCGACGTGGCGCGATTCGAGTCGCTCGAGAGCGAGCGCAAGACACTGCAGACGCGAACCGAGGAACTGCAGGCGCGGCGCAACCAGTTGTCCAAGCAGATCGGCCAGGCCAAGGCACGCGGCGAGGACGTCGCGCCGATCATGGCCGAGGTGGCGCAGATCAAGCTCACGCTCGAAACCGATGCCGCGCGGCTCGATGCCCTGCAGGCTGAACTGTTCGACCTGCTGATGGCGGTGCCGAACCTGCCGTATCCCGACGTGCCGGTCGGTGCCGACGAGACCGGGAACGTCGAATTGCGTCGCTGGGGAACGCCGCGCCAGTTCGACTTCGCGGTGCGCGATCACGTTGACGTCGGCGCTCCGCTGGGACTCGACTTCGAATCTGCGGCGCGCATCTCCGGCGCACGCTTCGCGGTGTTGCGCGGCCCTGTCGCCCGGTTGCATCGCGCGCTTGCGCAGTTCATGCTCGACGTCCACACGACCGAGCACGGATACACCGAAGCGTACGTGCCGTACATCGTGTCGTCGCAGACGCTGCGTGGCACCGGCCAGCTTCCCAAGTTTGCCGAGGATCTGTTTCCGGTGCAGCATGGCGACGGCGAGCCGCACTACCTGATCCCGACCGCCGAGGTGCCGCTGACCAACCTGGTGCGCGATCAGATCATCGATGCCGCGCAGTTGCCGTTGCGCTACGTCGCGCACACTCCGTGTTTCCGTTCCGAGGCGGGTGCCTATGGTCGCGACGTGCGCGGTCTGATCCGCCAGCACCAGTTCGACAAGGTCGAGCTGGTGTGGATCACGCGTCCCGAAGCGTCTGCAGCCGCGCTCGAACAGCTGACCGCGCACGCCGAGAGCATCCTGCAGCGGCTCGAACTGCCCTACCGCACCATCGTGCTCTGTACCGGCGACATGGGGTTCGGCAGCGCCCGCACCCACGACATCGAGGTCTGGCTGCCGGCGCAGAACACCTACCGCGAGATTTCGTCATGCTCGAACATGGATGCGTTCCAGGCGCGACGGATGCAGGCCCGGGTGCGTTCGGAGGGCGGCCGGCCTGAACTCGTCCACACCCTCAACGGCTCGGGGCTGGCAGTCGGCCGCACGCTGGTCGGCGTGCTCGAGAACTACCAGCGCGCCGACGGTGGCGTCGATGTTCCGAAGGCGCTGCAACCCTACATGGGTGGCCTGACCGAATTGCGCCCCGCAGATTGATGCGCTGATATACTTCATGGTTTTGCTGCGTTCGCTTCCAGGCGGAAAGCAGCAAGAACGACCGACCCGGAAAGGTGGCAGAGTGGTCGAATGCGCCGGACTCGAAATCCGGTGTACGGTTATACCGTACCGTGGGTTCGAATCCCACCCTTTCCGCCAAAACATTAGCAAAATCAAAGTCTTGCGGTAGACGACCCACAAGACTTCCCACGATTCGGCGGGGGACGCCATGGCTTTCCGTAGGAAGCCGTGGGAAGGTACCCCAGGAAGCGCCCGAACTTGTTGACGTCGGTGCTGACTTGAGCCCTGCGCCAGGTTTGTGGTGAGCCGGTTGGAACAGACTCGAACTGCCGCAGCTCCGACGTGCTGGACGTAGGCGGCATCCCCTACCCGCTCGATCCCCTGGAAGATCCAGGCATCTTCGCTGGCTTCAATGTTCGGCGCGGAGTACCAGGGAGAACGGTGATGATGTGGGAACCAGGACTTGCCTATGGACGCCGCATGGATGGCAACCTTGTACGGTGCGTCGCTCCGTTTTGCAGGTTGGCCGTGTTCTAAACTCGCCGCCAAGGAGAAGTTCCCATGTCCATCGACACCGTCCTCTTGCTGACGGCTGCCATCGCCATTCTGGGCGGGTTCGGGATGTTGGCCTACGTGACACACCTGGCCGAGCAGACGCGTCGCGCGCGTCGCACCCGTTGCACGCGCCTCACACGAAACCCACGGGGCGGCGCAGTCGGGACGGCACGCCGTTGCCCCCAGTGTGGAAGACTTCGGCTGCGGAGTAGGACCGTTGCGCATCCGCCGGCGGGCTGACTCCTGCGGCCTGCGTCAGCGCGCAAGCCTCGGAGAAGGTGAGCCGCCGAAACGCCGGCACATCGAAGCACCGGCCCGGGCGCAACAGCGCCGCATCGATCTCGGCGGGGCTGTTCAGATTGGTCGAGAAAATAAGCTTCTTGCCCGCCAGCGTCACCAACCCGTCGCTGACCGATAGCAGCCGGTGCATCAGCGTATTGCCCTGCGTCCGCGCGGTGAGCCGTGCGTCGGCATCCTCCAGCACGAACACATCGGCCTCGCTGGTGAGAAACGTTGACAGTAGCCCATCGGTGGCCAGCAGCTGCGGGTTGTAGCTCACCATGAGTGCCATCATGTTGGCGCCGTGTCGTTCGAATCCCTGCTCAAACGGGCCAAAGCCCGAAGCGTGCTGGGCCTGACTGCGACTCCGATTCGCTGTGACGGGCTGCATCCCTGTCGGCGTCGACGCCGATGTGGCACATCATGCCGAAGTGCCACTGGTTGCCCTTCCTGGTCTGGTGCGTCTCGGGGTCGCGCGTGCCCGTGCTGTTCTTGGTCGAGCTGGGCGCGGCGATCAGCGTGGCAGCATCGATCGCCGTGCCTTCCTTGAGCAGCAGCCCCTTGGCTGCCAGCGTGGCGTTCACGGCTTCCAGCATCTTGGGCGCCAACTCGTGCTGCTCCAGCAGATGCCGGAAACGCAGGATGCTCACGCGGTCGGGCAGGCGGGCCATGCCACCCAGCCCCGGCAAACTGCCGGTACAGCGGCACGTCGAACAGCGCCTCTTCCATCGCCACGTCCGACAGCCCGAACCAGTTCTGCAGGAAGTGAATCCGCAGCATGACCTCGGCACCGAACGGCGGCCGGCCTCGCTCCTTGCGCGGCGCGTGCGGCGCGATCAGCGCGAGCAACTGCACCCACGGCACCACGCGATCCATCTCGTCGGGGAACACCGCCTTGCGCGTCTTGCGGTGCGGCAGGTCCAGGCCGAGGTCAGCTTGCTTCATGCCTCAATTGTCCCGACTGCCGCGGTATGGCGCCAGGGTCGCGAAGGCCCTTTTTGAACACCATCCCTACGGGAAGATGGTGGAGGGGGACATCAAGCCCGGGCTGATCGCGTTGAGGGAATGGTAAACATTCATTGTGGACACGGTGTCCTTGCAGATTAAATGAAATCTGGCTCGTCACGGACCGGCTGCGGGGAGCTTCGAGCGGCCCTTTAGAACGCTTATGCATGACAACAACCGCCAGTTTGGTCGCGCTCGGCCGCGCGCTGGTCAACCCAGGAGATGATCTCGTCCGCGCGCCAGCCGACGGCACGCTGACCTAACCGAATCGGCTTTGGGAATTGGCCTATGGCGGCGAGTCGATAAATGCTTGATCGGCTTAGTCCGGTCGCTGCTTCGACCTGATGGCGCCTGAGTATGAGCAGTTTCATATGGGTATACCTGAGATGGGAATACCTCTATTCCATGCGTCTTGGACAACGGCCTCAGATATGAAAGACAGCTGTTTTTGCTCCGCTTTCAAATTGCGCGGTCTGCGGGCTAAGTCCCGCAATGGAGCGGCTACCGGCAGGTGTCATAAGCTGAGAAGCTTCGCCCGCGCCGGATAAGGCGACGACGTCGGCAGGCCGCCGCGATCCTGAAATTCGACCGCCTCCACGGTCCCGGACGAAAAGAACGTCTCGTCCAGCGGCAGATCAGACCACCGGGCATGTGGGGCGCTCAGGTGTTGACGCCGATGCCGATTTGAGCCACGCGCCGGGTTTGTCGTGAGCCGGTTGGAACGCGCCGAAATTTAAGATTGACGGCGCGCACAGCTCGTTTGCCATGGCCCAGTCGCCGATCGGTATGTGGCTCAATCGACATCGGCACCTACACGGGAGCTACAGCCTGGCGGGTGCCACCCGGGATGCTTCCCAAGCCATCCCCGAGCGCGAACGGCTGGCTCGGCTGGCGAATGCCGCCGCGCTGTCGGCGTCCTTGCCCGGTGGCGAGTCATCGCTGCACGTCCAGATGCAGGCGCGGCACGGGCTGACGTACCTCCATGACGCGTCGCAAGCGCTGTGCGGCCTGCGAGTCGAGATCGGATTCCCGCATGGTCTCGAGCGCCCAGTCGCGGCAGCCGCGGTTCCCGAAGCGCTCGCTGCGGGGTCGCCGAAGCGCGCCGCGGCGGGCAAGGCCATGGCAGGTCGGGTTTATGTCCTCGAGTTCGGCGGCAATCTGGATCGCCCGCGAGTGCGCCCGCTGCAGATTGGGGAGCACCTGGTCAAGGCGAGCGTCGATGGTGTCAAGTTCCTAGCGAACCGGACGCGATTCGGGCTTGACGATTGGAGCGAGATCGAGCAATGGGCGCGCAAGAAGGTCCAGGCCGAGAAGAACCGGGTTTGACGCGTCGACCAGCGGCACCTGGTCGATTGATCAGCGCCTGCCATCCGCGACGATGCGCAGCAGAGCGGCCCTATCCATCAGGGCTGAGGATCGCCAGTTGATAGCCGGTGCTGCGCCCGCCGCCCGGCGACTTCGTCAACACGCCCAGGTCCAGCAACTGCGTGATGTCGCGCAATGCCGTGTCGGGTGAGCACTTGGCGATGGCGGACCATTTGCTGCTGGTGATCTTGCCCTCGAAGCCGTCGAGCAGGCGGTTCAGCAGCTTCACCTGCCGTTCGTTCAACGGTGTGCCCGCCCAGCGTTGCCAGAAGCGCGCCTTGTTCAGCACGGCGTCCAACGTGGACTGTGCGCTGGTCAGGGCGCGCCCGAGCGCACCGAGGAACCACGACAACCACCCGGTCACGTCGAGCGGGCCTCTCTGGGTGCGTTCGAGCACGTCGTAGTAGTCGCGGCGCTCGCGCTGGATTTGTGCAGACAGGCTGTAGAAGCGTTGCGGGCTGCCGTCGGCGCGGGCGAGGAACAGGTCTCCCACGGCGCGGGCGATGCGTCCGTTTCCATCATCGAACGGGTGCAGCGTCACGAACCACAGGTGCGCGAGGCCTGCCTTCACGAGCGCGGGTTCGCCGGTTTGCGCATTCGCCCACGACAGGAATGTCGCCATCTCGGCGGGCAGCCTTTTGGCAGGCGGCGCCTGGTAGTGAACTTTGCGCCGCCCGACCGGGCCGGACACCACCTGCATCGGCCCGCCAACATCGTCGCGCCACTGGCCGACGGCAATTCTGTGCATGCCCGAGTAGCCGGTCGGAAACAGCGCGGCGTGCCAGCCGAACAGGCGCTCGGCGGTCAACGGCGTAGCGGCGCGGGACGTGGCATCCAGCACCATCTCCACGACGCCTTCGACATGCCGATCCACCGGCGCGACCGCGCCCATGTCCACGCCCAGCCGGCGGGCGATGGACGAGCGCACGGATTCGACGTTGAGCACCTCGCCTTCGATTTCGCTGGTCTTGACCACATCCTCCGTCAAGGCGGCAAGGCTGGCTTGATCGCGCAGCGCCAGCCCCACGTCGGCCAGGCGGCCCAGCAGCACGCCCTGGGCGCGGCTGACCTCGGTCAGCGAACACGCCAGTGCAGACAGGTCGTAGCGCCATTGCGGCCAGTCGTCGGCCTGCCAGACGTAATGTTTTTCTCCGCTGTCCATGCGGAGATTAAACACCCGATTCGCCGCGATGGCAAGATATTCGCCGCGTGGCGTGCGGCGAATAAACGGTCAATCGCCGCGTCCGGCAATCCCGATCCGCTCGGCGGACTTGCAACGCCCGCGTGGTGGTGCGGGAGGCTGGATCGAGGGATTGATTGTGATGTGCGGGCCGTCTTCGTTGGCGTGCCGCAGGGCGGGCGATTCGACCTGATGCCGCACGCCAACGAATCGGTCGTCGGTGCCCGTCGCCATGATGGCGGCGGCCGATGAGCC
>JAKAIB010000134.1 GCA_021814605.1 Pseudomonadota bacterium | reverse complement strand
CCGCCGGCCGCGTCGGGTGTCCGCCTCCCGGCGTGGGCGCCGCGGCCAGCGGCGCCGTGGCAAGCACGGCCGGCGCTGCAGCACGCGGAGTCGCTGGCGCCGGTGCGGCGGGTGCGGCAGGGACCGCCGGCGGCGGCGCATCGGACACGGCATCCGACGGAAAACGGCTGGCGTCGAAGTCGACCGCCGCCATTAATTCGACGCCGCCGACGATTTCCCGATTCGACAGGATCACCGCGTCGGCCCCCAGATCGTTGCGGATGCGGGTCAGCACCTCGCGCGTATTCGTTCCGGTGTAGCGCTTGATCTTCATGGTTTAGGCCCCCAGTGTCGCCGTGATCTTGACCTGTTTCTGGTCCGGAATCTCCGCATACGACAGCACCCGCAGCCGCGGCGCGCTGCGCGCCAGCAGCCGTGCCAGGAACTGTCGCAACGGCGCGCTGACCAGCAGCACGGCACTCGCCCCCTGCGACTCCATGCGCTGCATCAGGTCGCGGCTGCGGTCCATTAGCCGCTGCGCCAGGCCGGGTTCGAGCGCGGTCTGCTGCGGGTCCGCGCGCAAGCTCGAAAGCAGGATCTGTTCCAACTGTCCGTCGAGCACGGCGGCCGGTAGTTCCTGCCCCGCCGGCGACAGTCCCTGCACGATGTAGGCACCCAGCGCCAGCCGGACCCGCGCGGTCAGTTCGTCGGCCTCGCTCACCTGCCCGGCGTTTTCCGCCAGCACCTCGGCGATGGTGCGCATGTCGCGGATCGGTACCCCCTCGCCCAGCAGGTTCTGCAGCACCTTGCGCAGCCGGTCGGCACTGATCAGCTTGGGCACCAGATCCTCGACCAGCTTCGGCGAACGCTTGGACAAGTGCGCCAGCAGCCCCTCCACTTCTTCCCGCCCGAGCAGCTCGGCGGCATGGGTCTGGAGCAGGTGGTGCAGGTGCGTCGCCAGCACCGTGCTCGGGTCGACCACGGTGTAGCCGAGCGCCTGGGCTCGGTCGCGCTGCTCCTTGCCGACCCACACCGCCGGCAACCCGAACGCCGGGTCCTTGGCGGGCGCTCCCTGGAGTTCGCCGAGCACCTGTCCCGGGTTGATCGCCAGCAGCATGTCGGGCTGGAGTTCGCCGCTGCCGATGTCGACCCCCTTGAGCGCGATGCGGTAGCCGCCCGGGCGCAGTTCGAGGTTGTCGCGGATATGGACCGACGCGACGACGAATCCCATCTCCTGCGCGAACTTCTTGCGCACGCCGCGGATGCGGCCGAGCAGTTCCCCGCCCTGGTTGCGGTCGACCAGGGGGATCAGGCGGTAGCCCACGTCCAGGGACAGGGTGTCGACCGGCTCGACCTGCTCCCAGCCGACCTCCTCGGACTCCGCCGGCGCCGCGGCGGGCGGTTCGGCCAGCGCCTGCGCGGCCGCCTCCTGCTGTCGCCGCCGCTGCCAGCGCAGCACGCCGCCGAGAACGGCTGCGGCGCCGAGGAAAGCCAGGTGCGGCATGCCCGGCACGAGGCCGACCAGACCGAGAATGCCCGCAGTGATCGCCAGCACCCTTTGGTGGGTGAACAGCTGGCCGAGCAGTTGCCGGCCGACGTCCTGCCCGGTCGAGACGTTGCTGATGACGATGCCCGCGGCCATCGAGATCACCAGCGACGGAATCTGCGCGACCAGGGCGTCGCCGATCGACAGCAGCGTGTAGTTCTGCGCCGCCTGGCCCACGCTCAGTCCGTGCATGAACACGCCGATGATCAGCCCGCCGATGAGGTTGATGAACAGGATCAGGATGGCGGCGACCGCGTCGCCGCGAACGAACTTGCTCGCACCGTCCATCGCGCCGTAGAAGTCGGCCTCCTGCGCCACCTCGCCGCGGCGACGGCGTGCCTCGTCCTGGTCGATCAGCCCGGCGTTGAGGTCGGCGTCGATGGCCATCTGCTTGCCCGGCATCGCGTCCAGGGTGAACCGGGCGCTGACTTCGGCGATCCGGCCCGCGCCCTTGGTGATCACGACGAAGTTGATCACCACCAGGATCGCGAACACGATGATGCCCACGGCATAGTTGCCGCCGACGACGAATTCGCCGAACGATTCGATCACGTGCCCTGCGGCGCCCGTGCCGTTCTGGCCGTTGAGCAGGATGACCCGCGCCGCCGCGACGTTGAGCGACAGCCGCAGCAGCGTGGTCAGCAGCAGCGCGGTCGGGAACGCGGCAAAGTCCAGCGGCCGCGTCAGGTACAACGTGACCAGCAGGATGATCAGCGCCAGCGCGATGTTGAAGGTGAACAGTGCGTCGAGGATGAAGGTCGGCAGCGGCACCACCAGCATCATCAGGATCAGCACCACCAGCAGCGGCGCCGCGAGCACGCGCCAGTCTGCGCCGCCCAGCAACTGGCGCCAGCGTGGAGTCGCCGCAGCCGCGCCGGGAGAAGTCGTGATGGCCATCGTCGCTTACCCCTTCACTTCGAGATCGGCAGGAATGCCCCAGTCCTGCGGCGGCTGCGCCGCGAGCGGCGCGGCGCGGAGCTGATAGACGTAGGCCAGCAGCAGCGCCACCGCGTTGTACAGCGCCACGGGAATCTCCTGTTCGAGTTCGGCATGGTGGTAGAGCGCGCGAGCCAGGGGCGGCGCCTCGACCACCGGGACTCCGTGCTCGGCAGCGATCTCGCGGATGCGCGCGGCCACCAGGTCGGCGCCCATCGCCAGTACCACCGGAGCGCGGTTGCGTCCCTGCTCGTAGGCGAGCGCGACGGCATAGTGCGTCGGGTTGGTGACCACGACGTCGGCCTTCGGCACCGCAGCCATCATCCGCTTGCGCGCGCGCTCGCGCTGCATCGCGCGCAGCCGCTGCTTGATCTGCGGGTTGCCCTCGCTCTCGCGCATTTCGTCCTGCAGCTCCTGGCGCGACATCTTGAGCTTGCTGTTGAACTGGAACAGCTGCCACGGCACGTCGACCGCCGCAACCAGCAGCGTGCCGGCGGCCATCCAGAGAAAGGCCTTGGCGGCGAGCATCCCCAGCCGCATCGGCGCCAGCGTCGGATCGATCTGCAGCAGACCGAGCAAGGCGCCGCGCTGGTGCCACAACACGATGCCGACGATGACCCCGACGACCACCGCCTTGAGCAGCGCCTTGCCCAGTTCGCCGAGCGCGGCAAGCGACAGCATCCGCCGGAAGCCGGCGACCGGGTCGACCCGGCTGAAGTCCGGCGCCAGCGCCTCGGTGCTGAAGATCCATCCTCCGAGTCCCAGCCCGCCTGCTGCCGCCGCCAGCAGGGTCAGTCCGAGCAGAGGTGCGGCCAGCATCGCGCCCAGCAGCAATACGTGCCCGGCCGCGCCGAGCATGGCCTGCGGATCCCGTCCCGCCGCCGCGGACAGCTGCAGCCCCGACTGCAGCACGTCGCGTCCCATGCCGTAGAACCAGCCACCGCCGGCGTACGCCGCGGCGGCGACACCGAGCAGCAGCAGGCTCGCCGTCAGATCGCGCGAGCGGGCAACCTGCCCCTTCTCCCGCGCCTGCTGTCGGCGCTTGACTGAGGCCGGTAATTCCTTGTCCTGTGCGCTGTCGTCGGCCATGGTTTGGTCCTCAGTGCGCAGCCGACTGCAGCAGTCGGCCCGAGAGGTCGAGCCCGACGTCGACCAGGTGCTGCGTCACGTTCTGCATCACCGGCATCATCAGGTAGAGCGCGAGGAAGCCGAGCAGGAAGAACAGCGGGAAACCGACGGCGAACAGGTTGAGCTGCGGCGCCAGCTTGGTCAGCACCCCGAGACCGACGTTGGCGATCAGCAGCACGCCCAGTGCCGGCGCAGCCAGTGCGAAGCCGAGGCTGAAGATCGTCCCGCCCGACAGCGCCAGGGCATGCCAGCTCTGCGCCGACAGACCCAGGTTCGGCGCCACCGGCAGCAAGGTGAAGCTGCGCACCAGCGCGGCAATCAGCAGCAGATGGCCGTTCAGCGCGACATACAGCAGCATCGCCAGCAGGTTGAGGAAGCTCGCCAGGCTGGTGACCTGCACGCCCTGTACCGGATCGAACAAGGTGGCGAAACCCATGCCCATCTGCAGCCCGACGATGCTGCCGGCGAGTTCGACGGCACTGAGGATCAGGGTCATCGCCAGCCCGATGGCGATCCCGACGAGCAGTTGCTGCACCAGCAGCATCCACGCCGCGGCCGTGCCAAATGCGACCGGCGGCATCGCCGGCAGCGCCGGCGCGATCGCGACCGAGATGACGACCGCCAGACCGACGCGCAGCATCGCCGGCACCCCGGTCATGCTGAATGCCGGCGCGGTCGACACCATGGCCAGGATGCGCACGAACGGCCAGAAGAAGGCGCCGATCCACGCCTCGACCTGGGTGCTGGAGATGTGCAGCATCGCGCGTCCGCCGGTGTGATCAGCCACCATTGATCAGGTGCGGAATGCTCTGGTAGAGCCGGATGGTGAAGTCCATCATCACCCGCAGCATCCACGGTCCGGCGAACACCGCCGCCAGCCCCATTGCGATGACCTTGGGCACGAAGCTCAAGGTCATTTCATTGAGTTGCGTCGCCGCCTGGAACAGGCTGACCACCAGGCCGACGACCAGCGCAGCGCCGAGCAGCGGCAGCGCGACGAGAAAGGTCACCCACAGCGCCTGCTGTCCGAGGGTCGTGATGGTTTCGGGTGTCATGTCGATTCCAGGGTCAATGCGCGAAGCTCTGCACCAGGGAGCCGATCACCAGGTCCCAGCCGCCGACGAGCACGAACAGCATCAGCTTCAGCGGGAACGAGACGGTGACCGGCGACAGCATCATCATCCCCATCGACATCAGCACCGCCGCGACGACCATGTCGATGATCAGGAAGGGGATGAAGATCACGAATCCGATCTGGAACGCGGTCTTGAGCTCGGACGTGACGAACGCCGGAATCAGCAGGGTCATCGGCGTGTCGCCCGGCTTGTCCAGCGCCTTGTGTCCCGACAGGCGCACGAACAGCGCCAGGTCGTCCTGCCGCGTCTGCCCGAGCATGAAGGTCCGCAGCGGCCCGGCCCCCGCCTGCAGCGCCTGCTGCATCGAGATCTGGTTGTCCATCAACGGCTTGATCGCGGCCTCGTTCACCCGGTCGAGCACCGGGCTCATCACGAAGAAGGTCAGGAACAGCGACAGCCCGACGATGACCTGGCTGGGCGGCACCGTCGTCGTCCCCAGCGCCTGCTTGAGCAGCGACAGGACGATGACGATCCGCGTGAAGGCCGTCATCATCAGCAGCATCGCCGGCAGGAACACCAGCGCGGTCATGAACAGCAGCGTCTGCACCGTCAGGCTGTACTCGGTGCCGCCGCCGGCTGCTGGCGTCGCGGTGAACGCCGGCAGCGCCTGCGCCCGCGCGCAGGCCGGGATCAGCAGCGCCGCGCCGGCCAGCGCGCCGGCGACGACGAGGCGGTTGCGACGCACCATGCGCGATTTCCCCGGCGCCGAACTCATTCCCCACCCCGCTTGCGCTGGTCGAGCGCGCGCCGCAGCCAGTCCGGGAAGCTCGCCGGCAGGACCGCTGCCGCTCCGCCCGCCCCGGCACCGGGGGCGGCGAGATCGACCGGCTCGGCCAGCACGTGCAGGCATTGCAGCCCCTGCGCGCTCGACCCGAGGAGCAACTGCTGCCGCCCAACCTGCACCAGCAGCAGCCGCTCGCGCGGCGCCAGGCTCAGCGTCGACAGCACCCGCATCGGTCCGGCGGCCGCGCGCGCCCCCGGCTGGAAGCGCTTGAGCAGCCAGAGCACCGCGACGAACGCCGCCAGCACGCCGACGAGTCCGCCGAAGACGCGCAGCAGTTCGGTCCAGCGCAAGGGGTCGGGGACGGCGGTCGGTGACATGGCGGCGACGGAATTCTGACGTTCGGACGACCCACCGTCGGCGGATTGACGCGGCGCCGGGTCATTTCCCGGCGGATTCGGCGTCGCGCCCTCGGGCGGCAGGTCGGATGCCGATGGATGTGCAATCCGCGGGCCAGCCCGCGGAGGTCGCCGGCGCCGCGCCGGCTCAGGGAAGGAAGCGGTAGCCCACCCCGGTCTCGGTCAGCAGGTGCCGCGGCCGCGCCGGATCGTCCTCCAGACGATGGCGCAGCCGGCCCATGTAGATGCGCAGGTAATGGCCGTGCTCGACGGCATTGGGTCCCCACACCTCGCGCAGCAGCTGGCGATGCGTCTGCACCGCGCCCGGATGCCGCGCCAGCGCACAGAGCAGCCGGAACTCGACCGCGGTCAGCCGCACCGGCGCCTCGCCCTTGCTGACCGCACGCCGGTTCATGTCGATGGTGACGTCACCGAAGCGCACCACCGGGGACGCATCGGGCGAAGCCCCCCGGCGCAACGCCACCCGCACCCGCGCGAGCAGTTCGGCCACACCGAATGGCTTGGTCAGGTAGTCATCGGCGCCGAGGTCGAGCGCGGCGACCTTGCCGGCCTCGTCGCTGCGCGCCGACAGCACGATCACCGGCGCCGCGCTCCAACCACGGAACTCGCGCAGGAATTCGATGCCGTCGCGATCGGGCAGACCGAGATCGAGCAGCACCAGGTCGGGCTTGCGTGCCGCCGCGTCGATCAGCGCCCGCGCCGCGGTCTGCGCCTCGACCACGCGGTGGCCCTCGCCCTCGAGCGTCGTGCGCAGCAGCCGCCGGATCTCGGCTTCATCCTCGACGATCAGGATCTGGCTAGGGATGTCCATCGGCCTCGGCGTCGCCCGGCTCGGGGTGGAGTTCCGGCTGTCTCTGCAGCGGCAGCTCGAACGCGAATTCGGCGCCCCCCTGCGGCCGGTTGCTCGCCCGGATCGTACCGCCGTGGGCTTCGACGATGGCGCGGCAGATCGCGAGCCCCAGCCCGACCCCGGGCGCCGCGGATTCGGCATGGCCTCGGGCGAATTTCTCGAACAGCCCCTGCTCGCGCCCGGGTGGCAGCCCCGGTCCGTCGTCCCACACCGCAACCCGCAGCATCGGTCCGTCCACCCGGGCATCGACCCCGATGCGCGTTCCCGGCGGCGTGTACTTGAGCGCGTTGTCGACGAGGTTGACGAACACCCGCCCGAGCAGTTCGGCATCGGCGCGCACCAGCGGCGTGTCGGCCGGCAGGTCGACCACCACCGGGTGCAGCGCGAGTTGCTCCTGGTCGACGTCGCGCAGTGCGCTGCCGACGAGTTCCTCGATCGACTGCCAGTCCAGCCGCAGCTGGACCTTCCCCGATTGCAGCCGCGCCATTTCCAGCATGTCGTCGACCATCCGGGCGATGCGCCGCGCCTGCTGGGCGATCGCGGCGGTCCGCGTGCCGAGATCGGCCGACGCCTTCCCGAAGCGCATCGCCAGCGTGTCGGCGGCGCCGATCAACGCGGTCAGTGGCGTGCGCAGGTCGTGCGACAGCGCCGACAGCACCGAATTGCGCAGCCGCTCGGCCTCCATCGCCACCAGCGTGTCCTGCGCCACGGCAACGAAATGCAGCCGTTCCAGCGCGATCGCGAGTTGCCGCGTGAAGGTGTCGAGCAGCCGGCGCTGCTCGGGGCCCAGGACCATCCGCGGCACCTCCGGAGCGAGCACGAGCACGCCACGGTTGCGCATCGGCGCCTTCATCGGCAGGTACAGCAGCGGCAGCGCGGGCAGCGTGTCGGTGCCGATTCCGGCGGCCTCGCCCCGGTCGAGGCACCAGCGCGCGAGATCCGGATCGAAACCCTCGATCTCGATCCTGCCGTCCCCGTCGTCCGGGCGCCCCGGGGCTGCGCCCGGCCCACCCGCCGCGGGGGGCCATGCATCCGGGGACGGTGCCGCACTGCCTTGCGCGACGTGGAGCTGTTCGTCGTTGTCCAGCACGAGCAGCAGCGCGGCCGCACGGAAGCTGCCGCGGGCAAATCGCAGCCCGATCTCGACCACCTGCTCGACCGTCAACGCGCCCGACAGCTCGCGCGACAGGGCGTACAGCTCATGCGTGCGGCGTTCGCGCTGGTTCGCGACGTGCACCTGGTAGCGCAGGTTCGCGGTCAGGTGACCGATCAGCAGTCCCACGCCGAGCATCACGCCGAAGGTGAACAGATACTGCACGTCGCTCACCGCGAACGACAGCCGCGGCGGCACGAAGAAGAAATCGAAGGCCAGCACGTTGACCACCGCGGCCAGCGCCGCCGGACCGCGGCCGAGGCGCAGCGCGACGAGTACGACGCCGACCAGGAACAGCATCACGATGTTCGACAGGTGGAAATATTGCCGCAGCGGACTGGCGACGATCGTCGTCGCCGCGCTGACGGCAAGCGCCCAGCCGTAGCTGGACCACGCAAGGGCCGCTGGCGCGGCCGTCGTCTCGCCAGCGACGGTCGCCGCGGCGGGCGGTTCGGCGCCACGATCCGGCGCCAGCAGCAGCAGATCGAGATCGGGCGCGATCGCGGCGAGCGAGCGGGCGAACGACCGCCTGCGCAGCGCCGTCCACCACGCGCCCCTGCGGTGGCGGGCAAGGACGACCCGGTTGAGGTTGTGGGTTCGCGCGTACGCAAGCACTTCGCCGGCGGCGTCCGGTCCGGCCAGCACGGCGGTCTGCGCGCCCAGGTCGCGGCCGAGCTGCAGCAGCTTGAGGATCGCCGCCCGCCGGACCTCGGGC
>JAKAIB010000133.1 GCA_021814605.1 Pseudomonadota bacterium | reverse complement strand
CCGCGTATCGGCCGCCGTCGCGTTCGATCGGGACCGCCGCCAGCGACCGGCAGCCCATCCGCCCGAGGGCGGCGGCCCAGGGCGCTGCCACGTCCGTTGGCATGGCATCGTTCCAGGTCACGGCCTCCCGCCGCTCCCAGGCCAGCGCCGCAGGATGGCTGTAGCCACTCGCCACGGCCACCCCGTCGAGCATCCCCGCGTCGGGCTCGGCACCGTCGGCGGCCAGCAGGACGAACCGGCCGTCGCCGTCCGGCCGGACGATGGCCACCGCGGAGAAGATGCGGCAGGTTGCCAGCCGATGGCACATCTGGTGCAGCATGTCGTGCTCGCTGGGGGAGCTCAGCAGCATCTCGCCGGCGATGAGCAGCGCGCGGTGCAGTTCCTGCAGCCGCTGCAGTCCCGCCTCGGTGCGCTCGCGGCGGGCAATCTCGGCCCGCAGCTTGCGATTGACTTCGAGGATCTCGAAGGTGCGTCGTCCCAGCTTGTCGTTGACCTCGCTCAGCGTTCCGACCAGCCGATCACGGGTCGTATCCCGTGGGGGGCGCGCCGTCGCGGGGGCGCCATCGTGCGCGGTATCGGCGCCCGAGCGGACGGCCGCGACCTCGCGCGCCAGCGCCGCATCGACCCCGAGGATGTGATGCAGCAGCCACTGCGCAAGGAAGCTCTGCACGTGATCGGCAACGTCGACCGGATCGATCTTGGCCAGCGCCCTCGCCTGCCGCAGGAAGTCGATGAAGCTCTGATGCGCGCGCAGATGCCCGGAGCGATGCGCCGCATCGATGTTCCAGCGACGCATCAGCCCCGCCTCGGTCCGGAAGTGATAGCTGGTGTACTGCGTCAGATCGTGCAGCGCGTCGACCACTCCGGCTTCCGTCGGCGACCCATCGGCGAGGCGGTTGAAGATCTCGATCAGCCGTTCATGCTGGCGATCGACCACGTCGAGCCCGGTCCGGAGGTCGTCGCCCCATTCCAGTCGCCGGATGTCCTGTGTCCTGGGCATCGATTTCAGGCCTTCCCGGTTATCGGGCGATGCGGCACAAGCCACCGCCCGGGCGTTTCGACGCGCATGATGTTCGCGCGAGCATACGACGCGAATGCAAGGGGCGATTTGCCGACGTCACCGATGGCTGGCGGAATTGAGGCGTTGAACGGCGGAAATGCCTGTCGGTGATGTCGGGGCACAACATCGCCTCAATATGTAATATTGAGTAAATAAAGGTTGCGCATTGCTTCCTGCAGCGCAACGAGAACGGTTTTCTGCACCGTCACGGGCGTCGCGTGCAACTCCACGGCGAATTTGCGCTTTTCCAGCATGGCACCGATCAGGTCGGGTTGCGCTGCCACTTCGCGCAGGCCCGCCCTGGCAATGCTGACTGCCAGCCAGTCGGCGTCGTGCAGAAGTCCCGAAATGCCGACATATTCGGCTGGAAAACCGGGCGGCGGAAATGGCGTGGTGTGGTGATAACGCACCGCGAGCGCAAGCGCATCCGGCAGACTCCACTTGCGCAGCGCCAGATAACCCAGTTCCGCGTGGGTGAATCCGCAGATTTCGGTCTCCGCCTGAACCAGCGCCTCGGGACTGTCCCAATCGGTCTCGTCGACGGCGCGCAGATCGTCCGGCGCCTCGAGATAGAGAACGAACCGGCCGATGTCGTGCAGCAGGCCGAACAGATAGGCGGCGTCGGGATTCGCCCTTTCGCCGGCCAGCAGCGGCGACAGACTGCGCATCATCCAGCCCACCAGCGTCGCGTGAACCCATAACCCGCGTTCCCATTCCTTGCGGGGAAGAAAAATCCGCGCGGCGGAATGCGCGACGATCAATTCCACCGCGCCGCGCGCCCCGACCCGGATCAGCGCCGAATTGATGGTGGTAATGGGCTTCGGCGGCGCCATCGCAGCCGAATTGGCGTATTGCAGCAGCCGCGCGGCGAATCCGGGATCGCCGTTGACGTACGACACGACATGGTCGAAATATCCGGGATCGGCAGGGTCGAGAACCAGCAGGCTGATTATCACGGCCGGGAGGATCGGCAATTCCCGGATACGGCCTTCGAGCCGTTTCAATGTGGCGAGCTGGACATCGTTCATCTTTGTCGATCCGACCCCGGATTTCCGACCGCGGCAACCGTATGCAGGATCGTGAGATCAGTTTATGGCATTGATGCCGATCAAGTCCGTGCAATCGGTCACGAATCAGGGAAATTCCCCAGCCCCTGAAGCGCGGCAGGAAATTGCGCGTGGACGGTCGAAAATCCCTGCTTTTCCGGGAATCGCCGCATCGACACTCCCGAAGCGCGGGGATGCCGGCCGGCGCGCGGCAGTGGAAAATTTCACGCAAGTGTCGCAAAGACGACGATGCGACAGCGCGGCGCCGTGACGTCGCTCCTATGCTGGGTCGCGAACCGCTGCCACTCTCATTCCCGCATGCTGCTGCACGACACGTTCTTCGACACCGCCGCCCGCTGCCGGTCCAACCGCGCCGTCATCCGCGAGGGTGTTTCGACGACATACGCGACCATCGCCGCGCTGGCCGAGTCGATCGCGGCCGACCTGCGTGCGCGCGGCGTCGGGCGCGGCGAGCGGGTGGCGCTGTTCCTCGACAACAGCATCGAGATGGTGGCGTCCATCTATGCCGTGCTCAAGGTCGGCGCGGTGTTCATGCCGGTCAACACCCTGACCAAGGCCGACAAGCTTGCCTACATCCTGAACGACTCCGGAGCCGCAGCGCTGCTCACCCAGGTCGACCTCGCCGAGGCGGCCCGGCCGGCGTTGCGGAACAGCCCGGGCGTGCGGCATTGCTGGATGCTCGCCGTGCCGGGCAAGACCGGCACGAGCGTTCCCGATCCGCGCGAACTGCCGTTTCCGGCTGTGGATGCCGCGGCGGTGCCATCGCCGTCGCATGCCGAATCGATCGACCAGGACCTCGCCGCAATCATCTACACCTCGGGATCGACCGGCGACGCCAAGGGGGTGATGCTCACCCACCTCAACATGCTGTCGGCGCTGCGATCGGTGCGCGGCTATCTCGGGCTGCGCGCGGACGACGTCGTCGTCTGCGCCCTGCCGCTGGCGTTCGACTACGGGCTGTACCAGGTGCTGATGGCGTTCAGCCTCGGGGCGACCGTGCTGCTGGAGCGGTCGTTCACGTTTCCGGTCAAGGTCCTGGCGAACATGGCGCGCGAGCGAGCGACCGTGTTCGCCGGCGTCCCGACCATGTTCACCCTGCTCACCGGGCTGTCGACGCTTGCCGAGTTCGACCTGTCGAGCCTGCGGCTGATCACCAACACCGCGGCGGCGCTGTCGGAAACGCAGATCCGGCAGATTCGCGCGCTGTTTCCGCAGGCGCAGCTGTTCTCGATGTACGGCCTGACCGAGTGCAAGCGGGTGAGCTACCTGCCGCCGGAGCAGCTCGACGTGCGCCCGACCAGCGTCGGTCGCGGCATGCCCAACGAGGAAGTCTGGCTGGTCGACGAGACCGGCCGGCGACTGCCGAACGGCAGCGTCGGCGAACTCGTCATCCGCGGCAGCCATGTGATGCGCGGCTACTGGGGCAAGCCGGAGCAGACCGCACTACGGCTTCGGCCCGGGCCGATTCCCGGCGAAATGCTGCTCCATTCGGGCGACATCTTCCGTACCGATGCCGAAGGCTGGCTGTATTTCGTCGGCCGCAAGGACGACATCATCAAGAGCCGAGGCGAGAAGGTCAGTCCGCGCGAGGTCGAGAACGTGCTGCATGCCCTCGACGGCGTGCTCGAAACCGCGGTGATCGGCGTCGACGACCCGCTGCTCGGCCAGGCGGTCAAGGCGTTCGTGGTCTGCAAGCCCGGCTACGCGCTGACGGAACGCGAGGTGATCAAGCATTGCCTCGCCCGCATCGAGAACTTCATGGCGCCGAAGTACGTCGAGTTCGTCGCCACCCTGCCCCGGACCGACACGGGCAAGATCAAGAAGACCGGGCTCGGCTGACCGCCGCGTCCGCACGCCATCGCACCGCCTTCCCGGAGACCACCGTGTCCACCATTCAAGACCAGATCCGCCGTTACGTCGATGACAACTTCCTGCTCGGCGCGCGCGACGTGCACTACGGCGACGCCGATTCGCTGCTCGATCTGCACATCCTCGATTCGACCGGCGTCCTCGAACTGATCCTGTTCCTCGAGCAGACCTGGGGAATCCAGGTGGCCGACGCCGAGATGGTTCCGGAAAACCTCGACAGCGTGAACGCGATCGCCGCGTACGTCCAGCGCAAGCAGGCCCTCAAGGCAGCGGCCTGATCCGCCAATGAACGATCTCCCGATCGACCCGGCCATGCTCGACCTCGACTGCGAGGCCGAGTCCACGCGCATCGCCGGTTTCCTGCGCGACACGGTTCGCGGCTTCAACAAGCGCGGCGTGGTGATCGGGCTGTCCGGCGGCGTGGACAGCTCGGTGTGCGCGGCCCTGGCGGTGCGCGCATTCGGCGCGCAGCGGGTATTCGGCCTGCTCATGCCGGAGCGCGACTCGAGCAACGCCAGCAGCACGCTCGGCGCCGAGGTCGCGCGCCAGCTCGGCATCGAGCACGCGGTCGAAGACATCGGTCCCGCGTTGCAGGCCATCGGTTGCTATCGCTGGCGGGACGAGGCGATCCGCCGGCTGGTGCCCGACTACGCCGACGACTGGAAGAGCAAGCTGGTGATCGCCGGAGGGCGCGACGGGGGCATCAACCACTTCCGTCTGGTCGTCCAGCCGCCAGGCGGCGCCGCGCGCGACCTGCGGCTGCCGCTGCACGAATACCTGCAGATCGTCGCCGCGACCAACTACAAGCAGCGGCTGCGCAAGACGGTCGAGTATTTTCACGCCGATCGGCTGAACTATGCCGTCATCGGCACGCCGAACCGGCTCGAATACGACCAGGGATTCTTCGTCAAGAACGGCGACGGCTCGGCCGATGTCAAGCCCATCGCCCACCTGTACAAGACGCAGGTCTATGCCCTGGCGCGTCACCTCGGCCTGCCCGAGGCGGTGTGCAACGCGCAACCGACGACCGACACCTACAGTCTGCCGCAGGGGCAGGACGAGTTCTATTTCGCGCTGCCCTACGGCCAGATGGACCTGGCGCTCTGGGCACGCGACCACGGCCGCAGCGCCGCGGATCTCGCCGCCGCGATCGGCGTGAGCGAAGTGGCGGCGAGCCGGGTGTTCGACGACATCGACGCCAAGCGGCGCACCACCCGCTACCTTCACGCCCGTCCGGTGCTGCTCGACAGCATTGCCTCGACTCCGGAGTGCCGGGCATGACCGCCACTTCGCCCAGCGGCGGCCTCGACGCCGCAGAGACCGCGGCTCTCGGCCCGCACGCCACGGCTTTCGCCGACCGCCTTGCGCGGTTGGTGTCCGGGTTGAGTGTCCTTCCGGACAAGCCGGAGGAGACGCCGGCCTCGGCACTGCGCGCGCTATGGCACCTCGCGGCCGGCCGGGCGCTGTCGGCGCACGCCGCCCTCGAACAGCCGTTGTCGCCCCTCGACGCGGCGCAAGCCGCCCGACTCGACGAACTGATCGCACGCCGCCTGTCCGGCGCGCCGCTGGCCTACCTGACAGGATGGCAGCGCTTCATGGGGCTGGAACTGATGGCCACGCCCGCGGCCCTCATTCCCCGCGCCGAAACCGAAATGCTGGCGAGGGCCGCATTGGCGAGGCTGGAAGAGGACCCGACCGTTCGCTCCCCCGTCGTCGTTGACGTCTGTTGCGGCTCCGGCAACGTCGGACTCGCCCTGGCCCACGCCGCGTCGTCCGCGCGCGTGCACGGCAGCGATCTGTCCGAGGCCGCGATCGCGCTGGCGCGGGACAACGCGGCGCGGCTCGGACTGGCCGACCGGGTCGAGTTCCGGGTGGGCGACCTGATGGCGCCCTTTGGCGCCGAATTCGACCGCCAAGTGGATCTGGTGGTGTCGGCGCCACCCTACATCTCGACCGCGAAGATGGACAGCATGGCGCCGGAGATCGTCGGACACGAGCCGCATCTGGCCTTCGACGGCGGCCCGTTCGGGGTCCGCATCCTGGTGCGCCTGATCCGGGAGTCGCCACGTCTGCTGCGCCCGGGCGGCTGGTTCGGGATGGAAGTCGGCCTCGGGCAGGGGCCGGCCATGGCGCAATTGCTCCAGCGCGACGCCGCCTACGACCGGGTCGAAACCGTGTGCGACGCAGGGGGCGCGATCCGCATCGTCCTGGCACGCGCCGCAGGGGGTTGAATCCCGCGCCCCGTTTGGCAATGGCTCCGGGGCAAGCCCGCAGGCCAGCGGGTTGCCGGGCCAAGGCGAAGGCGGTTCCGGTCCACCGGCGCGCGCCAGCTTGGGAAACCGGCCGGCGCTTCGCCTTTCCCTGTCAATTGCGAGCGATACGGCTGCATGAGACATTTGCTGCCGCGAGTCCGGCCGGCAAACACGGCGCGAGATGGATGCCGACGGCCGGCCTTCGCCGGCCATCAAGCAATCCGTCCGGGCCCAAGTCGATGCAGGGCGGCCAATAGACTCACCACGGGCCGCCCTACCCGACCGCATCGCGCTGCCGCCCGGGACGGCGCGCGCTCCCCAAACGACAGCCATGACCATCCGACGAGACGACTCAATCCCGCCTCTTACGGCGCAATGCCGGCGATTGCGCCCCGATGCGCCGGAGTCCGCGCAGACAAGCGCTTCGGTCCATGGCCGCAGCCTGGCGGCCGACTGTCTCGTGGCGCTGCGGATTCGCGTGAGCCAAGCGATGACGCGCGGCCTCGGACTGCCGAGCCGCGTCAGGCCGTGCGAAAGCGGGGCGACCGCCCTTGTTCCAACTGGCACGCTGTTGCGTTTCGCAGTCGTCGCCACACTGGCTGCAGCCATCGCGCCGCGCGCAGGCGCGGCAGCGCTGCACTTCGCTCCGAGGACGGATGCGCGCGGGTACATCGACGTCTGGCGCTTGCGGCGCGACATCGCCGCGGTCGATGCTCGCTACGTGCTGCCTGGCGGGTCCGCCGACGTCTGCGCCGACAGACGCGCGGCCGACAGGCATGCGACGGCCGCGGAGCGCACGCGTGCCGCGCAGGCAGAACGACGCTGCGAGCGCGGCGTGCTGCACCGCCAGGCCGCCTCCGTGGCCGCGGTTGCCGCTTTCAACAAGGCCTGGCGCCCGGTCATCGTGCGCGCGATGCAGCGGGGCGATCCAATCGCCGAGGTGATCCTGCGCGATTGCGACACCACACCCCTGCTCGATCGTCGCGGGATCGCCGCGACCTGCGATCCTGAGCCCGAGCGCGCCGAGGCCATCGCACGGCTGCACGCGATCGGCTTCATGCCGGCTCTGCCGATCCGTTTCCAGGACTGGCAACGGTCCCGCCACCCCGATGCGGCCCGGCTTGCGAACCAGGAACTTGCGCTGGAAGCGATCCGCAATGGCGCACTCGGTTTGCCGCTGCTGCACATCATGGCCGACGGCAACGGGGTCCGGAGCGATGCCGATCTCGCGTGGCAGCGCAACTGGGCGGTCATCGATGCTGCGCTGCAGGATGCGCCCCGCGCATTCACCGTCACGCCCGGCCTGTCCAGTGCGGGCTGGAAGACCAGCGCGTTCGCCCGGCTGCGGCTCGACCGCGCCCCGCTGACGCCGGGCTTCCTCACCTTCGGCCGCGCGAAGGACTATCGCGGCAGTACCTCGATCTGGACGCCTTCGGGGTCGTGGCGCAGCGCACCCATGACGCTCTTCGACGTCCGCACGCCGGTCTGGGCCAAAATCCGCGTGTCGGGGCGCGACATCACGGACTTTCGTGCCAGGCTCGCCGCCACCCTCGCGGTTCTCGACGCCAACATT
Source organism: Pseudomonadota bacterium (assembly GCA_021814605.1). Lineage (GTDB taxonomy): Bacteria > Pseudomonadota > Gammaproteobacteria > Burkholderiales > Burkholderiaceae_C > Thiomonas. The sequence continues at coordinate 835 of JAKAIB010000133.1, read as the reverse complement.
GACACCTGGCTCCGGCGGGATCCGCGCTGGGCCGTATTTCTCCTTCGTCGCGTCGGATACAACGAATGGGTGCCCGAGGGCATGAGAACGGCCACCGGCCGGATCAACCCCGTCTGGCTCGGACGTTGGCGCCTGGTCGCGCAGACACCCGACTGGAATCAACCCCTGCAACCCGCGCGCGGAGACGCGGTGATCGGATACCGCCGCAACGCCATGGTCATCCGGACCAAGGCCGCGAGCCCGCTTGCCGTGATGTCCGACGTATCCGATTGCACGCTGCGCTACAGTGGCGGCGTGACGTATCTGCCCGATCCCGCCGCCGAGCGCAACACCGCACTCGGCGACTACGAGGGGGCATACGCCGCCGAGGCGCTCGCCGCGCTCAATCCGCATCTGCGCTACAAGCAGGTGCTGATGCAGTGCGAAGGCGCGGAATCAGACGATTCCGACCGCGTGCGCTTCCTGCTGCACGCCCGCGACCGGATGATTGAAATCGGCGCCCCCGACAGCGTGAGCGGCCTGTTCTCCGACGGGACCGCGCGGTTCGCGGTGCGGGTGTACCGCCGCGTCCGATGATGGATCGGAAAGCAGACAACCGGATCCGCATTGGGTCAGCTGAGCGCGATCGGGTGAAACCGCGCGACCCGATGAATCGCTGTCCTTGTGGCAGCGGCAAGTCATTCGACAGATGCTGCGGGACGTATCTCGTTGGCGCCGTCCCCGCTCCGACGGCGGAAGCGCTGATGCGGTCGCGCTACTCGGCCTATTCGCTGGGATGTGAAGCCTATCTGCTGATGACCTGGCATGCCTCGACCCGACCCGCGAGCCTCGCGCT
>JAKAIB010000132.1 GCA_021814605.1 Pseudomonadota bacterium | reverse complement strand
GTTTTGCCGAGCCACCTCTATGCACGGCGGCACCATTCCGCCGATCCGAGTCAAATCGGAGAACGAATCTCAGCTCGGGCCAATCGCGCAGGCATGGGCCACCGGAGAGATCCAGGTGGTGGATGCATACGCACTCGATTCCCGCGTCGAGCAGTGGAGAGCCGAGGGGCTGCGCCTCGGTTTTCGGGCCGCGGCGATGGTGCCGCTCGTCGACGACGACGCGCAAACGATTGCCGTCATTTCCCTTTACGCCGACATTCCAGGAGCCTTCAGCGGATCCGGCAGCCGCTCATTCCTCGATCATGTTCGGCAAGCTGTCGGGCCGGCAGTCGTGCGCCGAGCCCGCGGTCGGGTCATTCCATTTCCTCAACGTCAACGATATGCGGAGCGTCTTCGCGCCGGCCATGTCGAGATGCTCTACCAGCCGGTCATCGCGTTGAACGACGGTCGTCTGTTGAAGGTGGAGGCGCTCGCACGGCTGATCGAGGACAACGGATCGCTCGTCGCTCCGGCAACCTTCCTTCCGGCGCTGGGGAGCGACGATCTGCTACGGCTGTTCGAAGTCGGCATCCATCAGGCTTGCGCAAACCAAGGCATTTGGGCCCGAGACGGAATGCGCGTGCCAATTGCGCTGAATCTGCCACCGCAGGCCATTGGGGACCGTCGTTACCACGATGCTCTGTTTTCTGCATTGAAGGCTTGCGAAGCCGATGCCGGGCAGATCGAGTTGGAGATTCTGGAATCTGCCGACGGCACCGAGACCGCACTGCGCGACAACTTCTTTTCGTCCCTGCGCGAGCTGGGAATTCGCATCGTGCAGGACGACCTTGGCTCCGGACACAGTTCGCTGCTTCGCATGGAATCCATGCCATTCGACGGCGTCAAGATCGATCAGGGATTGGTGCTGCGTGCCGTCAAGAAGAGCCCGCAGCGCGCGCTTGAATTCATCCATCACCTGACCGAGTTGGCGCATGCTCTTGGCGTATCGGTCACGGTCGAGGGTCTGGAAGATGCGGGATTGATCGAAGCCGCAGCCATCCTCGGCGCCGATGCCGGACAGGGCTATGGCATCGCACGCCCAATGCGGGCGGATGCATTAGCGACTTGGTGGTGTGCCTTCGCACACTCGGTTGACGTCCAGCATCCGCGCACTCCGCTAGGAGCGCTTGCCGGCTACCTGCTCTGGGATCGACAACTCCTCGCTCTTCGCCGTTGGCCTGCCCTGATGGAAGATTTCATCCGAACGCCCTGCATGGTCCAGAAATATCTCCACCATGCCCGGCCTGAGGATCCATCGATGCAGCGACTGCTGCATCGACACCACGCGCTGGCGCTCGGCGGTCTTGAGAGCAAGCTATTCGCGCGCTCCAGGCGGGAGTTGATCGGAAGGCTCAGCGCGCTCGTCCGAGAAGGCGACTCTCCAAACAGATAAACATCAGCCTGCTCGGACACAGCGACTCGAGCGAAGCGCCCTCCCCTTCAGGCGACCGTCGTGCCGATGCCGTTTTCCAGCGCCTGCCTGGCGAGACGCTGCAGCGAAGCGGGCTGGTGCGCCTGATCCGGGTACAGGGCGTAGCCGAGCCGGGCACGCGGTCCGGCTGCATCGAGCAGCCGGTGAAGCGCGGCATCGAAGTCGGTATCGCTGCCGATCTTCTCCAGCACGACCGCGAACACCCCGTCGCCAACGCAACCGAAGAAGTCGGCCAGGCGCACCGCGCGCCGCAATGCGGCGACGGTCTGCCGTCGAGAATCACCCTCGGATTGCGGACCCGCGCCGAGATCGATCAGCACCAGGGCCAGTCGTTCCTCGGCGCGCCGCGCCCGCGCCAGCGCATGCTCCAGATGGAGATCGAGGGCCGGCTGATTCGGGAATCGGGTAGCCGCGTCGCGCAACCCCTGTTGGCGGAGTTCGCGTTCGATCGCCTCGCGCCGCAACACCGCGGTCATCAGATCCGCAAGCAGCCCGATCTGATCGCGCTGCGCCGCCGACAACTCGCCCGGCGGCTTGGCGGTGAACCAGTTGAGCACTAGCGCACCCTGCGGCCGCACAGCATCGCCCACGGGCAGGAGCAGGTTGCCGCGCAGTCCGCAGGCGACGAGGCGCGGCAGCGCATCACCGCATCCGGCGTAGTCCGGGTTGAAGATCACCCGGTTCTCGCGGAGGGCACGCGCCACTGATCCCTGTCCGAGCGGAATGCGCTCACCGCTCCGCAAGACGCCAGGCGGCCAGCCCGTGGAAAAGCGGTACTGGAGCGCATCGCCGTCGCGCTCGACAAAGGCCACGCCGTCGGCCCCGACGAGGTGCGCCGCGGCGTCGGCGATCTTCTCGAAGAATCGCGGAATTTCGGCCTCGCGGAACAATTCGCGCAGCAGGTGCAACGGCACGTGCCCCGTAGGCTCCGGCGGTGTCTGCGTGACCGGGATCGACGCGCCCTCCGCTCCCCCCGACCGCAAGGCAGTCTCCGACACCACGACCTGGTTCTTGCCTCTGGCCTTGGCGTCGTATAGCGCGACGTCCGCCTCGCGCAGCAACGCCGCGAGCAGCGCCTCGACATCCGCGTCCGCCTCCGGATGCGCCAGCGCCACGCCGATGCTCAACGTCGGCTGCGGGACACGTTGCCCCTCCGCGCCCTGGACCACGCGGCCGTCCAGTCCGAGCCGCAGCAGATCGCCATGGCGCCGCGCGGTTCGCGCATCGGCTCCCGGGATCAGCATCACGAACTCCTCGCCGCCCAGGCGCGCCAGCAATTCGCCCGGGCGGACCTGGCTCTGCAGCCAGGCGGCGGTCTGGCGCAGCACCACGTCGCCGCACTCATGTCCCCAGTGGTCGTTGATCTGCTTGAAATCGTCCAGGTCGATCAGCAACATTGCCGCGGTTGCCCCGTCCGGCAGATCGCGCAGCGCGCGCGACGCGGTGGCCATGAAATGTCGGCGATTGTTGAGTCCGGTGAGCACGTCGGTATCGGCCTGGTCGCGCAGCGCCTGCTCGCGCTCGACACGTTCGGAGATGTCCTTGCAGGCAAACAGCAAGACGTCCCGACCGTCGATCCGAGCTGCGGTCAGCGAGGCCAGCACCCAGACCAGCGATCCGTCGCCGCGCCGCAGTGCCAGTTCGTGTCCGCTCGCCCTGCCCTGCAGACGTGCATCCGCAAACAGTTGCCGGCCGGCATCCGCATCGCACCACCGCCCGTCCAGCGGGACGCCAAGCAGCGCGTCATGCGCCTCCCCCACGAGCTCGCACGCGGCCGGATTGGCATAGAGCACCAGCGCCGAATCGGTCGTCACCATCGCGGGAACGGGCAGGCTTTCGATCATCACCCGAAAACTGTGCTCCTGCTGCACCAACGCCTGCGCACGCTCCTCCGCGCGCCAGTCGAGTTCGAGGTTCAGCCTGCGCAGTTCCGAGATGGCGGAGCGACGCTGGCTCTGCAGCGCGCAACCCAGCAGGATGCTGCACGACATGGTGATGCCGAGCAATTGGATGCCGCTGGTGGCATCGTTCAGCGGTGCCTGTGCGAACGGCCCGAGCTGGCGGATGGTCGCCCCCACCGCCAGCACATACGCCAGCGCCAGCAGTCCGCTGGTCACCACCGGCTCAAGCCGAAAGATGGACCAGATCGAGGGAAGCAGCAGCAACCCCAGCAGTCCCAGCCGCACCGATGGTGTCATTCCCGGCGCCAGGAAGACCAGCGCCCACAGCAGGACGCTGACCACGACCACGCCCGCCGCCTCCAGCGCGTTTCCATAGGCATCCCGCAACCGCCCATGCTGCCGCCGCATCAACAGCTGATGGACCATCGGCACCAGCATCAGCGCCGCGCAGGCGGCTCCGATCGCCGAATCGACCAGCACGCTCCAGAATTGCGACGGAGCGATCATGCCGGCCGCGAGCAGGCCGACCGATCCGAACAGCGCCGACACCGCAGCCTGCGCCGGCCCCATCCAGAAAAGGAACGTACTGACCGTGAGGGGCTGTTCCCAAAGCTCCGGGCGGGTCGCGCGAACCGGCCCCATGCCGCGCACGGCCACCAGGGGCGCCAGGCAGCCTCCCAGTGCGCCCCACGCAGCCAGCGCCGGCGGCCAGTGCAGCATCAGCAGGTTGGCAAGCAGTGCCCCCAGCCCGACCCCAGGCAGCGCCGACCACCCCCAGAGCATCGCCGCGAGGACGCCGATGGCCGTGGGCGGCCACACCGCCGGCGCCAGGTGGAATGCGCTGATCGACGATCCGGCGAGCGCGAGATAGAACGCCGCCATCAGCAGGTTCAGCGCCAGCCAGCGCCACCGGACGGGCGATTCGCGACTCACGGCGTCGTTCTCATTCCCTGGACGGAATGCGTCTCCGAACCGGCGAGCCGGCCACGCGACATGAAGGGAAACATGGCATCGGGTTGTTGTTTTTTCGGGCGATTCTACCGATCAGGGATGCAATTGCCGTTGAATGCGCACCTCTGGTGCCCCCTCCGCGCCGCTCATCGGCTCCGATGACCGTTTGTCCGCTTCTGACGTCAACCGTCACACACTGCCCAATCACGAACGAGGCGCTTCTACATTGAAACGATCGCGGTGCGCCAAGGCACCGCCTTCCCAAATGGAGATCGCCCATGTCGCATGTCCCCGCCGATGTCTACGTCCTGCTGGCCGCTCTGGTCTATGTCGGCGTCAGGCGCTGCTACCCGCGCACCATCCGTCCCGAGCGCATGATCGTTTTCCCGGTCCTGTTCCTACTGCTCGGCGCGTCGAGCCTGGCGCGGCTCCTCCCCAACGCGACGCCGGACGCCTTTGGCGCCGCCCTACTTGCCGGCCCGTTGGGAATCGGCCTCGGTTGGTTGCAGGCCGCACGCTGGGCGCTGCGTTTCGACGTGCCCGCCGGCGGGACCCTCCGCGTGCACCTGCCCGGGGATCCGAGTCTGCTGATCACGCTCCTCTTGGCGTTCAGCGCCGAGTTCTTTGTGCACTATGCGGTCGACTCCGGCCGCCCCTGGGCGGCGACACAGACATTCGCGTTCACTGCATTCGCCGCGTGGGGCGCACTCGCCGGCACGCCCATTGGACGTGCCGCCAACGTGCTGTTGCGCAGTTCGCGCGCGGCACTCGCCTGACCGTCGAAATCATGCGCTCCTGACGTCGGAACCGTGTTGCAATGGTCGAGACGGCCACTCTCACCGCCCCATGCAATCCTCTCGTCCCGCGAAACGCGCGGCCCGCACGGGCATTCAGACGCTCGCGATCTCGAGCCTGACAGGCCTCGCCCTGTGGACGGTGCGCCGCGGCGATCCGGTCCTGCCCTACCTGGTCATCGGCAACGCCATCGGATTCTCCGTCGTGCTGTTCGGTCGACTGCTGCGCCGTGCCGCGCACGGACGGTTGGGATTGGGCCCCCGGTTGTTGATCGTCGTTCCGTTGTCGGTCGTCGCGGGGGTCGAACTTGCTGCGGCGATCCTGGGCAGGATGCCCGGCGACGCCGGCCATTTCGGCATCGGCGCATGGCTGAACTTCGGCCCGGCCTTCCTCGCCGCAGGACTGATCTATGCCATGTTCTCGCTCTCCCACGAGTCCGGCCGGATGCGCGCCGCGCTGGAAACCGAGCGTCGCGTCGCGGCCGAACTGCGTCAATCGGAGACGGCCGCCCGCCTGGCCCTGCTGCAGGCCCAGATCGAGCCGCACTTTCTGTTCAACACCCTCGCCAACGTGCAAAGTCTGGTCGACCGCGATCCGGCGCGCGCCGCATCGATGCTCGACAATCTCAACCGCTACCTGCGCGCCAGCCTCGGGCGCACGCGCACCGCGACGACGACTCTCGCGGAAGAGGTGGAGCTGGTCGAAGCGCTACTGCGCATCGCCTCGATCCGCCTCGGTGGACGGCTGCGCTACGCCATCGACATCCCCGAGGCGATGCGTGCTCTCGCGTTCGCTCCCCTGCTGCTGCAGCCGCTGGTGGAGAATGCGCTTCGCCACGGCATCGAGCCCGCGCTGGATGGGGGTGCGATCCGCATCGCCGCACGCCGCAGCGGCAATCGCCTGGAACTCGGCGTGACCGACACCGGCGTGGGATTCGACCCTGCCGCCGTACTGCATCGCGGCGTCGGTCTTGCCAACGTGCGTGCGCGGCTGAATGCGCTGTACGGCGACGATGCCCGGCTGACCGTGTCTGGCAACACCGTCGACGGGCGCGGCGTCATCGCCACCCTGCAGCTTCCACTGCCCTGACATGCCAACCGCCCTCATTGCCGACGACGAACCCCACCTCTCGGCTGACCTGGCCTCGCGCCTGACGCGGCTCTGGCCTGCGGTCGACATCGTCGCCGCGCCGACGAATGGCGTCGACGCCCTTGCGCAACTGCATGCGCTCCGCCCCGACGTCGCGTTCCTCGACATCCGCATGCCCGGCCTCGACGGACTCGCTGTCGCGCGCCTGCTCCCCGGCCTGCGCGTCGTATTCGTGACGGCCTACGCGGACCACGCCATCCCGGCATTCGACGTGGCCGCTGCCGACTATCTGCTCAAGCCGGTCAGCGACGAACGGCTGCTGCGCTGCGTGGCGCGATTGCAGGACGCGACATTGCACGGGAGCACACCAGCGGCTCGAGCGGCGCAGGTCGGCGCACCGATTCAGTGGCTGACCGTCGGCCGGAACAATACGACGTGGTTGATCGCCACCGACGACGTGCTGTACTTCCGTGCAGCCGACAAATACACCGAGGTGGTCACCGTCGAGCACCGCCATGTCATCCGCACGCCGATCAAGGACCTGCTGGAGCGACTCGACCCCGCCCGATTCGTCCAGGTGCACCGCAGCGTGATTGTGGCGTTACAAGCGATCGACCGCGTCGAGCGCGACCTGCTCGGACGGATGCGCCTTCATCTGCGTGGGCATGCCCACGTGCTGCCAGTGAGCCGGACGCATGCCTGCACATTCCGGCAGATGTAGCCAGGGCCGATACGCAACGGTCGCGGCATCCGCCAAGGCCCTCGGATCGGCGAAGTCCGGTAACACGCAGATGACGCGGATGTAACGGTCATGTCATGCTCGCGACAGTCCGCCGAGCCTAGAGTGCTGACAACATCGGAGACTGGCGATCGCGGGACGGCATCCCGGTTCGGCGCCGGCCCGATCGGCCGCCAGGCAGGGTGCATCGCGACAGACGGAGAACAGACATGATGTGGGGCCCGGGATTTGGATTCGGTTACGGCATGGGCGGATTCGGCTGGATCTTCATGCTTCTCGTGGTCGGCGTGGTGGTGGCGCTGCTGCTTGGCGCCTACCGGCAGGTCCGCGACGATCGTCATGGCGGCCCCGTGCTTCGGCCCAGGGCGCGGGACATTCTCGACGAACGCTATGCGCGCGGGGAAATCGACGCCGACGAATATCACCGCCGCCGCGCCGACCTCGAACATGGCGCCTGAGTCCGACCCGCGCAGGCCGCGTTCGCTGGCGCTGCGCGTCACGGTCCTGGTCGGACTGGTGACGTCGCTGCTGTTCCTGCTCTTCACCTGGAGCGTGGAGAGTTCGATCGAGGTGCATTTCGCCCGCATGGACCTCGCGGAACTGCGTTCGGCCTGGATGTCGGTCGCCCCGGTCCTGCTGGAAGCCGGCCCGGGGCCGGACGCCGCGCGACTCGCCGAGCGGCTGCGCGCCGCGACCGCGGGCAACCGCGACGTGACCTTTCTCATCCGCGACGCGCACGGCGTCGTGCTCTACCGCACCGCGCCGCCTGCCATCGCCGCGCAGCTCGCGGCCCTGCCGCCGTCCGACGCGATCGGCCTGGCCGCGCTGCGCACCATCGCGGTCTCGCACCAGGGCTGGCGGGCAGCCGTCGTTCGCGCCGGCGGCGACCGCGTCGCGCTGGCGATGAACATCGACATCCACCTGCAGTACCTCCGCCGGCTGCAGGATGCACTATGGGCCGGCACCCTGCTGGCGAGCGTGATCACCGTCATCGTCGCCGCCCTGGCGGTGATGCAGGGTCACGCCCCGCTGCGCCGCATCAGTGCGCGGATGCGCGAACTCAGCGCCGAACGGTTGCATACGCGCCTGGATCCGAAGCGCGTCCCGATCGAGCTGCAGGAACTGGTCGAGGCATTCAATGCCATGCTCGACCGCATCGAGGCCAGCTTCGAGCAGTTGCGCGGAGTGTCCGCCGACATTGCGCACGAACTGCGCACGCCGATCACCAACCTGACCACGCAGACGCAGGTGGCGCTTTCGCAGCCGCGCGAGGCGGCCGCCTACCGCGAGGTGCTGTATTCCAACCTGGAAGAGTTCGAGCGCCTGAGCACGATGATCGGCGACATGCTGTTCCTGGCGCAGACCGACCGCGGTCGCGCGCAGTTGCGGCTGGAGACGATCGATCTGGCGGCCGAGGCGCAGGCGCTGTTCGACTTCTTCGAGGCACTCGCCGAGGAGCGTGGCATCGGCCTGCAGCTCGCCGGATCGGCACCGCCCGTGCAGGGCGACCGGGCCATGCTGCGGCGGGCGCTGAGCAACCTGCTATCCAACGCGCTGCGCTACACGCCGCGGGGCCAGGCCGTCGAGTTTCGTCTGCGCCTCGACGGCGAGTCCGTCCGCGTCGACGTGAGCAACCCGGGCCCGGACATTGCGCCTGCGCACCTGCCGCACCTGTTCGAGCGCTTCTACCGGATCGAGCCCTCGCGGCAGCGCCAGGGAGAAGGTGCCGG
>JAKAIB010000131.1 GCA_021814605.1 Pseudomonadota bacterium | reverse complement strand
TCGACGTAGTCCTCGGCCACCCGGCCGATCTGCCCGCGGGCGATATGCCAGACGGCGCGCATGTCGCGCAACCGCATTTCGACCTGCGCATTGGCGGCACCGACCCGCTGTCCGCCAGGCAGCACCACGGCCGCCGGCAGTGGCAAGCCGGCCAGCCTGCGGGAGATCGCCTTGTCCAAAGTGTCTTCAAACATGGTGGATGACAAGGAAGCCAGAAGCCGCAACCAGGGACCGTGCTGCTGTACCGAAACTCGCTCGCACGCACCTCCAGACAGACGGCCCAAGTCGCCCACATTCCCGAGAGTCCGGGGCGGGAAGATATCGACACGCGCCTTCTGCAGGGCGGCGCCGAGCGATGATGAAACTGACGATCTGATCTTTGCGCAGCGGCGTTCGAGACGCCGAATCGGCCGGCGAAATCAGATCGCGCCACACGTCCGCACTGATGCGGAGCCCGCCAGCGAACGACAGAATCGAGGCGATCAGCGAATTTCCCGGCGACCGAGGTGGGACATGAAAACGCAAATGCTCATCTGTTGAACAAGATCGCTCAGCAATCCTGCAAGACGAGCACATTTCTTCATTGGGCGTCAATCGCGTCTCCCGTGCGTGAACGTGCTGCTCGAATGACCCTGCATCGCATGCAGAGCACTTGGGCAGACGTCATCAGCCGGGAGGCGGTTGGTTCAGGAGGACGTCATCTCCTCTGTGCCATTACATCACATCCGCTCCGCTCGGTATAGGCGCTTGGCGGTCGCTTATTCATCATCCATATGATGGACCTTGCCGTACCAGTCCCCGGCTAGTCACGAAGCCGAGCGTCTCCAAGGGGTCGAGAGCACCAACTCGCCGGCGCTGAAGCTGCCGCCCAAGTTGCCGTTGATCTCAACGACAGTTGCAGGCAGGATTGCGGACCTCGGTGAGGGAACGACCAACGCGCGCTTCGGCCGAGGTGCTGCCGCCGAGCGATCATGCCGAGGGGATCTGCTCGAGTCCCGGAGCGTAGACGGGAATCCAGGCGATCCAGATGCAGATTGAGAACCGGCCACCGTTAGAGTTGACGATGGGGCGTGGCTAGAGCCAGCTGGCGAGAAGCACGCCTCCTCTTCAGCTTATGTCTGCGCCGGCATCTTCCGGTGGGGCACGGCGGTCGCGACGCTGTGGCGATACCAGGCCGGCGCTTCGTCAAAGTCGCGCAGCAGGTGGCTATAGCGGAGATTTCCCGATTTGACCGCGGCGCTGAGCCGCACGGCGAGGTCGTTGAGGAGCCACGCACCGAATTGCAGGAGCGTGTGGCGAATACCTGTCGGCAAGGACTCCATTGGAATTCGCTGCACGGAAGGGCCGACGGGATCGTCCAGGCCAAACGCGTCCAGCAAGTGGGCTCGTAGCTTGACCGATGCCTTCTTCGAAAGCATCAGGGCGCAAAGATGCCGTAGAACATCGAGTTCATCCGAGATGGCAGGGTCGGGCTGATCGTTCGCTTGCTCTTGAACGCACGCGTTCCAGCCGATGAGTCGATCATAGGCGTCAGTTTCGACAACAAGCGGCGCGATGGTCGGGGCGGCGCCCAGGTCAGTCTTGCAGCCATGGCAACGCGCAACGCTGATCGTGTCGCTGACCGAATGCTCGGCCGCGGTGCCGAAATCAATCCGGAAGAACGACACCGCTTCACCGCATGCGTGGCAGCGGTCCTGCAGCATGCAGCGGTGTCGAAGGCACACGGTGCTGAGGCTCAACCGCCACATTTTCCGAAAGTACGGGACTTCATCCGACGCCAGGCAGGTCGGGCAATACTGTTGGCCGTAACCCTCGCGCACGCGGTGATAGATCTTCAGCGATTGCACCCAGTTCAGATGGCCGGACGGGCGCGGATTTCGGAAGAGGACGCCATCGAACACCTTGAGGGTCGTGCCGTACGCGACATTGAGCGGCGTGCCCGTGTACCGCGCGAGCGTGTCGACCAGCCACGGTGGCGCGAGTCGGTCGACGTCGCGGTTCCATACCTGGTGCCGATTGCCGAAGATCAAGTTGCAGAAGGTTTGAACCTTCAGACCGTGGCCATGCGCCAGGCGCACCAGCCAACTCGAAAGCAGCTCGTCGGGAAGCGGCTTGTAGCGGATCGGCCAAAGCGGTGCGGTGATGCCCCGAAAGCCGCCCGCCATCTCGGTCATGCGTCGCGCCGGAACGTCTTGCGCTTGGTCGGCGGCACCCAGTCAAGCTTGTCGAGCAGGGGCTGCGAGATCTTCTCGTCGCCGGTCCGGATGGCCTTGACCGCGGCCTCCTTGACCAGGTCGCAGATGTCACCGAGGTTCGACTCGGCGCGCGCGTGGATCGCCGACATCAGGCTGGGCATGTGCAGATCCGAGGCGTTCTTCAGCGGTGTGCGGCGCTCGAGGGTCTTGAGCAGCGTGCCCAGGCCTTTGCCGAGGTTCCAGCGCGGCAGCTCGTAGGGGTGGAAGCGGCTGGACATCTGCGCGTCGGCGTTGAACGCCGTGTAGGCCTCCTCGATGCCGGCGGCGACGATGCTGACCTTGGTCTCGTTGCCCAGGCTCTTGAGGGCGTTGCGGAATTCCCGTTGCCGGTTCTGGCTTCCGGCGATCAGGTGGTGAATCTCGTCGACGATTAGCACCTTGACCCCGACCTGCGCGAACAGCCGCTTCACCTGCGAGTGCTTTTCATGCACCGGCGCGGTCGGCTTGTACGGTGCCATCAGCGCATCCAGAATGCGGCTGTAGAAGTCGGAAAGATCCGGCTTGGGCGGCGCCTCGATCATCAAGACCTCGCAGGTCGTCGTCTCCGCGAGCGGATCGAGGTCGGCCGGGTGTTTGTCGCGGAAATGCTCCAGCAGCGAGGTCTTGCCGCTGAACGGCGGCCCGACCAGAAGCAGGCATGGCATGCGCGTGACCCTGGGGTAGGTTCGAAGCTCCTCCAGCCGTCCGAGCACCTCCTTGACGTGATCCAGGGCGATCCAGGTTCCGGCCCGGATCGTCTGGATGCGCGCCGCGTCCGGCAGCGCCAGGGCTTCGCGCGCCTTCGCGCCCAAGTGAGCGTATGACTCGGTGTCACTCGTCGTCATCGATCGCCTCCACATCGCCGGGGTCGTAGCCGCGCAAGACCTCCGGAACCGAGGTCGGCGCCGGGTTGGAGACGGTCGGGAGATCCGCCTTCCGGACCTTGCGCGCCTTGGCGTGCTGCTTGACCTTCTGCCGGGCACGCCTGGCGGACTTGGTTTTCTCCGCCGCCGCTTCCTCGATTTCCCGCTGGCGATTGATGATCGCAAAGATCTCGCGCTCGTTGCGGGTGGGTATGCCTTCGCGTCTCGCACGCAGTCGCGCCTCGCGCAGCTCCCAGATGCTCACGGGAGGCAGGCTACTGTCCCGGTAGGGGATCGCGAAGTAGCGCTTGACCTCGGGCTCGAAAAAGTAGAGTTGGCTGATGTCGCGAGGGTCGTAGCGGAACCGGAACTCGCGCTTCGCGCCGAGGTGGTCCGGGTCCATCGAATTGACCCAGGGGCGCAGTACGTCGTGGAAGTAGTGCACCTCGTGGAGGACCACGCCGTAGTCCTGAACCGTGCGCACCTCGAAGGGCATGAAGTCGACGCGCACTTTCTCGACGTCGGTCCGCCGCGGCGGCAGGCCGCGACCGGGCTTGCCGCGTGTACCGAGGATCCCTTCGCGCCACTTCGCCAGCGGCGTCGTGCCGAGTTCGCTGTGCACGTCGATGTGGTAGCGGGCGAAGAAAAGGATCAGCCAGCGCTCCAGTTCGTCGAGGGTCATGATCGCGTTGCCCTCGGCGTCGTAAATCCCCTTTTGCCCCGGATTGGCGAAGGTTGCCCCGGGGACCACCTTCAGCCCTTCGGACACCGTACCCATCAGGCGCTCGATGTGGGCGCCGTAATGCGGGTGCTTGACGCGCCGTAGCTGAAGATCGATGTCGTATTCCTTGGCCGCCAGTCGCAGCATGTTGCCCCTGAACTCACGGGCGTTGTCCATGTGGAGAACGTCCATGACGCCGTAGAACGGCCACTCGATGTCGCGCAGGCCCATCCGCTCGAGCCAGGCCTCCTTCGGCAGGATCGCGTGTGAGACACACATGCCAGCCGCAAGGGCCGAAGGCTCCTCGAGCGCGATGTACATGCCGACGACAACCCGGCTGTTGACATCGATCGCCAGGGTGATCCAGGGCCTCGCGACGGGCAGGCGGTGCTCGTCATCGACGATCATCACCGGAAGCAGCGTGTGATCCATCTGCACCATCGCTAGCGGCCAGTCAGCGCTGGGTATCGAGCCCTGGTGTACGGCGAACCGCTCGCGCGCCGCCTTCGCACCTTCGCGGCGGGCAAGCTTCACGGCGTCGCTGATCTTGCCGACCAGCCGGTAGATGGTCGATACCGCCGGTAGCGGCTCGATTCCGGCGTTGAAGCAAAGGCGACGGATCTCGGCGGCGGCGTAGGCGATGGACGGCTTTTGCAGAGAGAGGAACTTGGTCTCGATGAACTGCGTCGCGATCAACTCGACCTCGTGGCGCAGCCGACTGTGGCCCTTCTTATTGCCCGGCCGCCCCGGCAGCAGCGACGACAAGGTCTCGTTGTACCGGTACTTCTCGAGCCATCTGTAAATGGTCGCGGTGTCGACGCCGGCCGTCTTGGCGATCTGCGCCACGCTCTGCCGATCGCGCCGCGCGTCCCCGCGAAGGATGGGCTCGATGGCGCGAAGCCGGCTCTCCGCGACATCCCAGTCCTCCTGCGACACCGAGTCAAGATCGATGTCAGCACGCGTCGCGGCGCCATCGGCTTGTGGTCGGCGCGGCGGGTTGAGACCGACGACGTCGAGGATCACCTTTTCGCCGGACGCGGGGTCGAGCGCGATGACGTGGCGCAGGTCGACCAGTCGCACGATCGTGTACTCCCGGTCGCCCTGGACGATGCGGCTTCCCGGGCGCAACGTTAGCGTGGGCAGACTCTTGCCCATTTCTTCGCTGGCGCCGCTGGTCATCACTCCGTCGTCGGGAGGGCAATCACGGTGTCGCTGGAGATTGGCTTGTCGAGGTCCACGACAAGGCACCCGCTGACGACCATGTGCCAAAGCGCGGGGAGCAATCGCATGCGCTCCTCCTCGCCGACGAGGTCGGCACCGAGCAATTGCGTTTCCGAGCAGCGACCGCCAGCGTCGGCCAGTCGATCGGTGAGGCGCTCCACATCGCCGTCCGCCACCTCCAGCGACCGGTACCGCCGCAGAAACTTCAGATTCGCGAGTCGCGGCGTGCGAATGTCGCGCTCCGTCTTCACGACGAAAATCCATCCGCGTTCATCGGCGTACGCGCGGGCGGCCTCGAACTTCGGCGCGTAGTCGGCGCGGTGCTTCTTGAGCAGCGCCGATGGCTTGACTTCGATGAGCTCGCTTCGCCTGGCGGCGAAGTGCGCCTCGGGGTGGAAATGGGCGAGCGTGTCGGGAACGTAGCTGGTGTTCTTGGCCGGAACCGGGATCCGGACGGGCTGCACCTCGTACAGCCGCACGGCGCGGTCGAAGTCCAGAAGAATGAGGTGATCCGCCTCGAGCAGCGACTCGAAATCCGCGTGCCCGACGCTCTTGACTGAGGCGTGCCTCCCGGTGACCGAGATGTGACTCTTTCGGATCGGGCGGACGGGCATCGCTGGGTCGAAGTCGGAGCAGTGTTCGCAAAAGTCTATCCACTTCCACCGTCAATAGGAAACAATGCGGCATTTAGACCGCCCAGCCGGGGTGCGGCGACGACTTTCCAGGCTGTGCGGATTGCATCTCCTTATGATCGAAGTCAACTTCCGGGGGCGCATCGAGTCGCATCCTCGACGAAGCGTTCGAGGCCATTGTTTGATGGTTCGGTCACCACTACCAGCGTCGATTGAGCGGTCGGATTGCACGTGCAAACCAGACTGGGCATATGGGCCCAGGGTTACCCATGGTGCCCGGGTGGGAGTCGATGCCGGCCGTGGGCCTGGAGAAAGTCGACCAGAACGAGGGCGACGGTCAGCAGCGATCTGCAAGCTGACGCGCAGGCGCTGACGGGACATGAGTCGCTGCACTGCCTTTGAAGCCAGTCGCACCGTTACCGCTAATTCGTCGCACAGTTAGCGCTATTTTCGGCGAACAATTTGCCCCATAGTCGCATCTTCATCGCTATGCTGACAGTTGCCGAAAGTCCGAAGTAGCCGGGGAAGGTCGCGCCGCTCCGCCGGCGCGGGCGGTTCACGCCATCACGGCGCGGGCCTCGGTGGCGGTGCCGAGCGCATGGAACAGTTCGTCCTCCTGCGCGATGTGCAGCCGCAGGATGGCGTCGAGTCCGTAGAGCAGACGCTGCAGTTCGGCAATGGCCGTCGCGTCCGGCCCCTCCGGCGGCAGGTCGGCGACGGTGCGGTCGACCAGGCGGATCAGCCGGAAGATCTCGCGATGGGTGCTGCTCATGGCGGCCATCGGATCCTCGCCACCGATGAGTTCGCCGATCTGCGGGTAGACGTCGGCGTCGTCGCGCTGTTCGTGGGGCAGCAACCGGGTCGTCAGCGCCTGGTCGAGATCGCGCATCGCGACCAGGGCCTCACCGCGCTCGAGGGTCGGCAGGCCGTCGGCGAGCGCGCGCAGGCGATCGGGAATGTCGCCGAGATCGGTGTGTTCGCTGCGCAGGCGCTGCGCGTCGGCGGGTGACAGCCGGCCGAGCGTGGCCAGCGGCCCGGTCCGGAGCGCGCGCAGCGCGTTCAGGATCACCGCGACGTCGATGACCTCCTGGAGGATGGCGCCGCTCAGCGGCGGAAGCAGGCCGATCGCCGCGACGGCCATCGCGATCATCGACAGGCTCATGCCGATCGTCATGCTCTGCACCGCGATGCGGCGCGAGCGGCGGGCGATGCGGATCGCGTCGACCAGCTTGTCGAGGCGGTCGACGAGCAGCACGACGTCGGCGGCCTCGGCCGACGCCGCGGCGCCGCGGGCGCCCATGGCGACGCCGATGTCGGCCGCGGCGAGTGCCGGCGCGTCGTTGACGCCGTCGCCGACCATGACCACGGTTCCGCCCCGGCGGGCGCCTTCGATCGCCGAGAGCTTGGCCGCCGGCGTCTGTTCCGCCAGGACCTCCAGGCCGCCCAGGATGGACCCGACGGTCTCCGCGATGTCGCGGCGATCTCCCGTCAGCATGACCAGCCTGCGGAACCCTTCGCGCCGCAGCAGCCGCAGCGCCCGCGGTGTCTCGGTGCGGATGCCGTCGAGCAACTGGATCACGCCGGCCATCGCGCCATCGATCCCGACGAAGACGCCCGCGGCGCCCTCGAACGCCATCCGCTTCAGCACCGGCTGCGCCCAGCCGGACGCCGAGGTGCCCTGCGCGACGTAGTCGAATCCGCCGATGCGCACGACGTGACCGTCGACCGTGCCGGCCACGCCGGCACCGGGGCTTTCTTCGACGTCGGCCGGCACTGGAAGGGCGATCTCGCGCTCGCGCGCCGCGACCACCACCGCCTCGGCGACCACGTGGTTCGACGCCTGCGCCAGGGCGGCCGCCATGCGCAGCACCTGCTCCGCCGAGTCATCCGGGCTCGGCACGATGGAGACGATGCGCGGCTGGCCGCCGGTGAGCGTCCCGGTCTTGTCGAAGAACAGGACGTCGGCCTGCGCCAGCCGCTCCAGGGCGCCGCCGCCCTTGACCAGGATGCCGCGGCGCGCGCAGCTCGACATGCCGGAGACGATGGCGACCGGCACGGCCAGGATCAGCGGGCATGGCGTCGCGACCACGAGGACGGCAAGCGCACGCGCGGCGTCGCCGGCGACCAGCCAGCCGGTGCCGGCGACGACCAGGGTGAGCAGGATGAACCAGACGGCATAGCGGTCGGCCATGCGCGCCGTCGGACTCCGCTCGGCCTGCGCCGCCTGCACCATCCGCACGATGCCGGAGAACGTGCTGTTCTCGGCGGTCTCGGCCGCGATCATCTCGAACGCCGGGCCGACGTTCAGCACCCCGCTCAGCACCGTCTCGCCCGCCTTGCGCTTGCGCACGACCGATTCCCCCGTGAGCGCCGATTCGTCCAGGTCCGCGGCGCCGAGCAGCGCGGCGTCGACCGGAACGACTTCGCCGTGGCGCACCAGCAGGCGGTCGCCGCGGCGCACCGAGTCCAGGCCGACGGGGCGCCATTCCGCGCCTTCGAAGCGGATCGCGACGCGCGGGGCGTGACGCAGCAGCGCGGTCATTTCCCGTTGCGCGCGCGCGGCCGCGTAGTCTTCGAGCGCCCGGCCGCTGGCGAGCATCAGCGCGATGACGGCGGCGGTGAGCTGTTCGCCGAGCACCAGCGCGAACGCGATGGCCAGGAGCGCCAGGACATCGATTCCCGCGCTGCGCCGCAACAGGGTGCGGACGACCGAGATCCCCAGCGCGATGGTCACCGGCAGCGCACCGGCGGCCCAGACGACTCGCGCGGGAGCGCCGTGCCCGAGGCCGTCCAGCACGAGGCCGGTCGCCAGGCTGCACGCGGCAACCAGCAGCAAGGCGAAATTCACCGATCGGAGAGAGCGAAGCATGGCGTTGTCGAAGGAATCCCCGCGGGCTCGCGGCATCCGGCACGGCGACGAACCGACCTGCGCCACGCCAGGCATGCCGGAATCGTGGCCCGATCCCAGTGTAGGTTCGATGGTCGACGCGAGGGTGACTGGCGCGGCGCACCTCCGCGGCGTCGGGAGCGCCGTGCGGTCACCTGACGCCAGTGCTCCCGAAGACGGCGCAGGTGCGCTGCATATTCATGGCTTGCTATTTCTTCCCGATATGTGTCAAAGTCGGCCCGGGAAGGCAGTTTTCGGTTG
>JAKAIB010000130.1 GCA_021814605.1 Pseudomonadota bacterium | reverse complement strand
ATCGCACCGGCGGTCGCGCTCAACGCATAGACGGCGGTGACCCGGAAGGCGCGGAGATAGTCGCCGTCCTGGAACAGGGCAGCGAAATTGGCCCAGCCGGCGAAGTGCTGGCTCAAGCCGAAGGGATCAGACTGGTAGAACGCGCCGCGGACCGCCTGTGCCGCCGGCCAGACGAAGAACAGCACCGTGATGGCGAGCTGCGGCGCGAGCAGCAGCAGCGGCAGCAGGCGATGCGGAAACGGCGCGGGATCGCGCAAGATGCGATCCCGCGCCCGGCGCCGCACGCGGCCAGCCGCGCCCGCGGCAAGCCCCGGCAGCCGGGCGGACTCCGGCTTCAATTGGCGTTCGCTCCCGCGAACTGCGCCAGCAGCTTGTCGCCCTTGGACGCCACCGCGTCCATGGCCTGCTGCGGCGTCTTCTTGCCGTTGAGCGCGTCCTCCAGCTCGGCGCGGATGGTATCGCGGATCTGCGGCATGTAGCCCAGGCGGATGCCCATGGTGAACGGCTTGGGCGGCTTGTGGGTAAGTTCGTCGATCGCCACCTGCGCGCCCGGCTGCTGGGCGTAGAACCCTTCGGCCTTGAGCAGGGCGTAGCCCGCCTTGCTCACCGGGACGTAGCCGGTCGCCTTGGCCCAGTAGGCCTGCGACTTGGCCGATCCGAGGAAGGCGAGGAAGCGCGCGACGCCCGGATAGTGGTCCGCCGGAACGCCCTTCATCACCCACAGCGACGCGCCGCCGACGACGCTGTTCTGCGGCGCGGTCTTCAGGCTGGCGTCATACGGCATGGGCGCCATGCCGAAGGGAAACCGGGCACCGGCCAGGACCGACGAATACGACCCGGAGCTGTCCATGTACATCGCGCATTCGCCGCTGTTGAACAGCGGCGTCGCGTTGGTGCTCCCCGCGCCGGCATACTTGAAGATGCCCGCTTTCGACCAGCGCACCAGATCGGCGACGTGATCGACGAACGGCTTGGTGTCGACCAGCAGCTTGACGTTCCGGTCGGACTTGTAGCCGTTGTCCTGGGTGGCGTAGGCAATGCCGTTCCACAGCGAGTACTGCTCGAACTGCACCCAGTCGGGCCAGCCGGTGGTGAAGCCGCACTTGACGCCGCTGGCCATCAGCTTGCGACCGACCGCGTCCATCTCCTGCCAGGTCCGGGGCGGCTGCACGCCGGCCTTGGCCAGCAGATCCTTGTTGTAGTAGAGCACCGGCGTCGACGAGTTGAACGGCATCGACACCAGTCGGCCCTGCGCGTTGGCGTAGTAGCTCGCCGCGGCCGGGATGAAGTCGGCCGTCGAGAACGCGATCTTCTGCCGCGACATCAGTTCGTTGACCGGGACGTAGGCGCCCTTGGCGGCCATCATCGTCGCGGTGCCGACGTCGAACACCTGGACGATGTCGGGCGGGTTCTTGGCGCGGAAGGCGGCGATCGCCGCCATCATGGTGTCGGGATAGCTGCCCTTGTTGACCGAGACCACTTCGTACTGCGTCTGCGACGCGTTGAACTGGTCGACCAGATGCTGCACCGACTTGCCGAGTTCGCCGCCCATGGCGTTCCAGAACTGGATCTGGATCCGGCCCTGCGCCTGCGCGCTGCCCGCGGTGAAGCACAGCGCGATCGCGGCTCCGAGGCCGGCGAGGATTTGACGTTTGCTCATTTGCGCTCCAAAGGGAAGATCCCGGCGGCAACCGCCGCCGGGATGTCTGCGATGCAATGAAGACGGCCGGGATCAGAAGTTGTGCTTGATCCCCAGCATCAGGCCCGAGCTGGTCGAGCCGTTCGGTCCCTTGGGCGCGTCGTTGCCGATGCCCACGGTATAGAGCGCGTTGGCGCCGTTGCTGATCCGGGCATAGTTGGCGTACAGCATCGTGCGCTTGGACAGGTTGTACCAATAGCCCACCGCATACTGGCTCGCGTTGGCGCTCGCCGTGGTGTCGTCCTTCAGACGGGTATAGGCCGCGCGGAAGCTGCCCGCACCGACCGGAACCACCGCACCGATCTCGAAGTACTTGAACTTCGGATTCGCCGCGGTCGCGACGACGCTGTCGGGGCTGTTCTGGCCGTACAGGCCCATGATCTGGACGACGCCGAAGTCATACGCACCGGAAATCCGCGCGTCCTTGATCGTCGCGTCGCCGGCGGAGTTCTTCACGTTCATGTACTGCAGGCTGACACGCACCGGTCCGCCGATGTAGCGCGCGCGCAGGCCATACGAGCCGACCGTCTTGGCGCTGCCCGCGGCCTGGCCGTCACCGAAGCCGAACTGGCCGCCGAAGTCGAATCCGCCCATCGACGGCGAGTCGTACGTGACGGACTGGCTGTAGCGCACCGGAAAGTACTTCTCCATCAGGTTGCCATTGCCACCGACGGTGTTGTCCGTGAACGGATCGAAGTCGAACAGGTCGAGGTCGGAGTAGGTGTAGTACCGGCCCATCCGCACCGTGCCGAAATCGCCCTGCAGCCCGACCCAGCTCTGGCGGCCGAAGAAGCCGCCGCCCGAGCAGAAGCCGCCGCTGGTCAGCGGTCCGCCCTGCGCGCAGAGACCGCTTTCCAGTTGGAAGATGGCGCTGAGGCCACCACCGAGGGATTCGGTCCCCTTCAGGCCGATCCGCGAGTTGCTCACCCCGCCTTGCGACAGGTTGGTGACGGTCTGCGCGCCGTTGTCGTAATGCGCAACGCCGACATCCATGATGCCGTACAAGGTGGCGCTGTCGGCGGCAAAGGCCGCTCCGGAAAACAGGCCGAGAATTGCCGCGGCCAAGATGCCTTTTTTCATATCGATCTCCTGTGGAAAAGATCGGGGTGGGGCCACCGCCCCACCCCGCAGAAAATTGCCGGCGCATCGGAGTCGCCAACAATCGCCCTGGAGAGGCTGGACCGAAATCTAGGGAGGCGATGTGATCCGGCAGTGACAACGCCGCGACATCGATCACATTTGCATACAAGCGACAGCGCAGGCCGATTCACACGGCCTTCACAATGCGCTGCATGCGCATCAGCGGATGCCGGCGCGCATGAAGCTCTGGACGAACTGGCGCTGGAACAGCAGGAAGGCGACCAGCAGCGGCGCCGAGGTCATCAGCGCAGCGGCGCTGATCAGCGCCCAGTCGACGCCCTGGTCGGACGTCGAGAACACCTGCAGCCCGACGGTGAGCACCCGGCTGCGCGGCGAGTTGGTGACGATCAGCGGCCAGAGGAAGTCGTTCCAGTGGTAGCTCACCGACACCAGCGCATAGGCGACGAGCACCGGGCGCGCCAGCGGCAGGTAGACATGCCGGAGCACGCCGAGCGCGCCGGCGCCCTCGAGCGTGGCGGCATCGTCGAGCTCGCGCGGCACCCCCAGGAAGGTCTGCCGCAGCAGGAAGATGCCGAAGGCGGACGCGAAGTACGGCAGGCCGATCGCCAGCAGCTGGTTGACCAGACCGAGCCGGGCCATCGTCGCGTAGTTCTCGACGACCAGCATGTTGGGCATCACCAGCAACTGCACCATCACCAGCGCGAACAGCACGCTGCGGCCGACGAAGCGGTAGCGCGCGAACGCGTAGGCCGCGAGCGCGCAGACCACCAGCTGCGCCGCGAGGATCATGCTCACCACGACGAAGGTGTTGAGGAAGTAGCGGGCGAACGGCGCCGCATTCCAGGCACGCACGAAGTTGTCGATGGTCAGCGGCGCCGCGAGCCGCAGGTGGATGGCGTCGACCGGAAGATGCAGCGCCGCCCAGAGCGCGAAGGCCAGCGGCGCCACCCAGATGGCCCCGAGCAGCCACGCGCCCGCGGCCACGAGCCGGTCGCGCTTCATCGGTAGTGGGTTCGCCGCCCGAGGACGACGAACTGCAGCAGCGACGCCAGCGCCAGGATGGCCACGAGCACCACGGTCAGCGCCGCGGCATAGCCGGTATCCCAGTACTGGAAGGCATTCTGGTAGATGTAGTACAGCAGCAGGTTGCTGGCGTTGTCAGGTCCGCCCTGGGTCAGCACGAACAGCGAATCGACCAGGCTGAACGCGCCGATCACCGCGTTGACGAGGACGAACAGCGTCGTCGGCCCGAGCAGCGGAAGCACCACGCGGCGGAAGGTCTGCCACGCCGAGGCACCCTCGATGCGCGCCGCCTCGACCAGATGCGGCGGGATGTTCTGCAGTGCCGCCAGGTAGAAGATCATGAAGAACCCGGCCTGCTTCCAGACCGCCACCAGGGTGACTGCCCACAGCGCCGTGGTCGGGTCGCCGAGCCAGTTGCGGCCGGTCAGCCCGAACAGGTGCAGTCCGCGATCGAACAGTCCGTAGCCCGGGGTGTAGAAGAACAGCCAGATGTTGGCCGCCGCGACCAGCGGCAGCACCGTCGGGGTGAAGAACGCCATGCGTGCCAGCGCGCGTCCCGGGAAGCGCACGTTGACCAGCAGCGCCATCGCCAGCGCCAGCACGACCGCGGCCGGAATCGAACCGGCGGCGTAGAGCAGGTTGTTGCGCAGCACGCGGCGGAACACCGGGTCGGCCAGCATCGCTGCGAACTGCGTCGCGCCGACGAAATGCGCCGGCTGTCCCGCGGTCGGCGTCGACATCACGCTCTGCAGCAGCGTGGCCAGCGCCGGGTACAGCGTGAAGGCGCCGAGCAGCAGCAGCGCCGGCGCCAGCAGCGCCCAGGCGACGACGTGGTCGCGCAGCGCGGCCGGAAGGGATGCGGAACGGATGGACGCCATGCAGGGACGATGCGGGCCGCCGCGCCACCGCCGGCGGCGGTGCGCCGGCAGCGGTGACGCGGTCGATTCAGCTGCGGCGATAGCGGCGGAGAATCCCGGTCGCGGTCGCCTGTGCACCATGCAGCGCCTCGGCCGATGCCTTCTGGCCGGTGATTGCCGCCTCGAGCGCGTCGTTGAACACCTGGGTCACGCGCTGGTTGTCGTGGGTCGACAGTTCAGGCTCCGCATAGCGCAGCTGGTCGCGCGCGACGGCCGCCTGCGGGAAGCCGGCGACGTAGTGCTTGAGGCGATCGGTCTCCCACGCCGCGGGGCTGGTCGCCACGTATCCGGTCTGCATTCCCCAGTCGGCGGCCATGTCCGGCGACGTGACCCAGCGCACGAAGCGCAGCGCGGCGGCGCGCTCCTGCGGCGTCGTGTTGCTGAAGATGTAGAGGTTGCCGCCGCCGGTCGGCGCGCCGCGGCGCTTGCGCGCGGGCAGCATCGCGACGCCGAAGTCGAACCTGGCGTTCGCCTTGACGTTGGTCAGGTTGCCGGTGGTGGTCCACATCATCGCGCAGCGCCGCTCAAAGAAGTCCTGCGGCGTCGTTCCCCAGTTGATGATCCCCGGCGGCATCACCTTGTCCTTGCGCGACAGGTCGACCAGGTAGTCCAGCGCGGCGACGGTCTGCGGTGCGTCGAAATAGGTGGCGGTCCCATCCGGCGAGGCGAGGCGCGGCTGGCCGTTCTCGATCGCCAGCCCCTGGAACAGCCAGTACGGGAACCCCGAGGTCGGAATCTGCAGCCCCCAGTCGGTCGGGCTCTTCGGGTTGTGCAGCCGGGTGAGGCGGCGCGCGAAGTCGCGCATCTCGTCCCAGTCGGCCGGTGCCTTGTCGGGGTGCAGCCCGGCCGCCTTGAACGCCGCCTTGTTCCAGAACAGCACCGGCGTCGAACGCTGGAACGGAATGCTCCAGGTCTTGCCGGCCAGCCGCGAATTGGCGAGGAATGCCGGGTAGAACTCCTGGATCCATCCGCTGTCGCCGTGCGCCAGATCCTCGGCCGCGACCAGCACACCCTGGTCGAACAGGGTGAAGATGTCCACCGCCAGGGCCACGGCCATCTTCGGCGCCTCCGCACCGCCGCTGCGCAGCGCGGTCAGCGTCTTGGCGATGGTGTCCTGATAGGTGCCGGTGTAGACCGGCCGCACGACCACGTCCGGGTTGGCCTGGTGGAACGCGGCGGCATAGCCGTCCAGGATCTTCGCGATCGGCCCGCCGACCGCCACGGGGTAGTACATCGGCAGTTCGACGACGCCGGCGGCGCGTGCCGCCGGCAGCGCGGCGCCGAGCAGCGGAAGCGTCGAGGCTTTCAGGAAATCGCGACGTTGCATGGTTGTTCCTCTGGTGGTTGGGATGAGAGTTCGGGGGATTGCGAGCGATGCGGCGAGGCGATGCGCCGCCCGGTTGCGGCGTCGAACCAGCACGGCGCGTCGTCGCTCCAGCCCAGCCGCAGCGGCTCGCCGGCACGGGCCGTCCAGCGCCCGGGAACGCGCGCGGCGATCGCCTGCCCGCCGAGGCGGCAGGCGATCACGCTGTCGGCGCCCTGGTACTCGACCGACTCGACCTCGACCTGGAGGCCGGGCCCTTGATCGACCGGACGCAGCCGTTCGGGACGCAGCCCGAGCAGCCGACCGGGCGCGGCGCCCGGCAGGTCGAGCCGCTGGCCGGTGCCGGCGACGCACAGGCCGCCCGCAGTCGTGGCAAGCTCGATCAGGTTCATCGGCGGCGTCCCGATGAAGCGCGCGACGAACGCGCTCGCCGGCTGCTCGTACAGCATCGCCGGCGGCGCGACCTGCTCGATCCGCCCCTGATGCATCACCACGACCACGTCGCCCATCGCCAGCGCCTCGGCCTGGTCGTGGGTGACGTAGAGCACGGTGATGCCGAGGTCGGATGCAAGCGCCTTGATCTCGCGGCGCATGTCCTGCCGCAGCCGGGCGTCGAGGTTGGACAGCGGCTCGTCCATCAGGATGATGCGTCGTCCGCCGATGATGGCGCGGCCCAGCGCCACGCGCTGCTGCTGCCCGCCCGAGAGTTGCGCCGGCCGGCGGGCGAGCAGCTGGTCGAGGCCGAGCAGGCGGCTGGTCTGCGCCAGCCGGCGTGCGCGCTCGACGCGCGGCACGCGGCGCAACTGCAGCCCGAAGGTCAGGTTGTCGGCGACGTCCAGATGCGGGAACAGCGCGTAGCTCTGGAACACCATCCCGATCTCGCGCGCGCCGGGCGGCCGGTCGGTGACGTCGTCGCCATGCAGCGCGATCCGCCCGGCGTCGGCGCGTTCGAACCCGGCAATCAGCCGCAGCAGCGTCGTCTTGCCGCAGCCCGACGGTCCGAGCACGACGACGAACGTACCGGCCGCGACATCGAGGCTGACACCGTCGGTCGCAACGTGCCCCGGATACCGCTTGCTGACATTGTCTAGACGAATGGCAAACATGGCCGCGACTCTAGGCAGCCCGCATGACGGCGCTGTGACGCCACCGTGACACGCCCGTGTGCGCCGCAGCGCCCTGTCACGAAGGCTTCACGGCGCCTGCCTAGGCTGCCGTCTTCGCTTCGATACCTCTGGAGAACATCGCATGACCGCTTTGCGCAAGGGCCTTCAGTCGCGCCGCGACTTCCTCAGACTGGGCGCGGGCGCGGCTGGCGCCGGCCTCGGCTCGCTGCTGCTTCCCGGCACCTCCGGCATCGCGGCCGCGGCGACGGTCCCGGCCGACAAGGCCTTGATCGCCGCAGCCAAGGCAGGCGGCCAACTGAACGTCATCGCGCTGCCGCCCGACTGGGCCAACTACGGCAAGATGATCGTCGAATTCGGCAAGCTCTACGGCATCCGCGTCGACAGCGCGTCGCCCGACGCCAGCTCGGCGCAGGAACTGCAGGCGGTGACGTCGCTCAAGGGCCAGTCGCGCGGACCCGACGTCGTCGACGTCGGCCCGTCGTTCGCGCTCGCCGCGGTCGAGCAGGGCCTGCTGCAGCCCTACAAGGTCGCCACCTGGAACAGCATTCCCGCCAACATGAAGGACGCCGGCGGCCTGTGGACCGGCGACTACTTCGGCGTCGTCTCGTTCGGCGTCAACCGTAACGTGGTGAAGAATCCGCCGCGGACCTGGTCCGACCTGCTCAAGCCCGAATACAAGGGGATGGTCGCGCTCAACGGCAGCCCGCTCGGTGCCGGCGCCGCGTTCGGCGGGGTGTTCGCCGCAGCGCTGGGCAACGGCGGGTCGCTCGACGACATCGCGCCCGGGATCGCCTTCTTCGCCAAGCTCGCCAAGGCCGGCAACTTCAACCCGTCGAGCGCCACGTCGGCCAGCCTGGTGTCGGGCCAGACGCCGATCACCATCAACTGGGACTACCTCAACCTGGCCCAGGCGCAGAAGAACAAGGCGCTGGTGCGCATCGATACCGTCGTCCCGGCGGACGCGGCGCCTTACGGCGGCTACTACTGCCAGGCCATCAGCAAGTTCGCGCCCAACCTCAAGGCGGCGCAACTGTGGGAAGAGTTCCTGTACTCCGATGCGGGCCAGCTGATCTTCCTCGAAGGCTTCGCCCACCCGGCCCGCTTCGGCGACCTGGTGCAGCGCGGCGTCGTGCCGAAGGCGCTGCTGGCGATGCTGCCGCCGGCCGAGCCGTACAAGCACGTGCAGTTCGCCGACAAGGCGCAGACGGAGAAGGCACAGGCGGCACTGAAGTCGGAATGGGCGCAACAGGTCAAGGTCTGACGGCCATCGCGGCGGCGCCGGTCCGGCGCCGCCGTCTGCTGCCGCGCAACTGGCCGGCGACCGTCCTGTTCGTCGGTCCGCTGATCGTGTTCGTCGGCGCCTTCCTGGCGCTGCCGTCGCTGCGCCTGCTCGCGCTGGCGTTCAGCGGCGACCACGGCCCGACGCTGCGCTACGTCGCCGACCTGGCGCAGCCGCAGACGCTGCAGGCGTTCGCCAATTCGCTCGCGGTATCGGCGATCTCGGCCGCGGTCGGACTGGGCGGCGGCGGGCTGCTGGCCTACCTCGTGCTGCGTCCCGGCGCGCCGCGCGGGCTGCGCACCCTGGTCACCTCGTTCAGCGCGGTCGCCGCGAATTTCGCCGGGGTGCCGCTGGCGTTCGC
>JAKAIB010000129.1 GCA_021814605.1 Pseudomonadota bacterium | reverse complement strand
TGGCACTTGCGCATCATGATGCAACCCTCGACGACCAGCGGCGCCGTCGCGAAGCCGAATTCGTCGGCGCCGAGCAGCGCGCCGATGACCACGTCGCGCCCGGTCTTGAGCTGGCCGTCGACCTGCACGCGGATGCGTCCGCGCAGCCGGTTGAGCACCAGGGTCTGCTGCGTCTCGGCGAGTCCGATCTCCCACGGGCTGCCGGCGTGCTTGATCGACGACAGCGGCGATGCGCCGGTGCCGCCGTCGTGGCCGGCGATGACCACGTGGTCGGCCTTGGCCTTGGACACCCCGGCGGCCACCGTGCCGACCCCGGTCTCGGACACCAGCTTGACGCTGATCGAGGCACGGTCGTTGGCGTTCTTCAGGTCGTGGATCAGCTGCGCCAGATCCTCGATCGAGTAGATGTCGTGGTGCGGCGGCGGCGAGATCAGGCCGACGCCCGGCACCGAGTAGCGCAGCATGCCGATGTATTCGGACACCTTGCCCCCGGGCAACTGGCCGCCCTCACCGGGCTTGGCCCCCTGCGCCATCTTGATCTGGATCTGGTCGGCCGACGCCAGGTATTCGGCGGTCACGCCGAACCGGCCCGAGGCGACCTGCTTGATCTTCGAGCGCAGCGAGTCGCCCGCCTTCAATGGGACGTCGCTGACCACCCGCTCGGCACCGAGGACGCTGCCCAGCGTGTCGCCGTCCTGGATTCCGCTCGACCCGGTCCGCATCTCCGGGCGGTAGCGCAGCGGGTCCTCGCCGCCTTCGCCGGTGTTGCTCTTGCCGCCGATGCGGTTCATCGCGACGGCCAGCGTCGCGTGCGCCTCGGTCGAGATCGAACCGAGCGACATCGCGCCGGTGGCGAAGCGCTTGACGATCTCGGACGCCGGCTCGACCTCCTCGACCGGAATCGCCCTGGCCGGGTCGAACCGGAACTCGAACAGACCGCGCAGGGTCAGCATGCGCCGCGACTGGTCGTTGATGATCTGGGCGTATTCCTTGTACGTGTTGTAGTTGTTCGACCGCGTCGAATGCTGCAGCTTGGCGATCGCGTCGGGCGTCCACAGGTGCTCCTCGCCGCGGGTGCGCCAGGCGTACTCGCCGCCGGCGGCGAGCATGGTCGCCAGCACCGGGTTGTCGCCGAAGGCGTCGCGGTGCATCCGCAGCGCCTCTTCGCCGACTTCGAACACGCCGATGCCGCCGACCTGCGAGGCGGTGCCGGTGAAGTACTTGTCGACCAGGTCACGCGACAGGCCGACCGCCTCGAAGATCTGCGCACCGCAATAGCTCATGTAGGTCGAGATGCCCATCTTGGACATGACCTTCTGCAGCCCCTTGCCGATCGCCTTGACGTAGTTCTTGATCGCCTTTTCGGCGCCCAGGTCGGCGGGCAGATCGGCCGCCAGCGCGGTGATGGTGTCGAGCGCCAAGTATGGGTGGACCGCTTCTGCGCCGTATCCGGCGAGGACGGCGAAGTGGTGCGTCTCGCGGGCGCTGCCGGTCTCGACCACCAGGCCGGTCTGGGTGCGCAGCCCGAGCGAGATCAGGTGCTGGTGGATCGCGCTCATCGCCAGCAGCGCCGGGATCGCCATGCGCTCGGCGCTGACGTGGCGGTCTGTGACGATCAGGATGTTGTGGCCGCTGCGAATGGCATCGACCGATTCGGCGCAGATCGACGCGATGCGCGCTTCGATCCCTTCCTTGCCCCAGGCCACCGGATAGCAGATGTCGATCTCGTAGCTGCGGAACTTGCCGCCGGTGTGCTGCGCGATCGAGCGCAGCCGCGCCATGTCGTCGTAGTCGAGCACCGGCTGGCTCACCTCGAGCCGCATCGGCGGGTTGACCTGGTTGATGTCGAGCAGATTGGGCCGAGGGCCGACGAACGACACCAGCGACATCACCATGTTCTCCCGGATCGAGTCGATCGGCGGGTTGGTGACTTGCGCGAACAGCTGCTTGAAGTAGTTGTACAGCGGCTTGGCGCGGTTCGACAGCACGGCCAGCGCGGCATCGTTGCCCATCGAGCCGACCGCCTCCTCGCCCTTCTCGGCCATCGGCGCCATCAGGAACTTCAGGTCTTCCTGGGTATAGCCGAACGCCTGCTGGCGTTCGAGCAGCGGCAGCGGCGACGGCTCGGGATGGCCGAGGTGCTCCAGTTCGTCGATGCGGATGCGCAGGTTCTCGATCCACTGCCGGTACGGGCGCGCGGCGGCGAGCTGGTCCTTGATCTCCTTGTCGTCGATGATGCGTCCGGCCTCCATGTCGATCAGGAACATCTTGCCCGGCTGCAGCCGCCACTTCTTGACGATATGGCTTTCCGGGATGGGCAGCACGCCCGACTCGGACGCCATCACCACCAGGTCGTCGTCGGTGACGATGTAGCGCGCCGGCCGCAGGCCGTTGCGGTCGAGCGTGGCGCCGATCTGCCGGCCGTCGGTAAAGGCGATCGCCGCCGGGCCGTCCCAGGGTTCCATCATCGCGGCGTGGTACTCGTAGAACGCGCGACGGCGCTCGTCCATCAGCGCGTGCTGCTCCCACGCCTCGGGGATCATCATCATCATCGCGTGCGACAGCGGATAGCCCGCCATCACCAGCAGTTCGAGGCAGTTGTCGAAGCTCGCCGTGTCGCTCTGCCCCGGATAGATCAGCGGCCAGAGCTTCTTCAGGTCGTCGCCGAGCACCGGCGAGCTGACCGCACCCTCGCGGGCGCGCACCCAGTTGTAGTTGCCCTTGACGGTGTTGATCTCGCCGTTGTGCGCGACCATGCGGTAGGGGTGCGCCAGCGGCCACTCCGGGAAGGTGTTGGTCGAGAACCGCTGGTGCACCAGCGCCAGCGCCGACACCAGTCGCGGATCCTGCAGGTCGCGGTAGTACTGCCCGACCTGATCAGCCAGCAGCAGCCCCTTGTAGACCACGGTGCGCGCCGAGATCGACGGCACGAAATATTCCTTGCCGTGGCGCAGGTTCAGGCGCTGGATGGCGTGGCTGGCGACGCGGCGGATGACGAACAGCTTGCGCTCGAGCGCGTCGGTCACCATCACGTCCGGGCCGCGGCCGATGAAGATCTGGCGGATCACCGGTTCCTTGGCGCGCACCGTGGGCGACATCGGCATGTCGCGGTCGACCGGCACGTCGCGCCAGCCGAGCACCACCTGTCCTTCGGCGCGCACGGCACGCTCGATCTCCTGTTCGCACGCGAGCCGCGAGGCGCGTTCGCGCGGCAGGAAGATCATGCCGACGCCGTACTCGCCCGGCGGCGGCAGTTCGACGCCCTGCGCCGCCATCTCGGCACGGTAGTACGCATCGGGAATCTGGATCAGGATCCCGGCGCCGTCGCCCATCAGCTTGTCCGCCCCGACCGCGCCGCGATGGTCGAGGTTCTTCAGGATCAGCAGCCCGTTCTGGACGATGTCGTGCGACTTGACCCCCTTGATGTGCGCCACGAAGCCCACGCCGCAGGCGTCATGCTCCTGGCTCGGGCAGTACAGCCCGTCGCGGGCCAGGGCGGAAATTTCGGAAGGCTGGGGGGAGGACATGGCGGGCTCCGCATCGAGTCGACAGACGAGCGAGCCAATTTACTGCATTGCAGCAGGCAGTGCAACAAAAAGTTGCTTTATCTGTCCCCATTTTCAATGAACCGACGAGCCGAATGTTTTAAATGGGGACAGATTAAATCGCAGGCTGCTTGCGAGGTCGGCCGCGCGGCGGCGCACGAACCCGCCGTGCGCTGTCGGCCTCGAGCCTGGCGAGAAACGCCTCGTCGCCCAGCGCCGATCCGCTGCGCAACGCCCGTTCGAGCGCGAGGGCCTCTCCGGCGCCGAGGCCGAGCTGCAGTTGCCGCGCGTAAGCCGCTTCACGCTCGAATGGCGTGTTGCCCAGCCGCCAGTGCGCCTCGAGCAGTTGCAGCGGCGGCGTCCCGCCGGTCGCAGCCGCCGTGACGCCGCAATGCAGGCCGCGGCTGCTCCACGGCCAGGGCTGCGCCCCGCCGTCGAGCCCGGCGCGTAGCGCCGCGCCGTCGACCCAGATCGTCGCCGCGAGCCCCCAGGTCTCGGGCTGGATCACCGCGCTGCGGAACCGCCCGCCCCAGACCGGCTTCTTGGTCGCACCCCCAGCCGGCTGTGCCAGGCTGACGCGGCGCGCCAGACGCTGCATCAACGCCGACAACCCGGCAGATGTACGCGGCGTCAGCAGCAGCGTGATCGAACCGGGAAGAAGGCAGTAGGCATGCAGTTGCACCGCGCCCGTCGTCGCTGCGTCGGCCAGCCAGGCCAGGACCCGCCAGCGCAGCGTTTCCGTCGCGAGCGGCTGCGCGCCGACGGCGGCGCGCAGCTCCGCGAGATGCGGCAGGCCGGGAACACAGAGACGGGGTTGTCGAGCCATGCGGAATCGGACGGGGCATGCGGCCGTGACGCGACGCGCCCGGACCGCTGCGTTGCGGCTCAGCGCTCGCGCAGCGCCGCCTTGAGCGCGTCGATCTGCTCGAACAACCCGAGAACCAGCGCGGTCGCCGCCGGATCGAGATCGAAATCGCGCTGCAGCCGCAGCGCGCGCCGCAGCCGCGCAAGTGCCTCGCCGGCGAATCGCCAGTCCTCGGGCGCGTCGGGCGCGCCGAAGACGGGCTCGACCACCCCTTCCTCCACCAGCGCGACGATGCGCCCGACCTGCACCCGGCACGCCGCCGACAGGTCGCCCACGCTCAGTTCGATCTGCTCTTCGAGCACGACGCCGGTCAGCGGCGTCGGCATCCCGGTCCGGTTCATCGCTTGTCTCCCAGGTGTGCCCGCGGATTGAACGGCAGATTGCGCTGCAGGTCGCGGTACGCCTGGCGCGCCGCGTCGGTGTCGGCCGGCGGCAGCACGATCTGCGCGACCACGTAGAAATCCCCGGGGGTCGTCCCGGGAATGCCACGGCCTTTCAGCCGCAGCCGGCGGCCGGCCGCCATGCCCGGCGGAATCTTCACTTCGACGGCGCCGTCCGGAGTCGGGACCTGCACCTCGGCACCGAGCGCCGCCTCCCATGGCGCGAGCGGCAGGTCGATGAACACGTCGCGCCCCTCGACCCGGAACAGTCCATGCGGGTTGAAGGCGATCTCCAGGTACAGATCACCGGCCCCGCCCTCACCGATGCCGGGCGCGCCCTGGCCGGCGAGGCGGATGTGCTGTCCGGCGCGCACGCCGCGCGGAATCTGCACCTGCAACCGACGCTCGCGCGCGACGACGCGCCCGTGGTCGTCGACTTCGGGAAGGCGCAGCGCGAGGGTCCGGGTCGCCCCGCGATAGGCGTCCTCCAGGTCGATCAGCACCTGCGCGTGATGATCCTGGCCGCGCACGTGCATGGTGCGGCCCGCGCCACCGCGACGCCCGGCGGCGCGCCCGAACAGCGCCTCGAAGAAGTCGCTGAAGTCGCCCTCCTCGCCGCCCATCCCGCCCGGATGCTCGAATCCCGCACCCCAGTCCGGCGGCGGCTGGAAATCCTGCCCGGCACGCCAGTTGCTGCCGAGCTGGTCGTAGGCGGCGCGCTTGTCCGGATCCTTCAGCACCTCGTAGGCCTCGCCCAGCTCCTTGAACTTGCGCTCGGCGTCGGGCTCCTTGCTCACGTCCGGGTGGTACTTGCGCGCCAGCTTGCGGTAGGCGCGCTTGATCTCGTCCTGCGTCGCGCCGCGCTCGACGCCCATGACCGCGTAGTAGTCCTTGTAGTCCATAGTCCGATCCGTACCGGGATTGTGCCCGCCGCCCTGCACCGATTGCGCAATTTACAAAAAATCGGCGCGCCTTCCGGAGCGATGTCCGCCCGTCCGGCCAACGCGCCTTAGAATCGCGAACCAAATGTGCAGTTGCCGCCGCGCCCGTCTCGATCGAGTCCGCCGCGGGCGGCACGCCGGGGACGGCGACGATCGTCCCCAAATCGTCTGCTGGACAGGGGATCGCGCCCGAACGCCCTGGTCCAGGTTTCCGGCCGGCCCGATCCGCGGAGCCCGAGCCTCCGACCCAAGGCGCCACCCATCGCACGGATGAACACCACGACGACACCCGACCCCCAATTGCCCGAACTCTTCTCCGACCTGCAGCTCGATTCCCGCATCCTGCAGGCGGTCCGCGACATGGGGTACGAGAAGCTGACGCCGATCCAGGCCAAGGCCATTCCGCTGCTGCTCGACGGCCGCGACATCATGGGCGCCGCACAGACCGGCACCGGCAAGACCGCCGCCTTCTCGCTGCCGATCCTGCAGCAGCTGCTGCCGCTGGCGTCGACCAGCGTCTCGCCGGCACGCCATCCGGTGCGCGCGCTGATGCTCGCGCCGACACGCGAGCTCGCCGACCAGGTCTACGTCAACCTGAAGGCCTACGCCAAGCACACCCCGCTGCGTTGCGCCTGTGTGTTCGGCGGCATGGACATGGCACCGCAGACCGCGGAGCTGCGCAAGGGCGTCGAACTGCTCGTCGCCACGCCGGGCCGGCTGCTCGACCACGTCGAGGCCAAGACGGTCAATCTGTCGCAGGTGCGTTTCGTCGTGCTCGACGAGGCGGACCGCATGCTCGACATCGGATTCCTGCCGGACCTGCAGCGCATCCTCAGCTACCTGCCCAAGGAGCGGACGACCCTGCTGTTCTCGGCGACGTTCTCCCCCGAGATCAAGCGGCTGGCGCAGAGCTATCTGCAGAATCCGCTGCTGGTCGAGGTCGCCCGCCCCAACGCCACGGCGACCAACGTCGAGCAGCGCGTCTACCGCGTCGACGAGGACGACAAGCGCGCGGCGCTCGAGCAGCTGCTGCGCGACAACGACCTGCCGCAGGTCATCGTGTTCGTCAACAGCCGGCTGGGAGCCGGACGCCTGGCGCGCGCACTCGAACGCGACGGCGTCAAGGCCGCGGCGATGCACGGTGACAAGTCGCAGGCCGAGCGGCTGGCCACGCTCGACGCGTTCAAGCGCGGCGAGATCCAGGCGCTGGTCGCGACCGACGTTGCCGCCCGCGGTCTGGACATCGCCGAACTGCCGGGCGTGGTGAACTACGACGTGCCGTTCAACGCCGAGGACTACGTCCACCGCATCGGGCGCACCGGACGCGCCGGCGCGTCCGGGCTGGCCATCACCCTGGCCACCGCGCGCGACGCCCGGGGTCTGGCCGACATCGAGAAGCTGATCAAGCGCCAGTTCGAGCCGCAGACGCTCGAACTGCGGCGATCGTCGCGGCCGCGCCGCGAGTTCGAGTCGCCACGGCGCGAGTTCGACACGCCGCGACGTGAACCGGTTTCGCCGCGGCGCGATGCGGAAGCGCCGCTGGCGCCGCGCCCGACCCGCCCGGCGAGGTCCGCGCGGCACGACCCCTGGTTCGACAAACCCTACGAGGCCGATCCGAACGCATCCCCGATCTGGGACCATTCCACCGGATCGACCGACGCCGGTGCCGCCGCGCCGGGAACGGCGGGCGCGGGACGCGCGCGGCGCAAGGTCGCCACCCTCCTCGGCGGCCAGGGCAAGGGCTGACCACCACCCGCGAGAACGCGGGGGGTCCGCTCCCGCGCCCACCGCCGATACGGCACGCATCCGCGGGGCTGCATATCATCGCGGGCCAGACTCCCGCGATTGCGTCCCGATGAGCGCCGAACTCCAAGCCGAACGCCAGGGCGACTGCCTGGTGCTCACCATCAGCCATCCCGAAGCGCGCAACACCCTGACGGCGGCGATGTGCGCCGCCGGGCTGGAAGCGCTGTCCACGGCACAGCGCGACGCCGACATCCGTGCCGTCGTGCTGACCGGAACGCAGGGCCGCTTCTGCGGCGGCCTGCACCAGTTCGACGCCATCGACGGGCTGAACGACTGGATCCTGGCGCTGCGAGACTGCGCGCCGCTGGTGGTCGCGGCCGTCGACGGCGAGGCCCGCGGTGCGGGTGCTGCACTCGCGCTGGCCTGCGATCTGCTGGTCGCCGCCGGCGATGCCCGGCTGCATCTGCGTGACCCGCTGCTTCCCTGGCTCGATGTCGGCGGCAGCCAATGGCTGGCCGGCCAACTGCTGCCGCGCCCGGCATGCAACGAGGCGCTGCTTCTCGGTCTCGATGGTGCGCGGCTGCACGGCCTGGGCGTCGTCAATCGGCTGTGTGCCGGGGGCGCCGCGCTGCCCGCCGCGCTCGACCTGGTCGATGCCGCCGTGGCGTCAGGCCATGGCCGGCACAAGGCGCCCGCCGACCTGTTGGCAACCGCGCCGGAGCTTCACGTCCATCTCGCCCGGCAGGGCGTACCGTCCTCGCAACGTCCGTCGGTCTGACCGCGCAACTGGACGACGCGTCATGGAGTACGCGCCCTCGCCCCGCGTCAGTACGCTGCACACCCGACTGCACCGCTTTCTCCAGACGGTGGTGCTCCCGCAGGAAGCCGCAATCAATGCGGCGCTGCGGCTCGCCGCCAACGAGACGCGCAGCGCCGCCGCGCACCGGTTGCTCGAACCGCTGCGCGAGAAGGCACGGCTCGCCGGGCTGTGGAATCTGTTCCTGCCGGTGTCGATGCGGGTGAGCCAGGGCCTGAGCCACTGGGAATACGCCCCGGTCGCCGAAGCGATCGGCCGGATCGCGTGGGCCGCCGAGATCTTCAATTGCGCCCAGCCCGACGCCGGCAACATGCAGTTGCTCGACAGTTTCGCGAGCGAGTCCCTCAAGGACGCCTGGCTCGACCCGCTGCTGCGCGCCGAGACGCGCAGCGCCTGGGCTGCGGCCGAGCCCGATGCCCCGCCGCACCAGCCCGACGCGCTGCGCACCCGCTGCGTCGCCGATGCAGGCGGCTGGCGCATCGACGGTCGCAAGACCTGGGTGCAGCGACTGGACGATTCGCGCTGCGCCAGCCTGCTGGTGCTGTGCCGCAGCCACCCCGACGCACCGCCGCACCGCCAGTTCAGCGTGCTGCTGGTGCCGCGCCATGCCGCGGGAATCCACGTCGGCACCCAGTTCCACGCAAGCGAAGC
>JAKAIB010000128.1 GCA_021814605.1 Pseudomonadota bacterium | reverse complement strand
TGCGCGAGGTCGGCGCGCCGGCGCTGACACCGCCCAGTCCCGGCAGGACCGGCGTCGAGGCAGCGGCCCCCGACTGGGCACCACCGGCGGCACCCGTGAGCAGCCCGACCACGGTCGCCGCCTTCTGGTAGTTCAGCTGGAACGTCTCGGACTTCACCGGTTCCAGATCCTGGATCGACTTCTTGGCCTCAAGCTCGGCCTTCTCGCGAGCGAGGATCTCTTCGCGCGGTGCGATCCACAGCACATTGCCTTCCTTGCGTTCGCCCAGGCCCTTGGCCCGCAGGATGATGTGCAGCGCCTGATCCCAGGGAACGTCCTTGAGCCGCAGCGTCAGGTTTCCAGTGACCGAATCGCTCACCACGACGTTGAGGTGGGTGAAGTCGGCGAACACCTGCAACAGCGAACGGACGTCGATGTTCTGGAAGTTCAGCGACAGCTTCTCGCCGTGATAGCCGGGGCCGTTGCCCGGAACGAGGGCATTGGGATTGGGCTGGACGCGACGCAGTTCGATCACGAACTGGTTGTCGGCCTGATACGCGCTTTGCTCGAAGTTCCCGTTGGGCTGGATGACCATCCGGACCATGTCGCCCATCTGGAAGGTCGTGACGGAGGTGACCGGAGTCGCGAAATCGGTCACGTCGAGCCGCCGCCGCAGATCGGGCGGCAGCGAGGTCTTGAGGAAGTCGACGACGATGTTCTGCCCCTGCTGGTGGATGTCGACCCCGACCTGGTTGTTCGGCAGGCCGACGACGACCCGCCCGGATCCGTCGACGCCGCGGCGGAAATTGACCGATTGCAGCGGCAGCCGCTGGGTGTTCAGGTTGTCGGCGAAATGCACCGTCGTCGCCTGCACCGAACCGGTGGCCGCAGCGGTTGCGGCATGGTCGTGCACCGCATCGAGCACGACCAGCACGCGCTTGCCGTCGAGCTGCGTCTTGTAGGTCGAGCTTTCACGCAGGTTGAGCACAACCCGGGTGCGGCCCTGCGCCTGCACGACGTTGGCCGAGCGCAGGTTCCCCTGTTCGAACGGCACGGTCTGCCCCGGGATGGCCGATTCGACGCCGGGAAAATCGAGCACGATGCGAGCCGGCTGGTCGATGCTGAAGCCATTGGGCGCCGCGGCGAGCGGCTGCGCCATCTGGATCTGCACGATGGTTTCCGCACCCTGCCTGCTGGCTGTCACGCTCTGGATCGCATTGCCCGCGGCGTGTGCCGGGACGGCCCAGATCCCCAGGCATGCCGCCACGGCCAGAAGCGCCGCCCCCAGTTGCCGTTTCATGGGCATTCTCATTTTGTGCTCTCCTGCAATTGAAGGGTCGTCGGGCGCTCCACCCATTCGCCCGTGGCGTCCTGCACCAGTTCCCTCAAATCGACTTCGCCTTCCGTGATCTTGACGATCTTGCCGAAATGCTGCCCCGCGTACTCTCCGACGTGCACCCGGTAGAGCAGGTTGCCCGCCTTGAGCAGTGCGTACTCCTGCCCCTTGACCTTGAGGCTGCCGACCATCTGGATCTGGTCGAGCGAATAGGCTTCGAGCGGTTCCTTCGGCCGGTTGAGTTCGGCCTGGAGCAGCGGATTGAGCTGCTGCGCCTCCTGCTTGGCGCCGACGTCGAGCTTGGCGGTCGAGAACGGATCGATGCCGCTGGCGGGGTCATAGGCCGCCGGAATGAACGGCTTGGGCGGCTTGATCTCCTTGACCCGGGGATGCATGCTTGCGCGCTGTTCGGCCATCCACGCGCGCAGATCCTCGTGCCGGTGGCCGCAGGCGGCAAGAACCCCGACGCTCAGCATCGCCGCGCCGATCAGGCGAATCCGGGATGGCAGGAACGCGCGCGTCATTTCTTGGCTCCGTGCTTCTGCGCCTTGGCCTGCGCGGCGATTTCGTCGGCGTCGAGATAGCGGAAGGTCTTGGCGGTTGCGTCCATGACCATCGGTGCACCGTTCTTCGCCGTGTTGCTGGTCAGGCTGATGTTGTTGAGGGTGACGATGCGCGAGAGCTTGGCGATGTCCGAGGCGAATCCGGCCAGGTCCGTATAGGTGCCGTGCAGCCGGATGGCGATGGGCAGCTCGGCGTAGTACGGCTTGACCTCGACCTGCCCCGGCTTGAACAGCTCGAATTGCAGTCCGCGACCGATGCCGGCCTGGTTGATGTCCGACAGCAGCGCGTCCATCTCGGCCTTGCTCGGCAATTGCTTCTCGAGCAGCACGACGTACTGCTGGACCTGCGCCTTCTGCGCCTTGAGCAGATCGAGACTGACCGCCTGCTCGAGCTTGTGGCGGTATTCGTCGCGCAGCGTCGCTTCCTGCTGCTGCGCGCTGGTGAGCTCGTCCCGCGTTCCGGAAAGCCAGAGATACCACCCCAGCCCCACGGTCAGCACCAGCGCCACTGCGTAGACCGTATAGCGCGGCCATTTGGGCCAGGCGCCCGGATCGTTCGGATTGAGGCCGCGGAACTGCGCGGAGACGTCCTGTGACCAGCTCTTCAGGTCGATCTGGGGAAGTTTGGAAATCGTCGCCATGATCGCCTCAGGACATCTTCTTGGCGGTTGCCGCCGCCGGCGCCGATGCGCCACCTTCCGGAGCCGGCCGCTTGAGGGTCGCGCGCAGCTGGAACTGGGCCACCACCCGCGAACCCGCCCCCGCTCCGGCCGACGCGATCTGCGAGCGGATCTCGATGAGTTCCGGCTTTTCCAGCCAGCCGTCGGGACGGGTCAGATTGCGCAGGAAATCGGCGACGCGCTCCTGGCTCAGCGCGACCCCCTGGATCAGCACCGTCGTTCCCTCCTGGTGGATCTGGGTGAGCTGGACGCCGGCCGGCGCGTCGTGGGTCAGGTCGTCGAACAGATGCACCGGCAGGTTGCGGTCCGCCTGCAATCCCTCGACCGCCTGCTGCCGGGCACGCAGCGACTCGATCTCGGCCTTGAGCGATGCGATGTCCTTGATCTGCGCGTCGAGCTTGGCATTCTCGGCACGGAGGAAATCGTTGCGACTCTGCTGCTGGGTGATCATCTCGCTCAGCACGGTATATCCGACCGCGAGCACCAGCCCGCCGACCAGAATCGACGCCACCACGCCGGTGTAGAAGGCCTCGCGCCGCTTCTTGCGCTTGGCCTCCCGGTGCGGCAGCAGGTTGATCAATACGATGTTCATGGCGGACTCGTCAGGGCAGAACCCGGGTCATTGCATGAAGCGGCGCATGGCAAGCCCGCAGCTGGTCAGGTAGGACGGCGCCTGGCTGCGCAGCTTCTTCTCGCGCACCGTGTCGGCCACCGCCATGCCTTCGAACGGATTCAGCACCATGCAGGCGACCGACGCCGTGGCCGTGATGCGCTCGGCCAAGCCGGGCAGAGCCGACGAGCCGCCCGCCAGGAGGATGTAGTCGACCCGGCCGAACGGCGTGGCGCGATAGAAGAACTGCAGCGCGCGTGCCACTTCCTGGGTCAGACTGTCGAGGAACGGCCCCAGCACCTGCGTCGGATAGTCCTCGGGGAGATCGGCTGCACGCTTGCGGGTTTCCGCCTCCTCCAGCGAGTAGCCATAGGTGCGGGCGATCATCTGGGTCAGCTGCGCGCCGCCGAATGCCTGGTCGCGGTCATAGAGCGTCTCGCC
Organism: Pseudomonadota bacterium; assembly: GCA_021814605.1. Lineage (GTDB taxonomy): Bacteria > Pseudomonadota > Gammaproteobacteria > Burkholderiales > Burkholderiaceae_C > Thiomonas. The sequence continues at coordinate 5,364 of JAKAIB010000128.1, read as the reverse complement.
GTTGCGCAGCACCTGCAGCCCGGTCGCACCCGCGCCAACCTCGAACAGTGCGATGAGCAGGTCGACCCCGGCGCGCGGCAGCCGTTCGATCAGCCGCTGCGCCGCCAGGCGCGACGCGAACGCCTCGATGTCCAGGACCACCGGCTTGAGCCCGGCCGCCTCGGCGACTCCGCGCCGGTCCTCGACCTTTTCGCGGCGCGATGCCGCGATCAGCACTTCCTGGTCGCCCGGCGACGTGGCGCTGGGGCCGAGGACGCAGAAGTCGAGCGCGACCTCGTCGATCGCGAACGGAATGTACTGGTTGGCCTCGCTCTCGACCTGGACCTCGATCTCCTCCTCGCGCAATTCGCCGGGAAGGACGATCTTCTTGGTGATCACCGCCGACGGTGGCAACGCCATCGCCACCTGCTTGGCCTTGGTGCCGCTCTTGCGCACCACCTTGCGCACGGCCTCGACGACGTCGTCGAGCTTCTCGATGTTGCCATCGACCACCGCGCCCTTCTCGAGCGGCTCCATCGCCGCACGCAGCAGGGTGTAATGGCCTCGGTCGTCCATGTCGAGCTCGACCAGCTTGACGCTGGAGCTGCTGATGTCCAGCCCGAGCATCGGCGCGTAGCGCTTGCGGAACAGACTGCCGATTAGTGCCACCAAGGACTCCCCCGAGTTTGTTTGCGGCGTTTGTGCACGGGATCGGAGGCTGGAGCCGTCGAGCCTCCCGTCCGCGCTACGAATTCACAATTTTTCTTCGATGCTACCAACAAGTACTTGATTCAATGCCCAATCGCCCCCAATGCAAAGCAGAATGTTGCTATTCGCCCACGAAGCCCCCTGCCCGGTGCGGCGTGGAATCCGACCGGTCCACGGGCGGAATTTTTATAATTTGCAACATGTTCCCTGCCCAGCCCGCCGCACCAGGTCCGGAACGACCGATCCCGGTGCCGCGCTGATCCAGCCGCAGTCCCCGTCCGTCCCTCGCGCCCGGCGCGACACGACACGCGGCATCCTCCTCCCATGCCGAACCATTCCGCGAGTCCCCCGCCCGATGCGTCCGCGCGACACGCCGCAAGACGCGGTCATGGGTGGCCGCGCCTGCTCGGCGCTGCGGCGCTCGGTGCGGCCGGGCTGCTCCTCGCGGCGATGCTGGCCGGCACGCTGGTGGTGGTGTTCAGCTGGCCCCGCCTGCCCGACATCTCGGAACTGCAGAACTACCAGCCGCGTCTGCCGCTGCGCGTCTATTCCGCCGACGGCGTGCTGCTGGGCGAGTTCGGCGAAGAGCGGCGCGAATTCGTCCCCATCGGCCGCATTCCCGACCTGCTGAAGAAGGCGGTGCTCGCGACCGAGGACGACCGCTTCTATGCGCACGGCGGAATCGACTGGACCGGCGTGCTGCGGGCCTCGGTGGCGAACCTGGAACGGGCCCGCAGCCAGGGCGCGTCGACCATCACCATGCAGGTCGCGCGCAATTTCTACCTGTCGCGCGAGAAGACGTTCACCCGCAAGCTGTTCGAGGTGCTGCTGGCGCTGAAGATCGAACAGCAGATGAGCAAGGACCAGATCCTGCAGCTCTACATGAACCAGATCTTCCTCGGCCGCAAGTCCTATGGCTTTGCCGCGGCCGCGCAGGCCTACTTCGGCGAACGGCTCGACCAGCTCTCGCTGGGCCAGATGGCAATGCTCGCCGGGCTGCCCAAGGCGCCGTCGGCGTACAACCCGATCAGCAACCCGGAACGCGCCCGGCAGCGCCAGCTGCACGTGCTGGCGCGGATGCAGCAGCTCGGCTGGATCACCGCGGCGCAGGCGCAGCAGGCGCGCACGGAGCCGCTCGGGCTGTCGAATGCGCAGTCCGAACGCGACGTGCACGCCGGCTACGTGACCGAAACCGTGCGGCAGCTGGTCTACGACCGCTACCACGAATCCGCCTACAGCCGCGGGCTGAACGTCTACACCACCATCCGGGCGCGCGACCAGATCGCGGCCTGGAAGGCGGTGCAGGCCGGGGTGCTCGACTACGAACTGCGCCAGCCGTACCGCGGCCCCGAGGCGTTCATCGACCTCCCGGAAGCGGCCGGCGCCATCCCCGGCGCCGTCGAGCAGGCCTGCGCCGACCGACCGCCCGCCGACGGCATGCAATGCGCGGTGGTGCTCGACGCGACGACAGCGGCGGTCCGCGTGATGACCGAGTCCGGCCAGATCCGCCGCATCTCCGGGTCAGGGCTGCGGCAGGTGCGCGCATTGGCGCTGTCGGACAAGGCGCAGCCGGCGGTCAAGCTCCGCCCGGGCGCCGTGGTGCGGCTGCACGCGGAAGGTGCGGACCGGTGGGTCATCACCCAGCTGCCGCAGGTGCAGGCGGCGTTCGTCTCGACCGATCCGCAGACCGGCGCGATCGTCGCCATGGTCGGCGGCATGGACTTCGCCCGCAACAAGTTCAACCATGCCACCCAGGCCTGGCGGCAGCCCGGCTCCAGCTTCAAGCCGTTCATCTATTCAGCGGCACTGGAGAAGGGCATCACCCCGTTGACCGTGGTCAACGACGCGCCGCTGTTCTTTTCCGCGGCGCAGACCGGCGGGGAGTCGTGGGAGCCGAAGAACTACGACGGCCGGTACGACGGCCCGATGACCCTGCGCCGCGCGGTCGCCCAGTCGAAGAACATGGTGGCCATCCGGGTGCTGCAGGACATCGGCCCGAAGTACGCGCAGCAATGGGCGACGCGCTTCGGCTTTTCCGCCGACCGGCAACCGCCCTACCTCACCCTCGCGCTCGGCGCGGGAACGGTCACGCCGCTCGAAATGGCCGCCGCCTACGGCGTGTTCGCCAACGGCGGCTTCCGGCTGCAGCCGCATCTGATCAGCCGGATCACCGATGCCCAGGGACAACTGCTGTTCCAGGCCCGGCCGCAGCATGCGGGCGACGAGCGGCTGCGGGTGATCTCGCCGCGCAACGCGTACGTGATGGACAGCCTGTTGCAGGAGGTGACGCGATCCGGGACCGCGGCACGGGCGCAGGCGGTGCTGAAGCGCCCCGATCTGTACGGCAAGACCGGGACGACCAACGACTTCCTCGATGCCTGGTTCTGCGGCTTCCAGCCCAGCCTGGTCGCCGTCGCGTGGGTCGGCTACGACTCGCCGAAGAAGCTGGGCAGCCGCGAAACCGGCGGCGCGCTCGCGCTGCCGATCTGGATCCGCTACATGCAGACGGCACTGCAGGGCGTGCCCGTCGCCAGCTATCCGCAACCCGACGGCATCGTGCTCGAGAACGGCGAGCCGGTTTTCGCCAACTTCGCCGGCGCCGCGGGCGTGCGCGCACTGGGACTGGGCGACACCCCGCCGCCGGCACCGGTGGACACGCAGGAGCGCAACGCCATCCTCGACCTGTTCAAGACGGTCAACTGACCGCCTCCGGCCATGCCGCGACGGTCAGAGGTCGGGAAGCTGCAGCGCCGGGGCGCCAAGCGCCGCCATCACCCGCCGCAGCGCATCGCCCAGGGTTTCCTGGGTGCGGGTGTCGCGCCAGCGGCTGCCGTCCCAGACATAGTGATGCGCGCCGACGCGCGAGGCCAGCCAGATCTGCTGCGTCGGCTGCTGCAGGTTGACGATGATCTGGTCGCCGCTGTCCAGGTCGATCCGCAGCACCGGGCCGTCGCGCTTGGAGTCGAGATCGGCGCCGTCGGCCGCGGTCTCGATTTCCGCCAGCACCGCTTCGGCCATCTGGAGATAGCGGGTATCGTCAAGTCGTTCCGGCATGAGGGGCTGATACACTGAATTTTGATGGATACGCAGCTTAATCCAGCCCGTCTCGGCCTGATGTTGGCCCGCGCGATTTCCGCGGTCGGCATGATTGTTCTCCTCGCCGGCTGCGGCCAGCCGGGCCCGCTCTACCTTCCCGCCGCGCCGGCGCCTGCAGCGTCGGCGGCGCACTGACCGACCATCTTCGGTCGACCCGATCCAGACCCCATGCAAATCCTCGCCGTCCCCAACCTGCCCGGACATCCGCACATCGCGTACTGCGATGCGTCCCTGCAGATCGAGCACGTGTCCGCGACCGCACTGGCACAGGAGTTCGGTACGCCGACCTATGTGTATTCGCGTGCCGCGATCGAGGACGCCGCGCGCCAGTTCTTGGATGCCGCCGCCGCGGGCGCGGCGCATGCGTCGGTCGACCTGCGCTACGCGGTCAAGGCCAATTCCAGCCTGGCCATCCTGCAGATCCTGGCACGTCTCGGCTGGGGATTCGACATCGTGTCGGGCGGCGAACTGCTGCGCGTCCTGGCCGCCGGCGGCGACGCGGCCAAGGTGGTGTTCTCCGGCGTCGGCAAGACCGCTGCGGACATGCGACTGGCGCTGGACTCCGGGATCGACTGTTTCAACGTCGAGTCGTCGAACGAGCTGATGCTGCTCGACACCGTGGCCGCCCAGGCAGGGAAGACGGCGCGCGTCGCGCTGCGGATCAATCCCGACGTCGATGCCGGGACGCATCCCTACATCTCCACCGGTCTGCGGTCGAACAAGTTCGGCATTGCGCAGGACCAGGCCGTTTCGCTGGTCGGACAGATCGCGCAGCTCAGGCACCTGCGGCTGGTGGGAATCGCCAGCCACATCGGCTCGCAGATCACGTCGACCGCGCCCTATCTCGATGCGCTGGACCGGATCCTCGACCTGATCGGCGACATCGAGCGCAAGGGAGCCCACCTCGAACACATCGATCTCGGCGGCGGACTCGGCATCCGCTACACCGACCAGACGCCGCCGACGCCGCGCGAGTGGCTCGAACCGCAACTCGCGCGGATCGCCGCACGGGGCTACGGCCATCGCAAGGTGGTGATCGAGCCGGGGCGGTCGGTCGTCGGCAACGCCGGGGTGCTGCTGACGCGGACCCTGTTCGTCAAGACCACGCCCGCCAAGCATTTCGCGATCGTGGACGCTGCGATGAACGACCTGATCCGTCCCGCCCTCTATGCCGCCGAGCAGGAGATCGTTCCCGCCGAATCGCGGCCGGGCAACGCACTGCGCTACGACATCGTCGGTCCGGTGTGCGAGTCCGCCGACTTCCTCGGCCGCGACCGGGCGCTGGTGCTGCAGGAAGGCGACGTGCTCGCCGTGCTGTCCAGCGGCGCGTACGGCATGGTGATGGCGTCGAACTACAACACCCGCTGCCGGCCCGCCGAGGTGCTGGTCGACGGCAAGGACGTCACGCTGATCCGGCCGCGCGAGACGCCCGATCAGCTCTACGCCAGCGAACGGCTGCTGGCCTGACCGGCCGCGGCGGTCGACGCCGCCGCGCGCTGGCGTTGGCGCTGTCGCGCGGCGCGCCACGCGAACACCAGCCGCAGTCCGAGCAGCAGCGCCAGGATCAGCGCGTACAGCGTC
>JAKAIB010000127.1 GCA_021814605.1 Pseudomonadota bacterium | reverse complement strand
CGGCGACTACGAGGACGCGGTCGCCGCCGATCCGCGCATCGACGCGCTGCGCGACAAGATCACCTGCGTGGAAGATCCGCAGTACACCCGCGACTACCACGACCCCGACAAGCGCTCGATCGCCAATGCGCTGACCGTGACCCTCAAGGATGGCTCCGTGCTGCCCGAAGTGGCGGTCGAGTACCCGATCGGCCACAAGCGCCGCCGCGCCGACGGCATCCCGCTGCTCGAAGCCAAGTTCCGCACCAATCTGGCCCGCCGCTTCCCTGTGAAGCAGCAGAAGGCCATCCTGGACGTCTCGCTGGACCAGAAGACCCTCGAGTCCATGCCGGTGAACGAATACGTCGACCTTTACGTCATCTGACCCTGGAGCCCACCATGCCCGCCAAAAAGGCCAGCGCCACGCCGGCGCACGCGTTCGCCAAGACGCTCAAGTCGTTCAAGACCGCGTCCGGCAAGACCGCAAAGTTCTATTCCCTGCCCCAGCTCGCCAAGGATCTGGGCCAGGATCTGTCGCGCCTGCCGGTGTCCATCCGCATCGTGCTGGAATCGGTGCTGCGCAACTGCGACGGCAAGAAGGTCAGCGCCGCGCATGTGAAGCAGCTCGCCGGCTGGAAGCCCACCGCCGCCCGCACCGACGAGATTCCGTTCGTCGTCTCGCGCGTGGTGCTGCAGGACTTCACCGGCGTGCCGCTGCTGGCGGACCTCGCCGCGATGCGCAGCGTCGCCGACGGCATGGGCAAGAACCCCAAGACCATCGAGCCGCTGGTGCCGGTGGACCTGGTGGTCGACCACTCGGTGATGATCGACAACTACGGCACCAAGAAGGCGCTCGACCTGAACATGCAGATCGAGTTCCAGCGCAACAACGAGCGCTACCAGTTCATGAAGTGGGGCATGCAGGCGTTCGACACCTTCGGCGTCGTGCCCCCGGGCTTCGGCATCGTCCACCAGGTGAACCTCGAGTACCTGGCGCGCGGCGTGCACAAGACCGCCGACGGCGTCGCCTACCCTGACACCCTGGTCGGGACCGACAGCCACACCACCATGATCAACGGCATCGGCGTGGTCGGCTGGGGCGTGGGCGGCATCGAGGCCGAGGCCGCGATGCTCGGCCAGCCGGTGTACTTCCTGACGCCCGATGTCGTCGGCGTGGAACTCAAGGGCCAGCTGCGCGGCGGCGTCACCGCCACCGACCTCGTGCTGACCATCACCGAAATGCTGCGCAAGGCCAAGGTGGTCGGCAAGTTCGTCGAGTTCTTCGGCGAAGGCACGGCCAGCCTGTCGGTGACCGACCGCGCGACCATCGGCAACATGGCGCCCGAATATGGCGCAACCATGGGCTTCTTCCCGGTGGACGCCAAGACCATCGACTATTTCAAGGGCACCGGCCGCACCAAGGCCGAGATCGAGATGTTCGAGGCCTACTTCAAGGCGCAGAAGCTGTTCGGCGTGCCCAAGGCCGGCCAGATCGACTACTCGCAGACCCTCACCCTCGACCTCGGCACCGTCGCGCCGTCGCTCGCCGGCCCGAAGCGTCCGCAGGACCGCATCGAGCTCGGCAGCGTCAAGACCCAGTTCGAGTCGCTGTTCGCCAAGCCGGTCGCCGAAAACGGCTTCAACCAGCCGGCCGAGCGCCTGGGCAAGACCTTCAAGACCAGCGACGGCATCGAGCTCGCCGACGGCGACGTGCTGATCGCCGCGATCACCTCCTGCACCAACACCTCCAACCCCAGCGTCCTGCTGGCCGCCGGCCTGGTGGCCAAGAAAGCCGTCGAGGCCGGGCTCAAGGTCAAGAAGCACATCAAGACCTCGCTTGCCCCGGGGTCGCGCGTGGTCACGGAATACCTCGAGAAGGCCGGCCTGCTGCCCTACCTGGAAAAGCTCGGTTTCAACGTCGCCGCCTACGGCTGCACCACCTGCATCGGCAACGCCGGTCCCCTGGCGCCGGAGATCGAGGCGGCCGTCGTGGCCAACAACCTGGTGTGCACCGCGGTGCTGTCGGGCAACCGCAACTTCGAGGCGCGCATCCACCCGAACATCAAGGGCAACTTCCTCGCCAGCCCGCCGCTGGTCGTGGCCTACGCCCTGGCCGGCACCGTGCGCCGTGACCTGATGACCGAGCCCGTGGGCACGGGCAAGGGCGGCAAGCCGGTCTACCTCGGCGACATCTGGCCGACCGGCGAAGAGGTCGCGCGCCTGATGAAGTTCGCGATGAACCCCAAGGTGTTCAAGGAGAACTACGCGCAGGTCGCCGCCCAGCCGGGCAAGCTGTGGAAGAAGATCGAGGGCGTCAAGGGCCAGGTCTACGACTGGCCCACGAGCACCTACATCGCCGAGCCGCCGTTCTTCGAAGGCTTCGGCATGGAGCCGGCGGCCACCGCGCTGCGCATCGGCGGTGCCCGTGCGCTGGCGCTGTTCGGCGACTCGATCACCACCGACCACATCTCCCCGGCCGGTTCGATCAAGGACAGCTCGCCGGCGGGCAAGTGGCTGCAGGCCAACGGCGTGCTCAAGGCCGACTTCAACTCCTACGGATCGCGCCGCGGCAACCACGAGGTGATGATGCGCGGCACCTTCGCCAACGTGCGCATCAAGAACCTGATGATCCCGGCCGCGGCAGACGGCTCGCGCGAGGAAGGCGGCGTCACCCTGCTGCAGCCGACCGGCGAGAAGATGCCGATCTACGACGCCGCGATGCAGTACATCGCCGCCAACACCCCGACGGTGATCTTCGCCGGCGAGGAATACGGCACCGGCTCCAGCCGCGACTGGGCCGCCAAGGGCACCCAGCTGCTGGGCGTCAAGGCGGTCGTGGCGCGCAGCTTCGAGCGCATCCACCGCTCCAACCTGGTCGGCATGGGCGTGCTGCCGCTGCAGTTCCTGGGCAACGACTCGTGGGAATCGCTGGGCATCCGCGGCGACGAGACCTTCGACATCGATCTCGGCGGCACCCTGCGTCCGCAGCAGGAGGCGACCCTGATCATCCGCGCCAAGGACGGCGCCGAGAAGAAGGTCAAGCTCAAGCTGCGCATCGACACGCCGATCGAGGTCGACTACTACCAGCACGGCGGCATCCTGCCCTTCGTGCTGCGGCAGCTGCTCGCCGCCTGACGCCCAGGCCGTGCCCGATCCAGCCGGCAACCCGGACGTCCTGATCGTCGGTTCGGGTCCGGCCGGAGCGATGGCTGCGCGCGACCTGGCCCGTGCCGGTGCGCGGGTTACCGTGCTCGAGCGCGGCGCCGGAGCGGATCCCGGCAACGGCCTGATCGGCCTTCTGCGCCGCCGGGAAGCGATGTACATCGCCCCCGGCGTGCTGCTGCTGCGCAGCCTGCGGGTCGGCGGCGGTTCGGTGACGTTCTTCCACACCGCGATGCCGACCCCGCTGGACATGTTCGCCCGGCGGGGTGTCGATCTCGCGGCCGACCTGGCCGCTGTTCGCGACGAACTGCCCAACGCCCCGCTGCGCGACGATCTGCGCGGACCGATGACACGGCGCATCGAGGACGCAGCCCGCGCGCTCGGACTGCCGTGGCAGCCGCTGTCCAAGATGATCGACCAGACGCGGTGCGCCCACGGCCACTGCCCGCCGCAGGCGTTCTGGACGGCGCAGGGCCTGCTCGACCAGGCGGCCGCCGCAGGCGCCCGCCTGCTCACCGGTGTGCAGGTCGACAGCGTGCTGCGCGAGAACGGGCGTGCCGTCGGCGTGCGGGCGCACCACGGCAGCGCCGAGACGACCTACCGCGCCGGCCGCATCGTGCTCGCCGCCGGCGGCACGGCGACGCCGGCCATCCTCCGCGCCAGCGGCATCGATGCCGCCGGCGACGGCTTCTTCTGCGATCCGCTGCGGGTGGTCATGGCGACGCTGCCCGACGCCGAGCGCCGCGACGAGATCTCGATGTCCGCCGGTTTCGTCGATGGGCCGGCCGGATACATGCTGTCCGACATCACCGTCCCGGAGAATTTCTTCCGCGCCTTCGCGCTGGCCGGTGGCCGCCCTGACCGACTGTGGAGCTACAGCCGCACGGCGATGATCATGGTGAAGATCCGCGACGACATCGCCGGCGCGATCGACGGCACCGGGCGGGCGTGGCGCCATTTCGGCGCAGCGGACAAGGCGCGGATGCGGACCGGCGTGGATCGCGCGCGGGCGGTGCTCGCCGCGGCTGGCGCCTCGCGCACGTACGCCTCGCCATGGGTCGCGGCGCATCCCGGCGGGACCGTGCGCCTGGGCGAACTGGTCGACGCCAGCCTGCGCTGCCAGATGGACGACCTGTACGTCTGCGACGCCTCGGTCATCCCGGAACCCTGGGGACTGCCGCCGACGCTGACCCTGCTGGCACTCGGCAGGTATCTGGCGCGCAACCTCGGCTGACGCACGACCCCGGCCGACGCACCGCAGACAGGCGGCGGCGCAGGCCGGATTCAGCTGGTCTTGTCGCGGCGAAACACCCAGCGGTCGGCCGACGACGCTTCCGGGGAAAATCGGTAGCCGGCCTCGGCGAAGTGTTTCAGCTGATCGACCTGCACGACCCGGTGGGCGATGGCGTGGCGCGCCATCAGTCCGCGCGCCCGCTTGGCATAGAAACTGACGACCTTGTAGCCCGCCTGCGGCGTCCCGTCCTGGAACACGGGCTGCACCACCCGCGCCGTCAACGCGCGCCGGTCGACCGCGCGGAAATATTCGTCCGATGCGAGATTGATCAGGACCGGGTCCGCGCCGCCGGCGGCGAGTTCGGCGTCGAGAGTGCGCGCGAGACGATCACCCCAGAAGGCGTACAGATCCTTTCCACGCGCGTTGGGCCAGGCGGTGCCCATCTCCAGCCGGTAGGGCCGCATCAGGTCGAGCGGGCGCAGCAGCCCATACAGGCCGCTCAGGATGCGCAGGTGCGCCTGCGCCCAGCGCAGATCGTCGACGCCAAGGCTGCGGGCGTCCAGGCCGTCGTACACGTCGCCGTCGAACGCCAGGACGGCCTGCTTGCTGTCCTGCGGCGTGAACGTCGGCCGCCATTCGGCGAAGCGGGCGGCATTGAGCGCGCCGAGCTTGTCGGAGATGCCCATCAGCGCGCAGAGCTGCTGCGGGCTTTGCCGGCGCAGGCCGGCGACGAGTTCCTCTGCCTCGCCGACGAACTGCGGTTGGGTCGACTCGGTGGTGGTCGGCGGGGTCGTGAAGTCCAGCGTCTTCGCCGGGGAGAGCACCATCATCAGCATGGTCGCGAATCTGTCGATTGAAAACCGCGGCGAGTGTATCGCCGCGACCGCAGCGCAGCATCCGTGGACGGGCGATCAGGCGAAATCGCCGATCAGCACCGCGAGCGTGGCGGCGGGAATCGCGACACGCGCGGCATAGGCGGGGTGATCGCAGCCGGCCTCGACCCGGGCGCCGGAGCGCATCCCGGCGATCATCTGCGTGCTGAATTCGAACCGCAGGAAATGGACCGACGACGTCTTCTCCGCCGTCTCGCGATCGATGTCTTCGTCGGCGATCGCGTAGACCGGCAGGCAGCCCTCGATCTGCACGAAGGTGTGATCCTCGATCCCGACCAGCCGGCCGAGCTCGCGCCGCCGTTGGTCGGCATCGGCGTATTCGAGCAGTTGCGTGGCCTTCCAGTTGGTGCCGTCGGGGATGAGCGGGGCATAGGCGTCGATCTCCGCCTGGATGCCCTGTTCCTCGAAGATCCGCTCGACCCGCAGCATTTCCTGCACCTGGTAGCGGATGGTCTCCATGTCCTCGAACTGCAGGTTCATCGCGTCGCCGATGCGCACCGAGCGCAGCCGGCGATGCGCGATGATGCGCCGGCGGATCTCCGCACGCGACTTGGCGTAGGCCTCCAGGCTCAGCAGGCTGTCGCGCAGACTCGTCATCTCCCACCCTCCTCGCCGCGGCTGCGGCCGCGCGTTGCCATCACAACCCGTACGCGATGCGCAGCAGGCTCAAGGGATGCGCCAGCCGCGCCGCCGGCGCGCCCGACTCGGCCATGCCCTGCGCGATGTGATTGCCGGCAAGCGCGCAGTCGGAGGTAATGTAGTCTGGCCCGTCGCGCGCCATGGCCTTGAACACCGGCCGGCCGATCTTCATCGCATCGGCATGATGCGCCTTCTTCACGCCATAGGTTCCGGCATGCCCGGAACAGCGCTCGACGGTATTGAGCTGCACCTCGACCGCCTGCCCGACCAGCCGGAACAGTTCCTCGGTCCTCCGGCCGATGTTCTGCACCCGGCCGTGGCAGGGCACGTGATACGACACTTTCCCCAGCGGCTGGCGGAAATCGGTCTTGAGCAGGCCGTCCTTGTGGCGCGCCATCAGGTACTCGAACGGATCCCACATCGCCTCCTTCACCGCCTGCACCGCGGCATCGTCGGGATACATCAGCGGGATTTCCTGCTTGAACATCAGCGTGCACGACGGCACGGCGCTGAGGATCGCGTAGCCGTCGCGCGCGTAGCGTTCGAGCACCGGGACGTTCGCCGCCTGTGCGTCGGCGACGCCGTCGAGATCACCGAGTTCGAGCCTGGGCATGCCGCAGCAGCGCTCCTTCTCGACGAGGACATAGGGGATCGCGTTGTGCGCGAGCACCGCGAGCAGGTCGTGGCCGATCCCGGGCTCGTGGTAGTTCACGAAGCAGGTCGCGAAGATCGCGACCTTGCCCGGCGTGCGCTCGCCGTCGATCACCGGCGACTGCGGGCTCGGCGCGGCGGCGCTGCGAAACTTGCGCTCCGCCAGATCGGGCAGCCAGGCCTGCGGGTCGACACCGAGCGCCTTGTCGAGCACGACGCGGCCCGGCCGGCTGCGGTTGACCGCGTTCACCGCCTGCACCACGACCGGGATTCCGGCGAACCGTCCCTGCAGGTCGGTCGACGCCAGCAGCCGCTCGGCGCGACTCACCTTGCCTTGCCGGAAACGGATTGCCTTGGCCCGCAGCATGGTGTGCGGGAAATCCACGTTCCACGGATGCGGCGGCACGTAGGGGCACTTGGTCATGTAGCACAGGTCGCACAGGTAGCACTGGTCGACCACCTTGCCGTAGTCGGCCGCGGCAACGCCGTCGACCTCGCCGCTCGGCCCGTTGTCGACCAGATCGAACAAGGTCGGGAAGGCCTGGCACAGCGACACGCAGCGCCGGCAGCCATGGCAGATCCCGAACACCCGCTCGAGCTCGCGGTTGCACGCCGCCTCGTCGTAGAAATCCGCCGCCTGCCAGTCGAGCGGGTGGCGCGTCGGCGCCTGCAGGTTGCCTTCGCGAAAGGTCATGGTGTCGAGGGGTCGTTGGCGCGGCAGGCCGCCTGCCGCCTGCGCCGGGCGCAGCGCAACGCCGTCGGCCGCCATCTGCGGCGCGACGCCGAAGCCCGGAGGTACGTCGCCTCAGGCGACGAAGGCGTCGAGCGCCTTCTGGAACCGGTTGGCGTGCGAGCGTTCGGCCTTGGCAAGGGTCTCGAACCAGTCGGCGACCTCGTCGAAACCTTCGTCGCGCGCCGTCTTCGCCATGCCGGGGTACATGTCGGTGTACTCGTGCGTCTCGCCGGCCACGGCCGAGGCGAGGTTGGCCGGCGTCGCGCCGAACGGCAGCCCGGTTGCCGGATCGCCCACCTGTTCCAGGAATTCGAGATGCCCGTGCGCGTGGCCGGTCTCGCCCTCGGCGGTCGAACGGAACAAGGCGGCGATGTCGTTCTGTCCTTCGATGTCGGCCTTGCTCGCGAAATAGAGGTAGCGGCGGTTGGCCATCGACTCCCCGGCAAACGCATCCTTGAGGCACTGCTCGGTCTTGGACCCTTTCAGGCTGGACATGGACTTCTCCTCGACAAGTGGACTGAAGGCCCCCCAATCGCCGCACCGCGCCAAAGCGGTCTGCGCCGCATCGCATCGCGGGCGATATCGCCGAATTTAGGAGCCCTCCCTGGCGGTGTCCAATGCAAGGTTTCAATGTTGCTCATAGCGGAGTGCTATTGTTTTTGCCATTGCGCAAGCGTTTGCTGCATTCCACCTCGGGATCCCGATGCCAGATCAACGCATGAATGAACCGGTCGCCTTCCTCGGCCTGGGCGCGATGGGCGCGCCGATGGTCGGTCACCTGCTTGCCGCGGGCTGCACGGTCCGGACCTGGGTCCGCAGCGCGGCCTCGCGCGAAACCGCGTCACGCCTGGGACTGACGATCTGCGACTCCCCGGCCGAGGCGGCGGCCGGGGCCGGCACGGTGTTCACCAACGTCACGTCGACCGACGACGTCGAATCGCTGCTGTGCGGCCCGCGCGGCGTCATCGCCGGCGCGGTCCCGGGGACGTTGTGCATCGACCACAGCACCATCGCGCCGGAGGGCGCGCGCCGCATCGCGCAGACCCTGCAAGAGGCCGGAATCGACTTCCTCGATGCGCCGGTGTCGGGCGGTGTCCAAGGCGCCCGGCAGGCGAGCCTGACCATCATGGTCGGCGGCGAAACTGCGGCGTTCGACCGTGCGCTGCCGCTGCTGCGGCTGCTGGGCCGCAACGTCCATCACGTCGGCCCGAACGGCAGCGGCCAGGTTGCCAAGGCCTGCAACCAGCTCATCCAGGTCGCGACCATCGAAGCCATCGCCGAAGCCCTGCTGTTCGCCGCACGGCAGGACGTCGCGGCGCAGTCGGTGCTCGACGCCATCGCCACCGGTTTCGCCGGCAGCCGGATGCTCGACCTGATGGGACCGAAGATGGCCGCGCGCGACTTCACCGCCGGCATCGAGGCACGGCTGCACGCCAAGGACTTCGGGCTGATCGCCGATTCGGCGCGTTCGGTCGGGTTGCACCTGCCGGTGATGGAGAGCGTGCGCGAGCAGCTCGACGCCCTGATGCGTGCCGGCCTCGGAGCCGACGATACGTCGAGCCTGTTGCGCGTGCTCGAATCGCGTCAGGATCCGGCCTGACGCTCCTGCGCGCGCCGTCGGCCGGGCAGGCGCTCAGCCGGCCGTCAGAAGCTCGCTGCGAAACCCGCCCTCCGGCGGCGACCCG
>JAKAIB010000126.1 GCA_021814605.1 Pseudomonadota bacterium | reverse complement strand
ACGACGATCAAGCCCAGCGCACTCGCTAGGCCAGGCATCGCGACCGGGAGCATCAGCCCGCGTTCGAGGAGCAGCGCAAGGCGGTTGCGGCTGCGCGACAGCGCATATCCGCAGGGAATGCCGGCGAGCAGCGTGATAGTGAGCGTCGCAAGCGCGATTTCGAATGACAGGACGATGGCGCCCTGGTACATCACCCAGACTTGGGCGATCCAGTCGAGCGTGAAACCGCTGCGCAGGCCGATAAATTCGTTGCGTGTCACGCCGGCAAGCATCGACATGCCAACGGGAACGACGAGGAACGCCGCGAGCAGCACCGTCAATGTCGCCTGCAACGCCAGGCGGATGCGGCCCGCCGTCGGGGTGGGTCCATGGGCTGTGGGCGATGTCCGGCGCATGGTCATCCCCCCGTGGCGACGGTTGCGTTGCCCAGGCTGTCGCTCCACAGCAGAACCAGCCAGGTGACGCCACCGAGGATCAGGCTCAACGTCGCGGCGGTCGGCACATCCGCGTTGAGGGTGAACGCGGTGTAGATCTCCATGGGGAGCACGTCGATGTCGGTTGCCAGCGTGAATGCGGTGCCGAACGCCCCGACCGCCGTGGCGAAGCAAAGCGCCGCGGCGGCCGTCAGCGCCGGCGTGAGAGCCGGTAGCACAACGTCGCGCAGAATCTGCCACGGCGTGGCGCCGAGCGCCCGTGCGGCTTCCTCGAGCGAAGGGTCGAGTTCTTCTGCTGCAGCCATCAATGTGAGGATCACGCGCGGAATGGAGAAGTAGAGATAGCCGAGGAAAAGTCCGGCGAGGGAGTAGGCGAACACGATGCGGTGACCGAACAGTGCATCGGTCAGGGTTGCCGTGAGCCCCTGCCGGCCAGCGAGCATGATGACCATGAAGCCGACGACGACGCCCGGAAAGGCCAGTGGCAGCGTGAGCATTGCGATCAGCATGTCGCGGCCGGGGAAGTCGTTCCGTGCCAGAAACAACCCGGCGACGAGGGACAGGATCAGCGCGGCGATGGTCACGCAGGCGGCGAGCGCCAGGGTGACCAGCAGGCTGTCCAAGTAGCGGGCACTGCCCAGGATGGTGAAGTAGCCGCGGACCCCACCTGCGGCGCTGAGCCGCGCCAGAGTCACCATCGGCAGTAGCCAGAAGGCGACGAAGATCGCGGCGGCCGGAGCCAGCATGGTGCGCCTCAGCGCGTTGGGGAAGGTGAGGTCCTGCATCGGCTTGTACGTCCCGGTGAGTCGTTCGGAATCAGCGGACTTCGGCGAGATAGGTTTTGACGAAGCCCTGCTGCACCGCGCCCATCTTGGCGTAGTCGACCGGCTTGACACGTGCGTAATCGCTGGCCGGCAGGAAGCGGGCGGCGGCCTGCTTGCTCATCGCACCCGGGATGACCGGGCGCAGGAAGGCATTGGCCCAGATCGCTTGGCCTTTCTGCGACAGCACGAAATCGAGCACTTTTTTGCCGTTTGCCGGATGCGGGCCCTTGTTGACCAGCGCCATGACGTAGGGCATCGCGATCGTGCCTTCGCTCGGGATCACGAACGCGACGTCGGCGTGGTCCTTGTATTCGGCGCGGTAGGCGTTGAAGTCATAGTCGATCAGGATGGGGATCTCGCCCGACAGCACACGCGCGTAGGCGGTCTGCTTGGGCACGATCGGATCGTTCTTCTTCAGCTGCTGGAAGTAGTGGATCGCCGGGGTGAAGTTGTCGAGCGTTCCACCGAGTGCAAGGTTGACCGCGACAGCTCCGGCGTAACCGACGAAGGCGCTGCTCGGGTCGAGGTAGCCGACCATGCCCTTGTATTCGGGCTTGAGCAGGTCGGCCCAGGAATGCGGCACCGGCCTGCCGCCGAGCGCGGCCTTGTTGACGAAGAAGCCGAGCGTGCCGGAGTGGATGGTGAACCAGTACCCCTGCGGATCCTTCAGGCCGGCCGGAATCTTGTCCCAGTTCGCCGGCTTGTACGGGGTGATCACGCCCTCCGCCTTGGCCTGGTAGGCCGAGCCGATGCCGAGATACACCACATCGGCCACCGGGCTCGCCTTTTCGGCGATCAGTTGCGCGATCGCCTGGCCGGAATTCTTGTTGTCGAACGGGACGGTGATTCCGGCATTGGCCTTGATGGCCTGGATTTCGCTGGCCCAGTCGGCCCATTCTGGGGGGCAGTTGTAGCAGATGGCGGTCTCCGCGGCCTGCGCGGGAACCTGCGCGGACCACAGTCCCAGAACGCCGACGAGGACGAACAGCCAACGATGTAATCGTTTCATGATGAACTCTCCTGTTGAGGTGGGGGGGACGGAAAGGTGACGACGGTGCCGGCTTCGCGCAGCCGGTAGGGCAAGACGGTGGACTGCGACAGTCCGCCTTTCAGAGCGATTTCGAGCAGGCGCCATGCTTCGACCCCGATGTCGCGGTTGGGCTGGCAGACGGTGGCAAGGGCCGGGGTGAGCAGCTCGCCGATCACCAGCCCGTCGAAGCCGATGACCGAAATGTCTTCCGGAACGCGTATGCCGGCGTCGCGGAGGGAGCGCATGACGACAAGCGCCAGCTGATCGTTGCCGCAGAACAGGGCTGTCGGACGGGAGCGTGCATCGGTCAGGCGGTGCAGCACCGGCGCGGACAGCCGTAGCGAACCGAAGTCGATCTCCAACGGTGGCAACGGCCGAATCCCGGCCTGTGCAAGCGCATCGCAGTAGCCGAGGTAGCGCTGCACGGCGCGATCTGACGCCGTGCGCGAACCACTGAGCATGCGGACGCGGCGATGCCCCCGCGCGAGCAGCAGTGCGACGGCATCGCGCGCGGCGGCACGGTTGTCCACGCAGACGCAGGGATGATGGGAACTGTGGTTATAGGCAAGTTGATACGGGACCCCAGAGCGCTTCAGCTCCTCGAGTATGGGGCTGGCGTCCGCGTTCGCCACCGTCAAGATCAATCCTTCGACCCGCTGCGACAGCAAGGTATCCACCGCATACGACTCGCGGTCCGGGTCGTAGCGGGTCGTCATCAGCACGACACGGCGGCCGCTAGCGGCCGCCGATTCCTCGATGCCCTGCATGCATTCGCCGAACACCGGATTGAGCACGTCAGGAAGCATCACCCCGATAAGCCCCGTGCGTTCATTGCGCAGCTGTCGCCCCACAAGGTTGGGCCGGAAGTTCAGTGCCTTGACCGCAGAGAGGACACGTTCGCGCGTGGTGTCGCGGACCTTCGACGGATCGTTGAGCGTGCGCGACACCGTTGCGATCGAGGTGCCGGACAGTGCTGCGACGTCATGGATCGTGCTGGTCACCAGCGGGCTCCGGCGAGGGAGATGACCGGCCATCCGCGGCGGCGTGCGACGTCCGTCAGTACGGGGTCGGGATCGACGGCAACCGGATCGGTGACGCGCTCGAGCAGCGGCAGGTCGTTGTGCGAGTCGCTGTAGAACCAGCTCCGGTCGAGCGCGTCAAGCGACGTTCCGAGCCCCGCGAGAACGAAATCGACGTGATCGATCTTTCCCGCGCCGAAACAAGGCACCTCCGGTCCGCCGGGGCACCGCGAATCGGCCGCGATGATCTGCTCGATTCCAAGATGCTCGGCGACCGGACGCACCAGTGATTCCCGGCTGGCGCTGACCACCATGGTCAGCACCTGTTGATCGCGCAGTCCGCGCAGCAACTGCCCGGCGCCTGGCGCAACAGCCGCGAGAAGACTGTTCTTCGTGAAGTCGGCGCGACAGGCGTCGATGCGCGATGCCGGAATCGCAGCGTCGACGCCGCCGCGAAACGCATCGAGCGCCATGAAGTCGAGCGTGCCGGCACGATAGTCCTGCATGAAACCCGCATGCTTGGCCAACGCGGCGGAGTCGATCAGCCCACGGCCATGGAGATAGTCGATCCAGAGCTGATTGCTATCGGCTTGAAGCAGGGTGTGATCGAAATCGAACAAGGCGACGCGCACGGCATGGATGCATGAGTGGAAACGTTTTCAGATTAGCCCGCAGCCATGTCGTCTTGATGACAGTTGCCCTGTCAGAATTCGGCATCAGTCAACTGCCCCGACGGCCTGTCGCCATGCCGCAGCCGTTGACGTAGGCGCGCGTCAGCGACCGCGATGTGGGCGTTGCTGGCGTCGTCCGAGGCAAGGGCTTGAGCATGTGGCTCAAGCGCGGCCGCACTCACCGAATCGACCTACGGTCGCTCCTCGCCCAGCGCGGAGATGCGTTTCGAGTGGCGGAGTTGCGGTCACCCACTTCCCGTTGCGCCAGTGGGTACTGTTCCTGAGGTTGGCACGTCTGCGCTGCATCCTTTCGCCGTTCCGGTCGTCTCCTCAGCACAGCAGGTCCGGTCCATGTCGGCCCACTGCCCAGAGATTCTCCCAGGAGCCCAACGTGATTGATGCCAAAGACTATTTTGAATCTGGATTGCAGTTTCACGGGCACAAGTGCCCGGCAATGCCCATGGGATTGCGCGTGGGTGCTGCGGCGATGAATGCGCTCGGTGTGGAGCGCGCTGCTGATGGGCAACTCCTCGCATTCGTGGAACTCGGCGATAACCACTGCGCCACCTGCTTCGCCGACGGCGTCCAGATGATCACCGGATGCACGTTCGGCAAAGGCAACATCAAGAAGCTTCACTACGGCAAATGGGGTGTGACGCTGGTCGACGTGTCCAGCGGCCGTGCCGTGCGGGTGACGCCGCGAGCCGATGCCATGCTCGCCAACAAGCAGAGCGACTTCTTCAGGAACTATCGCGAGAAGGGCGTGCCCGCTTCCGCTGTTCCTGCAGGGGTCGTACAGCCGCTTGTGGATCGCGTCATGGATTCACCGGACGACGCGCTGTTGAGCATCGGCGAGATCTTTCCCTTTTCCGTGAAATCGCATCCTCACAGCTTCTCCGGATTGATCTGCGACGAATGCGGTGAAATGGTCGTGGAAGACTATGCGCGCCTGGCAGATGACCGACGCGTCTGCATTCCCTGTCGGGAGAAGCTGACCGGCATGCCAGAACCGAAAGGCTGAGCCATGGTCATCGCCATCGCCAGCCTGATCACCCTTGTCCTGACGGCGATCATGAGCATGGCCGGGGTCGGGGCAGCGTTTGTGTTGATCCCCGTTTTCGTGGCATTGGGGGTCGAATTGCACACCGCCATGGCCACAGCGCTGCTGCTCAATGCGGTTGCGATGTCGTTCGCGTCGGTGACCTTCGTCCGCAAGCGTCTCGTGGAATGGAAGCTGGTGCTACCGATGTTGCTGGTCGCTGTCCTGGCCTCGCCAGCGGGGGTGTACGTGGCGCAGGACATCGACCGGAGCTTGCTGTTGTGGCTGTTCGTGGGATTCCTGCTCTTTGCGGGTCTGATGTTGCTGTTCTATGCACCAACCCCGCGCTCATCCAGCGTCGCGTGGTCGCACGCGCTCGGACTGGGCCTGCCGGTCGGTGCTGTGGCCGGATTCGTCGGCGGTCTGCTTGGCGTCGGCGGGGGCAACATCATCGTGCCCGCCCTGGTGGGCGTCGGTCTGGCACCGAAGCGTGCATCGGCGAGCGCATCGTTCGTGGTGATCTTCGCTTCCCTGTCGGGATTTATCGCCCATGCGCAGGTCGCCCGCCTCGGCACGGCGCTGCTGGTGTCGACCGCCACTGCATCAGCAGCCGGTGCCGTCCTCGGCGCATGGCTCGCCGCTGAAAAATTGCATCCGACTCACTTGAAGCGGATCATTGCCCTGGTCCTCCTGGCGGTCGCCGGGAAGATCGCCGTGGGGCTGCTTTAGATCCGAAGCGTCACGAGACGTCGATCAGCTCGACATCATGCTGACACTCGAACCTTCCGATGTCTGTTGCCGTCGAGCAGATGCCCGATTCGCCATGATCTGACGGCAGCGGATCATCGGGGTCGACACGAGACGCGCGCCGGGCGATCCTGACGCCTAGGCGGGACCCGTCTGGCGGCATCATCCAGCAGTCTGCGCCGCGACTCCAAACGCTTCCGTCAGTGTTGGATGCGGGTGGATCGCGGTGGCAAGCTGATCGATCCGCAATCCGAGGCGAACCGCCAATGCAGCTTCGCCCATCAGGTCCGCCGCGCCTTCGACCAGGGCGTGGATGCCGATCACATGCCGATCCTTCCGGTCATAGATCACGCGCAAGCGTCCGAAGGCATCCGCACCGATCTGCGCTCGCGCATCAATCTGGTAGTCGTATTCAGTGACACCGGGATCAAATCCCGCAGCGCGGGCCGCTTCCTCGGTCAAACCGACCATCCCCAGTTCGGGGTAGGAAAAGATCACCGCTGAGTTGTGCTCTGGACGCGGATACGGCGCGTCGTGACCAAGGATGTGCCGGGCGACGGCCTGCGCCTGCGCCGTGGCCCAGTGCGCGAACATCGGCTGCCCGACGAGATCGCCAGTGGCGAAGATCCCGGGCTCGCCGGTCTGCAGAAGGGCATCGACTTTCACGCCGTGCCGATCGAAACGCACGGCGGTGTGCTCTAGTCCCAATCCGGCGACGTTGGGTTGCCGGCCCGCGACGATGGCGACCACATCCGCGGCGACCTCCGCCTCCTGATCGCCCCGCGCGTAACGCACCACGTACTGCTGTTGCTTGCGCTCGATGGCCTTGACCGCCACTGCAGTCTGCAGCGCGATACCGTCAGCGGCAAGGCGCTGCGCCAGCATCCCGGCCAGCACGGCATCGACCGGCATCAGGATGCGCGGCATGCCTTCCAGCAACGTGACCCGGCTGCCCAGCATCGAGAAAATCTGCGCCATTTCCACGCCGACCGGCCCGGCCCCGATCAGGGCGAGCGTCCCGGGGACAGCGCCAATCTCGATCAATCCGGTCGAGTCGAGAACCCCGGACAGGTCGGCGCCCGGGATCGGTGGACGCACGGGCGTTGATCCAGTGGCGAGGATCGCCCGCTCAAACCGCACCTCCCGACTGCCTTCGCCGGTCTCGATGAGCGCCGAGCGTGGCCCCGTCAGGCGTGCCCGGCCGAACAGCACCCCGAGCGACGGCAGCGCCCTGGCCTTCATCAGCGCGCCCTGCGCGCGCTGGCCGAGAATGCGGTGCCGGCGTGCCTGAACCGCTGGCCAATCGACGTCCGGTGCGGCACCGCTACCCGCCAAAGCCAGGCCGAACTCTGCCGCACGGGCGATCTCGCGCCGCCGGGCGGCGGCCTCACGGAAAATCTTGGACGGGATGCATCCCTCGAACAGGCAGGTTCCACCCAAGCCCTGGCCCGCCTCGACCAGAAGGACGCGCCTTCCCGCTTGCGCCAGGGCCAATGCAGCAGGCGTGCCGCCGGGACCGCCGCCAATCACGAGGACATCGACTTCGCTGTGCTTGTTCATGTCTTTTTCCTGTCTCGTCGCCACATTCGTGCGCAACTGTCGGTTCAAGCGGTTGGCCCGGCATCTGGGATGACGTCTGCGCGCTCGATGCTGCCTTCGATCGGGGTGCCGGCCGCGAGGGTATTGAACACGGTTCCGAACTGCCGGACATTGCGCTGCAGCAGCGCGAGACGCTGATCGCTCTCGCCGGTCCTGACGACGATGCGGTAGGTGATCCGCTGCAATCGGGGCGGTACGTCCTGGCGTTCGCCACGTACGGTCACGTGCACGCCGTCGAACTGAAACTTCAGAATGGGTGCGACCCGCTCGATGTTCTTGAGCATGCACGCGCCCAAGGCCGCGAGCAGTAGTTCGGCCGGGTTGAACGCGTCAGTGCGTCCGGCCGGATCGGAGTCGACCGCAATTTCCGCATCCTTACAGTGCGCCGTGCTGATACTGGAATCGACGCGAATCAGCTTGACTTCGTAGCTGTGCATGGACATCCCTCCCGCTCCGATGCCCGGATCTTTCGGCAATGGGCGACGACCCGACCGCGAAGCAAAGATACGCTGAACAACGAGACGGACGCCTGGGAACGCCGACGGGGAGTACGCGGTGGCGCGGACGACTCATGCTCGGGCGGGGCGGCGTATTGCGTCCCCCAGAGCGGCGCGAAGCAGATCCTCGAGGTCTTCTGTGCGCACCAGACCCTCTGCAAAAAGAGCTTCATCGAGCAGCAGCACGGGATCGCGCCGTGCACCGACGGCCAGGGCGCGTTGGGGATCGTGACGCACGGCAACGTTCGCTGTCCAGCCAAGCGCGCCGAGCGCACATGACACGCGTTTCGCCAACTTCACGGCTTCGATTCCGGACCCCAGGACTTCAAGGCGTCGCGGGCATGCGACGCCACCGGCGCTGCAAGTCATGCCGTGCCCTTCGCCAACTCCATCGACCATCGCGCTCTCAGAAGGACAAATCGCCCTCAACCGAATCGAGGCCGGCCTTGGCACAGACGTCGTCATTGTCGCCACCGGGTGCCCCCGAGACACCAATCGCGCCAACCATTTCGCCGGCCGATTCGATTGGCAGGCCACCACCGATCATGACGACCCCAGGCAGATTCTTGATCGCTTGCTCAGCCGAATCCGCCTTGTTGACCCGCGCGGCGACCGCGCCGGTCGATTGACGCCAACTCGCGGCTGTACGCGCCTTTCCTTCGGCGGCAGCCAAAGTATGCCAACCGGCATACCGGTCGCGCAGCACCACCAGGGGCAGTCCGGCTGGATCCGTCACCGCCACGGACACCTGCCAGCCCTTCTTGCCGCATGCGGCTTTGGCGGCTTGCGCCGCTTTGAGGGCGATTTCTGGTGTGATGACCTTCTGCGACCAGGTTGCGGAGTCTGCCAAGGCAGTCCGTCCGGAAATGCCGAGGATGGCAACGACAAGAATCGAGAGCGTTTTCATGTTCATAGGACGGTGATGAAAAATGAAATGCGGGGATGGACCTATTGAGCGAACCACTGCTCGATCTGGGCTCGGCTCGGGATGCCGCCGCTGTGGACGACGCGGCCGTCGACCACGACACCGGGGGTGCTCATCACCCCATATTTCATGATCGACGGAATGTCCTCGACCTTGTCGACCTGCGCGTGCAGGCCCTTGGCCGCGAGCACGTTTTCGACGAGCTTCTGCGTGGCCTTGCAGCTGGCGCAGCCGGTGCCGAGGATCTTGACTTTGAACATGGCTTGACTCCTTGCGAGCGAATGAAACGGGACGCGGCGACTCACATCAATGCGTTGAACTTGCAGACGCCGACCTGCAGCACCGGCACGATCCACGCGCGCCAGGCGGAAGGCCGCACGGCGGCGACAGGGGACAACGGGGAAGCGGGACGGTGCATCGAAACCTCGCGGCAGAAGGACTCTGCCCCAGAAGACG
>JAKAIB010000125.1 GCA_021814605.1 Pseudomonadota bacterium | reverse complement strand
ACGTCAGCCGGCCGAGGCTGGCGTCGGGATTGCGCCAGGACACGATGAAGGTGCGATGCCCTTGTTCGACGGCGAAGCGCACCAGCGAATTGTCAGGTTGCAGGTCGAGGATGTAGTACTTGTTGATCGACGGCGGCACGATGAGCAGCGGCCGCGCATGGACCTTGGCGGTCAGCGGCCGGTACTCGATCAATTGGAACAGCGGGTTTTCGAACACCACCTCGCCCGCGGTCGACGCGACGTTGCGCCCGACCTCGAACACGGATTCGTCCGTCTGGGTCATCCGGCCCTGTTGCAGGTCGGCGAGCCAGTTGGACATGCCGTCGCGCAGGCTCTGACCCTGGGTCTTCAGCGCCTTGTCAAGCGCCTCCGGATTCAGCGGCAGGAAGTTCGACGGCGCCGCTGCGTCGACCCATTGCTGCACGGCGAAACGCAGCTTCTGCTTCACCGGCTCGTCGGCCTGGACGTTGTCGGCCAGGTCAAGCAGGGCCCGGGCACCGAGCAGATACAGCGCTGCCGCATACGCCGAGATCCGGTTCTCCCCCCACGATCCGGCGGCGAAGCGGCGGTCCTGCTGCACCTGCGACAGCGCCCCGGCGGCGTCCGGATCGAGCAGATCGGTCCACAAGCGACGGAACTCGTCGACATAGCGCGACTGAAGTTCCTGTACGCGGGCGGGATCGATGGCCCACTGCGGCAGCGGATTGCGCGGCGCCGCGGCGGCACGCATCAGCCCGGTCCAGGCCTGCGGCCACTCGTGCAGCCAGCCCGGATCGGAGGCCGCCGTCCCGGCATGCCGCGGCGGTTCAGCAGCGGTGGAAGTAGGTTGATCCATCGACAAGAGGAAACGAGGAGGGTTGAAAGGCAACGGATTTTGCTCCTGCGCAAACGCCGGAGCGGTCGGCTTCATTCTTGAGCACGGATGTGACAGTGTCAACGGGACGTCCACAGGGGTGGCGATCGATGCAGCCCGGCCTCGGTGTCGCCGCGGCGCTATCCCTCCGGAGCCAGCCAGACACAAGCCGCCTGCCGCCCGGTGACACGCTGGCGGCGGTAGGAATAGAAACGCTGCGGATTGCCGAACGTGCAGAGGCCGCCACCGGCGATCAGCCCCGGGTCCATCCCGGCCTCAGCCAGCCGCAGACGCGCCAGTTGCCACAGATCGGCCCACCACTTGCCTTCGGCACCCGGGCGGAAGGCGGCCCGGGTCGGCGGCAGCGATTCCACGAATGCGCTGCGCACCTCCTCGCCAACCTCGAAAGCCTCGGGGCCGATCGCCGGACCGAGGACGGCCTGAACCTGCCCCGGCCGGCACCCGGCACGCAGGCACAGTCCGCGCAGCGCCGCCTCGAGCACGCCACCGGCAAGCCCGCGCCACCCGGCGTGCGCCGCGGCGACGCCGCGCCCGTCGGGCGCGGCGAACAGGACCGGAAGGCAATCGGCCACCAGCACCGTCGCGGCCACGCCGGAGCGACAGGCAACGGCGGCATCGGCGACCGGCTCGACACCATCATCCAGCGCGTCGAGTTCGGCCAATGCGATGCCGTGCACCTGCTGCAGGAACACGGGTCGCGCACCGGCCAGCGCGCCGCGCAGCCGCTCGCGGTTGACGGCGACCGC
This sequence comes from Pseudomonadota bacterium, assembly GCA_021814605.1. Classification (GTDB taxonomy): domain Bacteria; phylum Pseudomonadota; class Gammaproteobacteria; order Burkholderiales; family Burkholderiaceae_C; genus Thiomonas. The sequence continues at coordinate 7,635 of JAKAIB010000125.1, read as the reverse complement.
GTCGGCCGCGTCATCCACATGCGTTCCCAGGTTCATTCCGCCGCTGCCGTCGGTGCCATAGGGACCGACGCTGACCCCGCCGGCGCGGCTGGTGAACAGGCCGCGAACCCGCGGATTGCCGGGCCAGGCCACGCTCAGCCAGGGCGCCTCCGGCGCGGGGGAGTCCGGCGGCGCGATCGGGGCGAGCATCGGGGGGCGCGACATCGGGATCAGTCGGTGAGTGCCGGCCATTGTCGCGGATCAAGCGCCTCCGGGTCGCCGCCACAGGCATTCCAGAACGCGACGATGTCGGCGGCGATCGGCGAGACGCAATCCAGTGGCCGACCATCGATTGGATGGGCGAAGCCCAGACGCGCCGCGTGCAGCGCCTGACGCTGCAGCGGCAGGTCGGCCCGGATCCGCCCGCCGTAGACCGGATCGGCGACCAGGCCCAGGCCGGCATGCTGCAGGTGGACACGGATCTGGTGGGTTCGGCCGCTGTGCAGCTTGCAGCGCAGCGCCGTCACCGCGCCCCAGCGCGTGTCGATGACAGCGAGCGGAACGAAGTCGGTTCGCGCCGGCTTGCCTGCCGCCACCACGGCCATGCGCAGCCGGTCGCGCGGATGGCGGCCGATCGGCGCGTCGACGCTGAATGCGCGGGGCGCCGTTCCCCAGGCCAGCGCCAGATACTGCCGGTGGATGTGGCGCTGCTGCAGCGCCCGGACCAGCGCGGTCTGCGCCTCGAGGGTCCGCGCGGTGACCAGCAGCCCGCTGGTGTCCTTGTCGAGCCGGTGGACAATCCCGGCGCGCGGCAGCATCGCGGTCTCGGGATAGCGTGCCAGCAGTCCGTTGAGCAGCGTCCCGCTCCAGTTGCCCGCGGCCGGATGGACCACCAGTCCGGCCGGCTTGTCGATCACCGCCAGGGATGCATCCTCGTACACCACGTCCAGCGGGATGGCCTCGGCGGCAAACGCCGCCTCCTCGGGCAGCAGCGGGACGTCGACGTGCACCGCATCGCCCGCGCGGGCCTTGTCGCGTACCCCGGCGACGCGTCCGCCAACGCGGACCAGCCCGGCGTCGCACCACTGCTGCAGCCGGCTGCGCGAATGCTGCGGGAACAGCGCCGCCAGCACCTTGTCGAAGCGCTGCCCGGCCTGGTCTTCGGGAACGATGGCATCGAGCGCGACGCTGCCGCCCGGCGCGTCGTCGTCGAGTTCCGGTGCGTCGCCGCCGCCCGGGACCGGATCGGACATCCGCGGGTTCCGGCTCATGCCGACATCGCGCGCGAGCGCCTCGGGCGACGCGGCACCCGATCCCTATAATCCATCGGCTTTGAACCACCCCGGGCGAGCGACATGACTGTTTCGGTTTACCGTCTCTGGACGCAGCGATTGACGCGCGCTGGCGCGGCGGCCGTGCTGCTGAGCCTCGCCGCCTGCGCAACGGCGCCGACGAAGGACGAGACCCTGGGGTGGTCCTCGGCCAAATTGTATGCAGAGGCCAAGGACGAGATGAACAGCGGCAACCTCGACAAGGGGGTGAAGCTGTACGAAAAACTCGAGTCGCGCTACCCGTACGGCCTGCTCGCGCAGCAGGCGCTGATGGAAATCGCCTACGGCTACTACAAGCAGGGTGAACGCGCCCAGGCGCTCGCCGCGGCCGACCGCTTCCTCAAGCTGTACCCGAACAATCCCTACACCGACTACGTCCTCTATCTCAAGGGCCTGATCAACTTCAACACCGATCAGGGCTGGTTCTCCTACCTGTCCGACCAGAAGCTGTACGAGCGCGACCAGGCGGCGGCGAAGGCGGCGTTCGAGTCGTTCAAGGCGCTGGTCGACCGCTTCCCGAACAGCAAGTACGCCGGCGACGCGCGGCAGCGCATGCGCTACATCGTCAACGCCCTGGCCGAATACGACACCCACGTCGCGTTGTTCTATTACCGGCGCGGCGCCTACGTCGCCGCCGCCGACCGGGCACAGCGCGCGGTCTCGGAGTATCAGGATGCCCCCGCCGACGAACTCGCGCTGGCCATCCTGATGGATTCCTACGGCAAGCTCGGCATGACGCAGTTGCGCGACGACGCCGAGCGGGTGCTGCGCCTGAACTACCCGCACAGCGTCTACCTCACGCAGGCCCTGCCCAAACGCAACGTGTCGTTCTGGAAGCTCTGGTAGTCGGGCAGGCCTCCGACGGGCTACGTTCCGGCGGAGATCGCCCGCAGGAATTCGGTCACCTGTCGTGTCGAACCGACCCGGGTGAACGACGGCAGCCCCGCGAGCAGTTGCCGGCCCCATCCGGTCGCCGTCAGGCGCCGGTCGCAGACCACCAGCGCGCCCCGATCAGCCTCGGTGCGGATCAACCGCCCCGCCCCCTGCTGCAGCGACAGCGCCGCCTGCGGCATCGAGTAGTCGGTGAAGCCGCTGCGCCCCTGCGCCTCGATCCGGCGCAGCCGTGCCGCGGTCAGCGGATCGTCAGGCGGCGCGAACGGCAGCTTGTCGATGATCACCAGCGTCAGCTGGTCGCCGGCCAGGTCCACGCCCTCCCAGAAGCTCTGGCTGCCGACCAGTACCGCCTGCGGCGACGCCGCGAAGCGCGCCAGCAAGGCCGCCTTGGACTCGTCGAACTGCTCCAGCACGACCCGTCCGGGCAGCAGCTGCCGCAACCGCTGCGCGATGGATTTTGCCGCGCGCAGGGTCGTGGTCAGCACCATGGTCCCGCCGGGATTGTCGGCGGCAAGCGTCGCCGCGAGCGCACCAACGGCTTCGGAGTGGCCGGGCTGGCTCGGCAGCGGCAGGTCCTGTGGCACGAACAGCCGCGCCTGTGACGCATAGTCGAAGGGGCTGGCGACGCGCAGTTCCCGACAGCGCGGCGGCACGCCGTTCTCGACCGGCGCGCAGCCGCCCTGCTCCGGCATCAGTCCCAGCGCCTCGCGCGCGTGACGGAAGCTGCCGCCGACGGTCAGCGTCGCCGAGGTCAGGATCCAGGCCTGGCTGCGCCGGGCCACGAGCGCGGCAAAGGCGCCGGCGATCGACAGCGGCGCCGACTGCAGCCGCAGATGGGCGCTGCCGACGTCGGCCCAGCGGACCTGCTCCGGCACCGCGTCGGCGTCCGCTGTTTCCAGGCTCCAGTCGGCGATGGTCCCGCGCAGCTGCGCGCAGCGCTGCGCCAGCCGGTCGAATTCCGGCGACGCCTCGGCATGGGCCTCGACCACCCGTGCGGTGTGGTCGAGGCCCTGGAGCAGATCGTGCACCGCGACATCCCAGCCCGGCAGGGCGATCGCCTGCTCCCGGCTCAGCCGCCCCGGCGCCTGCGGCGCGACCAGCCGGAGGTCGCGGGCGCTGCGCTCAAGTTGCGCTGCCAGCGTCGGCCAGTCGGCAAGTCCCTTCGCCGACTGCAGCCCCGCGGCGGCGACATCGCGTGCCAGGTCGATGATCTGCGCCGTCCCGCAGCGCGCGCCGAGGAACTGCACCCCGATCTCGGCGAGCTGGTGCGCTTCATCGAGAATCAAGGTGTCGGCGGTGGGCAGCAGCTCGGCCACGCCTTCGCCGCGCAGCGCCAGATCGGCGAAGAACAGGTGATGGTTGATGACCACGACGTCCGCGGCCAGGGCATCGCGCCGCGCCTTCATGACGAAGCAGTCGCGCAGGTCGGGGCAGTCGGCGCCCAGGCAGTTGTCGGTGTTCGACGTCACCAGCGGGATCAGCGCCGAGTTTTCCTCGACACCGGGCAGCGCCGACAGGTCGCCGCGCGGATCGCTCTTGGCGAACACGGTGATGCGCCGCAGTTCGGCATGCGCATGGCGGCCGTGGATCCAGTCGCCGGCGCGCTGCAGCCGGTGCAGGCAGACGTAGTTCGAGCGCCCCTTGAGCACGCAGGCGCTGACTGCCGCGCCGAGGGCACGGCGCGCTGCCGGCAGATCCTTGCCGAACAGCTGGTCCTGCAGGTTGCGCGTCGCCGTCGAGACGATCACCCGGCCGCCGTGCAGCAACGCCGGCACCAGGTAGGCAAGCGTCTTGCCGGTTCCGGTGCCGGCTTCGGCCAGCAGGATGGCGCGGTCGTCGATTGCCTGGGCGACGGCGAGTGCCAGTTCCCGCTGGCCGTCGCGCACCGTCCATTGCGGCAGCTCCGCTTCAAGCGGACTGCCTGCCGCGAACAGTGCGTCGCAATGCTCGGCGAGGTGCTGCGGCGACTGCGGCGGCGCGGCGGCGGAATCCCCCGGCATCACCGGCGCCGCCGAAGCGCAAGCGCTCGCCGCCTAGAATTCGCCCGCATCGCTGCTTCGCCCATGCACACTCCTTTGGCCCGCCCCGTTCCCGATCGCCCGGCAGCGCACTTGCGAACGGGGGCGACGCACCGATTCTATGGACCCCGTTGACCATTACCCGCCGTCGCGGCTCCCGCCGCTTCCCCAGCCGGTGCTGCACAAGGCAGGCACGCGCTGGCGGCTGAATGCGGCCAGCGGTCTGCACAAGGGCGACCGCCCCTACCAGCAGGACCAGCTGCGCGTGGTCGCGCACCCGCGCGTCCCCGGATGCGTGCTGGCGGTGATCGCCGACGGCATGGGCGGCAAGAGTGGCGGACGCAAGGCCGCCGACCAGGTGATGCTGACCGCCATCCAGCTGTTCGAGCGCTACCACCCCGACAGCGACGATCCCCACGCCCTGCTCAAGCAGATCGTGGAGGAAAGCCACAGCATGATCCGGCTGACCGCGCTGTCGACCGAACAGGAGCCGCACTCGACCATTGCCTGCGCGCTGTTCCACGCCGACGAGGCGCGCTGCTACTGGACCCATGTCGGCGACAGCCGCATCTACGTGTTCCGCGATGGCCGCATGATCCGGCGCACCAAGGACCACTCGTACGTCCAGGCGCTGGTCGACAAGGGCGAACTCGCCGAGTCGAAGGCGCGCAACCATCCGATGAGCAACGTGCTGACCCGCAGCCTGGGCATGTCCGAACTCCCGCCCTCCGCGGTCCAGGAAATCGAACTCATGCCGGAGGACACGCTGATGCTGTGCAGCGACGGCGTCTGGCACTACTTCACCGACCAGGAGCTGGAAACCGCGACGTCCAAGCTCGAAGCCCGCGAATGCTGCCAGTTCCTGATCGACAAGGCGCGCACCCGTGCCGGCGGGCGGGGCGACAACCTGTCGATCATCGTCATCGACCTGGCACGCCTCCCGGCCCCGGGCGAAGCGGCGATTCCCGAATGAACGCCCGCGCCGGATTCAGGCCTGCTTCCAGGCCGGCTGCCGCTTGTCGATGAAGGCCTGCACCCCTTCGAGGGCGCAGTCATCCATCATGTTGCAGGCCATGGTCTGCGCGGCCAGCTGGTAGGCGGCGTCGATTCCGGTCTCGACCTGCCGGTAGAACAGTTCCTTGCCCATGCGCAGCGCCGCATCGGGCTTGCCCAGGATGCTCTGCAGCAGCGATTCGACCGCGTCGTCGAGCCGATCCGGCGCGGCGACCCGGTTGACCAGCCCGCGCTGCTGTGCGGTGGCGGCATCGATGAATTCGCCGGTCAGGAGCATTTCGAGCGCCTGCTTGCGCGGCAGGTTGCGTGCCAGCGCGACGCCCGGAGTCGAACAGAACAGTCCGTAGTTGACACCCGACACCGCGAAGCGGGCATCCGACGTCGCCACGGCCAGGTCGCAGCTGGCGACCAGCTGGCAGCCTGCCGCTGTGGCGATGCCGTGAACCTGCGCGATCACCGGCTGCGGCAGCCGCATGAGTCCGGTCATCACCTTGCCGCAGCGGGCGAACAGCGACTGGTAGTAGTCCAGCGACGGCTGCGCCCGCATTTCCTTGAGATCATGGCCGGCGCAGAACGCCCGACCGGCGCCCGCGATGACCACCACCCGCGCGGCGGCGTCGTGCATCAGCGCATCGATCTGCTGTTGCAGCGCGGCAAGCAGCGCCTCCGACAGGGCGTTGAACGCCTGCGGCCGGTTCAGCGTGAGCCGCACGACCCCGCGCGCGTCGGTCTCGCGCAGCAGGACTTCGGTGGATACGGATGTTGGCGCGTCCATGCCCGGTCTCCTCGTCGTTGGATTGCGAAACGGATATGTTGCCACCGTCCGAGAAGCATCGCCCGTCGCGCCCCGGGAACTGCTGGTCCCGACGCCCAACCGCCGGGGCGTGCGTGTGCCGGCGGTTTGCCCGGCGTCGTGCAGACCGGATCGGTTCCGGCCTAGGATTCCGGCGTGCCGCAGCGCAGCATGCACTGCGCCGCACCGGCAACCGTTCCCACCCAGTCTCCAGAAGGACATCCCATGGCCAACACCCTGTTCTCCCCGACGCGGTTCGGGGCGGTCGACCTGCCCAACCGGATCGTCATGGCTCCGCTGACCCGGTCGCGCGCCACGCAGCCCGGCGACATCCCTTCGGAGATGAACGCGCGCTACTACGCGCAGCGGGCATCGGCCGGGCTGATCGTCAGCGAAGCGACGCAGATCAGCCGGCAAGGCCAGGGATACGCCTTCACCCCAGGGATGTACAGCGACGCGCAGGAACAGGGCTGGCGGCTGGTGACCGATGCCGTCCACGCCGCGGGAGGCCGGATCGCGGCCCAGCTGTGGCACGTCGGGCGCATCTCGCACCGCCTGCTGCAGGAGGGTGGGCAGCCGCCGGTGGCGCCGTCGGCGATCCGCAGCGAGACCGGCGAGGCGTTCGTGGTCCTGCCCGAGGGCCCGAAGCGCGTTCCCTGTGACATGCCGCGCGCGCTCGAAACCGGGGAGATCGCCGACATCGTGGCCGACTACGCCAAGGCGGCCGAACGCGCGCTCCGCGCCGGATTCGACATGATCGAACTGCATTCGGCCAACGGCTACCTGCTGCAGCAGTTCCTCGCGACCAACACCAACCAGCGGACCGATCGCTACGGCGGGTCGCTCGAGAACCGCGCCCGGCTGACGCTCGAAGCGCTCGACGCCATCATCGGCGTCGCCGGCGCCGATCGCGTCGGCGTCCGGATCTCCCCCCATTTCATCCGGCACGACATCGCCGACGCCGAGACCGAGGCCATCCACCTGCATCTGGCACGCCAGTTCCAGCATCGCGGCATCGCGTATGTGCACATTGCCGAACCCGACTGGGTTGGCGGGCCGGCGCTGACCGACGATTTCCGGCGGCAACTGCGCGACGCCTACAGCGGGCGCATCATCGTCTGCGGCAACTACACGCGGCAATCGGGCGAGGCGCGGCTTGCTGCGGGCCTCGCCGATGCGGTGGCCTTTGGCAGACCGTTCATCGCCAATCCGGACCTCGTGGCGCGGCTGGAGCAGGGCGCCAGCCTCAACCGTCCCGATCCGGCGACGTTCTACGGGGGTGGTGACCACGGCTACACGGATTACCCCACGCTTGATCAGGCGCGCGAGCCGGCATAGCGCACCGGCACACCCACGGCTGCGTCAGACCGCAGCAATGCGGGAGTCATCCACCGGCAGCCGCATTGCGCGGCGGCCGGTGCCATTCAGCAGGACAGGCAACTCAGGGCTTTCCGCCCGCGCTGCCCGCCGGACCGGGGCTGGCCATGCCGACGCCGGCCCCGCCCGGCCCACGGGCACCGCCACCCGGCCCCATGCCCGGACCTCGGCCGCCGCCGGGGCCCATGCCACCGCCGCCGGGACCACGCCCACCGCCCGGCCCCATTGC
>JAKAIB010000124.1 GCA_021814605.1 Pseudomonadota bacterium | reverse complement strand
GCCTTCTAAGCCGTCGGTCGGGGGTTCGAATCCCTCCGGGCAGGCCACGGAATCGGTGTCCGAAGGACATTGCGCAGCGGCCAAACAGGTATTGGCGTCAGCCGGCGTCGGGAACGTCCAGGGTGTAGCCCATGCCGCGTACGGTCTGGATGAGCTTGGGCCCGAACGGCTCGTCCACCTTGGCGCGCAGGCGGCGGATGGCGACGTCGATGACGTTGGTGTCGCTGTCGAAATTCATGTCCCACACCTGCGAGGCGATCAGCGAGCGCGGCAGCACTTCGCCCTGGCGCCGCACCAGCAGCTCCAGCAGGGCGAATTCTTTGCCGCTCAGGTTGATCCGCGTCCCGGAACGGGTGGCGCGGCGGCGCTGCAGGTCGAGCACCAGGTCGGCCACCTGGAGCCGCTCGGCCGTCGCGGGGGTGCGTCCACGGCGCAGCAGGGTGCGCACCCGCGCCAGCAATTCGGTGAAAGCAAACGGTTTGACCAGGTAATCGTCGGCCCCGAGCTCGAGCCCCTTGACCCGGTCGTCGACGCTGTCACGCGCCGTGAGGAACAGCACGGGCACGTCGTGGCCGGCCTCGCGCAGCGCGCGGACGATGCGCCAGCCGTCCACGTCGGGCAGCATCACGTCGAGCACGATCAGGTCGTGATCTCCGGTCATTGCGAGGTGATGGCCGTCCAGCCCGTTGCGGGCCAGGTCGACGACGAATCCGGCCTCGGCCAGTCCCTGCCGCAGGTAGTCGGCAGTCTTGGTTTCGTCTTCGACCACGAGCAGTTTCATCACCGTTTCCTCGCCAACGTCCGGGCGTGCGGGCCATGTCGGAAATCTAGCGCGCGCATTCTGGCATCGGCGTGACCCCGGAATGACAGAAATGTAATGCGATGGTCACCCGGAAGACAGCGGACGCGGCCTAACTTCGTCCTGTCTGCTGCACCAACGGTTGCAACGCACGGCGCTCTGCCAGGGGGTGCCGGTACGGGTGAACGAAGGGCTGTCAGGTGACGGCATGGATTCCTGGTGGATGGACTGAACGCAACGGAGAAGATCATGAACAAGCAAGCGCTTCGAATTCTGGTGGTGGCTTCCGCGATGGCTCTGGCAACAGTATCGGCGCAGGCCGCCGGGACGGCCAGCGCGCCGTCCGCGCCGGCCTACGGATCGGCCTACGGGCCTGGTGGCATGGGTCCGTGGATGATGGGTGGCTACGGCCCCGCCGCTGGCTACGGACGCGGCCCGGGTCGCGGATACGGGCCCGGTGGCGGCCGCGGCGACGGCTGGGGCAGATACGGTCCCGGCGCCGCGGGTGGTTCCGGTGGCTGGGGAATGGGCCCCTGGATGATGGGCGGATATGGCGGCTGGGGCGGCTACGGTCCGGGAATGATGACCGGTTTCGGCGGTTGGGGCATGGGTCCGTGGATGATGGGCTCCGGTTTTGGCGGCTGGGGTGGCGCCTACGGAGGAATCCATCTCAGCGATGCACAGATCCAGAAGATCGATGCCATCGAAAAAGCGCAGTTCGACAAGCAGTGGCCGCTGATGCGCGACATGCAGCAGACCATGTTCGGCGCCTGGGCCGTCAACAACGCTTCCGGACTCGACGTCGATGCCGTCATGAAGCGCGCCACGGCGCTGTCCAACCTGCGACTGCAGATGCTGCGCAATCGGCTGGAAGCCCAGAAGCAGATCGACGCCGTGTTGACCAAGGACCAGCGCGAGCGCCTGGGGCTGACACCCTGAGTCGGGCAAGCCGGCTTCCGATGCGAGCAAGCCGGTGCATGCGGCGGCCCGCTGTACGCACCGGCAATGAAGGCCTGCACACCGGATGCGGCTGATGAATGCCAGGACGCGTGCGGTGCGAATTGCCATGGCCCTGCGGATGCCGGGTGCGGGCGGCACGACAGTCGGCCGCGCGCCGATGTTCGGCGGCGGCGATGGCGCCGGCATGAGTTGGACGACCAGGCCTTCGAGGACGCGGGACTGACCAATCCGACATGAGTCGTGCCGCGCGGCGCGGTCAACCCCGTGCATCGCGCGGCAGGCCGGCACGTGCTGGTATATCTGCCCGACTCCGGGGCATGCGCGGCAGGGGATGGACGGGAAGTTCGTGGTTCGCTGATTCGGTTCTCCCATGCGTTGGTCGACGTTCGACGCGTTCTGAACGAACGGTCTCCCGCGACGTCGCCCCGTTCGCGGCGGCCGCGCGGAATGGCGGCAGCACCTTGGACGTCCCTGGAGACGGTCGCCGCGGGCCGTCCGTCCCATTGGCGATTCCCGCGGAGCGGCGTGGGTGCCACATGGCAGATCTGTCATGTGGCAGTCATCCGCCGGACAGCATCGCGTTCCTAGCATGCGTTGGCTTCGGGCAGGAGCAACCCCGCCCGGACGAACGCGCCGCGCTCCGATGCCGGCGAGACGCCAACCACCACGAACAGGAACCCCATGCAACGTCTCCGCCCCGATCGATCCTTGTCGCCGCACTTGCCGCGCCGTCGCTTCGTGCAGGGCTTGGCCGCAGGCGGCCTATTGCTCGGCCTGTCGCCGATGTCCGCCCGCGCCCGTGTGGCGGACGCGGCGACCGCGACCGGCAGCGCGCCGGAACTGCGCGGCAGTGAATTTGATCTGATCGTTGCCGAGACGCCGGTGAACTTCACCGGTCGGCCGCGCATGGCCACCACCGTCAACGGCTCGATCCCGGGGCCGACGCTGCGCTGGAAGGAAGGCGATACGGTCACCATCCGCGTCACCAACCGCATGCACAGGACCACCTCGGTCCACTGGCACGGCATGCTGGTTCCGTACCAGATGGACGGCACGCCGGGGCTGAGCTTCACCGGCATCGCCCCGGGCGAAACGTTCACCTATCGCTTCAAGGTGCGCCAAGCCGGAACCTTCTGGTACCACTCGCACTCGGGCATGCAGGAGCAGACCGGCATGTACGGAGCCATCATCGTCGACCCCGCGCACGGGCACACCGTGCAAGCCGCCGGCGATCATGTGGTGCTGCTGTCGGACTGGATGGACCAGGATCCCATGCGGGTGCTGGCCAAGCTCAAGGCCGATAGCGGATTCGACAACTACCACGAGCCCACCGCGCAGGACTTCCTCCATGATGTCGAACGCATCGGCCTGAAGGGCGCGCTGGCCCGGCGCGCGATGTGGCAGCAGATGCGCATGAGCTGGGCCGATCTGTCCGACCTGTCCGGAGCAACGCTGACCTACCTGATGAACGGCACCACCGCGGCCGGCAACTGGACGGCGCCGATCCAGCCCGGCAGGCCGCTGCGGCTGCGCTTCATCAACGGCTCGGGCAACACCTTCTACGACGTGCGCATCCCCGGGTTGAAGCTCACCGTCGTCTCCGCCGACGGCCAGGATGTCGAGCCGGTCACGGTCGACGAATTCCGCTTCGGCCCGGGCGAGACCTACGACGTGCTGGTTCGCCCCAAGGACGACGCCTACACCATCTTCGCCCAGAGCATGGACCGCACCGGCTACGTGCGCGGCACCCTGGCCGCGCATCCCGGACTCGCCGCTGCGGTACCGGCGATGGACCTTCGGCAGAACCTGACCATGACCGACATGATGGGCGATGACATGGCGTCGATGACGGGAATGTCGGGGATGGCTGGCATGGACATGGATACCGCACCGGCGGTTCACCATGCCACGACCGAATACGGCCCCGGCACCGATGCCCGCGTCGACCATCCGCGTACCAATCTCGATGATCCCGGAGTGGGTTTGCGCGACAACGGGCGCAGGGTGCTGACCCTGGCCGATCTGCACACGGTGGGCGGGCCGATCGACCCGCGCGAACCGGGGCGAACCCTCGAGTTCCATCTCACCGGCAACATGGCGCGCTACACCTGGTCGATCGACGGCGTGGCGTTTGGCGATTCGACTCCGGTGCATTTCCGGCATGGCGAGCGGTTGCGGGTGCGGCTGGTCAACGACACCATGATGACCCACCCGATGCATATGCACGGCATGTGGAGCGAGGTCGAGGACCCCGACGGCAAGTTCCTCGTGCGCAAGCACACCGTCCCGGTGCAGCCGGCGCAGCAGGTGAGTTACCGCGTGAGCGCCGACGCCGTCGGGCGCTGGGCATGGCACTGCCACCTGATGATGCACATGGACGCGGGCATGTTCCGCGAGATCCTGGTGGCCTGAGCGAGGAAGTCGACGATGAACAAGACCAAGATCACGATCGCCTGCGCCGTGCTCGCCGCTGCCGTGCCGGCGTGGGGGCAGGGCATGAGCATGGCGGGCATGGACATGCCCGCAGCGGCAGCGTCTTCGCCGACGGCCGCACCGGCTGGAGCGCCGTCCATGTCCGGAATGCCGATGCCGGTGGCGCCGACGCAACCTGATCATGCTGGCATGGCGCCGGTTCCGCCTGCGCCACCAGCGCCCGCGTCCGCCATGCCGGGAATGCCGGGAATGCCGGGAATGCCGGGCATGGCCGCGACTGTCGCGACCCCGCCGTCGGCCCCGCGGACTGCGGACGCTGATTCTGGCGGCTACACGTTGACCACCGGTCCGTACATCCCTGCGGGCGTGAAGCCGCCCCGGCTGGCCGACCAGATGAACTTCGGCTCGGTCCTGGTCGACCGCCTTGAGGCCGCGCACAGCGACAACGCGGGAAACTGGACCGCGTACGACGTCCAGGCCTGGTTCGGCCGCGACTTCGACCGTCTCGTCGTCAAGGCCGAGGGCCAGGAATCGCAGGGCCGTCTGCAGGACGCCCGCACCGAACTGCTGTGGGGCCACGCCGTGGCGGCCTTCTGGGACGCGCAGGCCGGCATCCGTCACGACAGCGGCGGAGGGCCGGACCGCAACTGGCTGGCGTTCGGAGTCCAGGGCCTGGCACCCTACTGGTTCGACGTCGATGCGACGGCCTACCTCGGCAATCAGGGCCGGAGCGCGCTGCGTCTTGCCGCCAGCTACGACCTGCTGCTGACGCAGCGCTGGGTGTTGCAGCCTCGGGTGGAGGCCAATCTGTACGGCAAGGACGACCCGGGGCGCCGGACCGGCAGCGGACTGTCGGACGCCACGGCCGGACTGCGGCTGCGCTACGAGATCACTCGCCAGTTCGCACCCTATGCCGGCGTGGAGTGGAGCGGCCGCTTCGGTCGCAGCGCCGACTTCGCCCGTGCCGCCGGTGAACGGCCGAATGCCACCGACTTCGTCGCCGGGCTGCGCGTCTGGTTCTGACCGGAACCGCAGGCGGGAACCCGGCGGATCCGGCTCCCGGCGGGCCGCGCCGATTCGAGCGCCGGCCGGGAGCCAGGCCGGAAACCTAGTAGCCGCCCTTGTGCCCGACGCCGCCGACGTAGGTGAAGTCCCAGCTCTTCACGATCGGCGCCCACCAGTCGGGAACACCGGTCTCCTTGTCCGTATGGCGGAAGAACGCGTCGTACGGCGGCGGCTCGATGCGGAAGCTGGCGCGGTACTTTCCAGGTCCGTCGAACCGGATGTTGGCGCCGTAGTGCGGTCCGTCGTTGGCTTCCATCGCCATCAGCGTGCCGAAGGTCGACCAGTCGCTGCCGACCTTGCGGATCTGGTAGCTGACGGTCAGATAGGGAATCCATGCGCCCGGCTCGAATCCTTGCGGGTTGTTCTTGTCGGCGTGGATGTCGATTTCCAGGTGGGCGTCGGCCTTCGCTGCGCTCATTCCGGGGAGCATCGGCGCCATGTCCACCGGCTGCAGATAGACCGGATGGAGGATCATGCCGTCGAGCACGATCGGATTGCCCATCGAATGCTCGGCGGCCGAGGCCGGAGCGGCGAATGCAGCGGCGACGCATGCCGCAAGCGCGATGACAGATGGACGCATGGTCCTGTTTCCTTTCAAGGATCAACAACGACCCGGACGCGACGGGCGCGTCAGAGCCCGAAAATTGCCGGCCACCAGGCGAGACCCACGAGCCCGACACCGGCCAGCAGCGGCAGCAGCGCGAGCCATCGGCGCAGGCCGGCCAGACCCTGGGCGCCCAGCAGGCGGCGGCCCAGCGCGATGCTCCAGACCATGCCGAGCGCGAACAGCGCGACCTTGACCAGTGCCACGGCCCGCATGGGCAGGCCAGCCTGCGCCAGCGCGTCGAACAGTTCCCCGCCGAGCCCGATGACCAGCGACACCATCGCCACCGGCATGTAGGCGTAGGCCTGCTCGACGAAGCGGCGGCGCCCGTCGAGGTCGGCGCCCAGGCGCCCGGACAGTCCGCTCGACAGCGCGGTGAGGAGCGTCAGCACGGCGGCCAGCAGCACCGCGCAGCCGAGCATGAAGCCGGTGATGGTGAGGAAGTCGAGCCAGGTGTAGACCTCGCGGCCGTTGCGGTGCACCGACATCAGCCACCATGGCCCCGGTGTGCCGATCCAGTCCCACCCGCGGTCGATCGCCCAGGTCCCGACCGCCTGGCGTATCGCGTCATATTGCGGCAGGATCAGCCAGAGGAAGCCGCCGAGCGCCAGCCCGGTGGCCAGGAACAGGAACCAGATCTCTGCCGCATTCGGGTTGTGGCGCCGGATCTCGGCGACTTCGGTGCCGGGCTTGCGCAGCACCAGTGCAAGACCGCCTCGACCGCCGGGATTGACGCAGCGGAAGCACTCGATGCAATGCCGCGACTCCTCCTTGCGCTGGATGGCGATCATCGTCGGGCAGACGCCCTTTTCGGCGTAGGCGTCGCCGCCCGGTCTCGGCTGCTTTGGAGCGAACTGCACCGCGCCGAGGCGGGAAAACACGCCGAGCATCAACCCGATCGGGCACATGTGACGGCACCACGGGCGCTTGTTGCGCCCTTGGCCGTAGACGAATCCCAGCACGACTGCACAGGCGAAGGCCAGGCCGAAGACCACCGCGATGCCTTGGGGAAACCCGCGCGCATCGACCGTCTGCGCCAGGATGGTGATCACCACGAAGCTGACGACCGGGGTGCCTTCCCACCGAACCCAGCGCGGCACCGGACGCCTGAGTCCGACCCGGTTGGCCCATTCCGAACTCGCACCCAGCGGACACAGGATGCCGCACCAGCTGCGGCCCGTGAAGACGACCGAGACGAACACCAGGGGAAACCACAGTCCCCAGATCACGAAGCTGGCGAACAGGGTGAAGTCGTTGCGGAAGGTGGCACCGTCGCCTGGCTCGGGCAGGAACAGCGGGACGATCATCAATGCCATGAAGCCGAAGAACATGGCGACGTGGACCCACGCCAGCTTGCCGCGATGACGCACCGCGAACGCCTCGATCCGGCGCACCCATGCCGGGCGCTGCCGCCAGTCCGGGGCGGTCTCGACGCGCAACGGGATCGGGAATGGACGCCGTGCGCTGCTCACGGCTTGCTTCCCGCCAGACCGGCGCGGCCGGTGCGTGGATGGTTGACCAGCCACATCAGGCTGCCGATGGTCACCAGCGTGACGACATAGAAGATGATCTGCAATGCCGAGGGGCGCTGGGTATATCCCGCCAGGATGTGCAGCAGGCGTCCCGGCAGCGACTGCTCGGTGAGCAGCCAGGAGGTGTTCCACACGCCGTCGCGGATCGACGGGAGGATGCCGGCCTGCGTGAGCAGTCCGGCGGCGTCGGTGGCCATGCCGGCAGCCAGCAGCAGGATCATCCATCCGGTCACCTTGAACAGGTGGCGGGTCGGGATGCGCAACAAGCCCTTGTACAACAGGACACCGACCGCCACCCCGGCAGCCAGCCCGCCCGCGGCGCCGATCAGCATCGACGTGCCGCGCGCGCCGCTGGCATAGATGCCGTAGCCGAACAGCACGGCTTCGGATCCCTCGCGCAGCACGGCCATCGACACCACGATCATCAGCACCGACAGCGGCTTGTCGCCGACGGCGACGTCATGGCCGACGATCCGCATCGACTCGGCAAGCTGCCTGCCGTGCCGGCTCATCCACACGTTGTGCCAGCCCAGCATCACCACCGCCAGCAGCAGCACGGCGGCATTGAGCAGTTCCTGTCCGCGGCCCTGAACGGCCGTCGCGATGACGCCGGCGAAGAGCGCAACCAGACAGGCGCCGGCGACCCCCGCCGCGATGCCGTAGCCGACCCAGCGTCCACGGCCGGCGACCCCCTTGGCCGCTGCCAGCACGATGGAAACGACCAGAGCGGCCTCGAGGACCTCGCGGAACATGATGATGGCGGTGGGCAGCATGACGGGGTTCTCTTGACGCGTGGACTACCGGACGACCAGCGTGCCTGTGCTCGCCGGATGGAAGTCGTTGAAGAACTTGTAGATGCCCGGCCGCAGCGGTCCGACGTAGACGGGGAGTGCCGTGCCGCCGGGGATCACCTTTTCCTGGTTGAGGTCGGCGCTCTCGAATTCGGCTGGCAACGCGTCGTCGTTCCGGATCGTGATCCTGACCTGTTTCCCGGCAGGGATCGTCAGCGACCGTGGTTGGAACGCCTGGTGCCGGATCGTGATCTGCATCGTTCCGGACGACGTCTGCGACCAAACGGGCGACAGAGCCGCAGCGGTCGCGAGCATTGCGGCGGCGACGATCTTCGAGGGTGCTTCAGCCTTCATCCGGGTTCCTTCAGCGACTGACCGGACGGCGCGATGTCCGGACGTTGGAAATGCTAAGCGTTCGCGATAACGATGTAAATGCGAGGCGTTCGTATCCGCAGGCGGCGCGTGGACATTGCGAGCCGGTCCGCCGGCGGCTCTCCGGGCCGACGAACAACGCGGTCTGCTCGCGGCCGTCTGGTCGCGACCCTTGGCGCATTCCCCAGGGGGCGGCGGCGTCCGGCGGATCGATGTCGACTTCCGACGATGCTCGGGGCGTGTTGCAGTTCTGCTTCAAGGCGACATCGCCAGGGCGGCGCGATCCGGTTGCTCCTGTGCGCGACGTGTCAGGGACGCGGGTTCGTCTGGCGTTGGCCGGCGCAGCCGAATCGATCTCCGATTCGGGGTATTGCCGAATGAACTCATATTCGCAAGATCGTTAGACTGTGCGTATGGAATCCCGCGAACTGAAGGATCATCTCTACGCGCAGGTCGCGCGCATCGGCGCGGCGCTGTCCAGCCCCAAGCGGCTCGAACTGCTCGAGGTGCTCGCTCAGGGCGAGAAGCCCGTCGAAGCGCTGGCGCAGGCCACGGCCATCGACGTCAAGCTCGCCAGCGCCCATCTCCGGGTGCTGCGCAACGCGCAGCTGGTCGGCGTTCGCCGCGCCGGGAAAAGCCGCATCTATCGCCTCAGTGGAATCGACGTGTCGGCGCTGTGGGTGGCGTTGCGCGGGTTGGCGGAATCGC
>JAKAIB010000123.1 GCA_021814605.1 Pseudomonadota bacterium | reverse complement strand
ATGCGGCGCAACCGCTCCACCTGATCGGGCGGATAGAGGCGGTCGCCCGAGGCGTCGCGCTCCGGCCGCGGGAAGCCGTAGCGCCGCTCCCAGACGCGCAGCGTGTCCTTCCCGATTCCGGTGTCACGCTCGACCCCGGCGATCCCGATCGGAGATGCCTCGTCAGCGGTGCAATCATTCATATTCCGTCCTGGACATATTTTAGCCAGAAGCCGGTTTCCGACCGGCGCGGTACTGGTCGATTCCGCCGAAACGCTCGGCCCGGAATCCTAGACCGCCCGAGATTTCGATCCAGGGCGACCCTGATTGCGTCATGGACAACACCGCGATCATTGACATGCTACGGTCGAATGGACCGATACTGTCCAGGACAAAACATTGCACACCTGCCAAATGACCGTCACACGGAAATTCTCCCACCTCTTCCTTGCGCTTGCAGCGGCAGCCGTCATGTCCACGACAACTCGGGTCGACGCGGCGACCTGTCCAGCATTGCTCGACAAGAGCTTTCCCAGCCTGCTCGACAACAAGCCGCAGAGCCTGTGCCAGTACGCCGGCAAGGTGATCCTGGTGGTCAACACCGCCAGCTTCTGCGGCTTCAGCCCGCAGGAGCGCGGGCTGCAGAAACTGGAAGCCCAGTACGGCCCGCAGGGATTCGTCGTGCTCGGTTTCCCCTCCGACGACTTCCACCAGGAGATGTCCAGCCCGACGCGGATCGTGGCCTATTCGAGGAAGACTTTTGGCGTGCAGTTTCCGCTGTTCGGCATCTCGCACGTGACCGAACCCGACCCGAACCCGCTGTTCGCCGATCTGATCCACGCCACCGGCACCCAGCCGAAGTGGAACTTCTACAAGTACCTGATCGACCGCGACGGCAAGGTGGTCGCCGTCTATCCGAGCGTCACGACGCCGGAGGACCCGGAACTGAACGCGACCATCCGCCGCCTGCTCGCGCAGCAGCAGCACTGACCTCACCCAACCTGAAAGGATCGCCATGAACGCCCCGGAACGCCTGTTCACCGCAGCTGCCCATCGCCCCCTGCCCGACGTGCAGTCCTCGCCGGACGGCCGCGACATCGCCATCCAGAAGGTCGGCGTGCGCGACGTGCGCTACCCCGTGCAATTGCGCGGGGGCAGCGGCGCGCAACCCACGGTGGGTTGCTTCCAGATGACCGTGGCTCTCCCCCCCGAGGTCAAGGGCACGCACATGTCGCGCTTCATCGAGGTGCTCGAGGCGCATCCGGGCGAACTCGATGCCGCTGCGCTCGGCACCCTGCTCGACACCATGCTGCAGCGACTGCAGGCCAGCGCTGGCGCCATCACCCTGCGCGGCACCTATTTCCGCCGCAAGACCGCCCCGGTCTCGGGCGTGACCAGCTTGCTTGACTACACCGTGACGCTGCACGCCGAGACCGACGGCGCGCGACGCGTGCTGCGGCAGACCGTCGAGGTGCCGGTGACGAGCCTGTGTCCCTGCTCGAAGGACATCTCCGACTACGGCGCGCACAACCAGCGCTCGGTGATCACCATCGGCGCCGAACTGCGCGACCCGATCGACCTGGACGAGCAGATCGCCATCGCCGAGAACGCCGCCTCCTGCCAGCTCTGGGGGCTGCTCAAGCGCCCCGACGAAAAGTACGTCACCGAGTACGCCTACGAACACCCCAAGTTCGTCGAGGACCTGGTCCGCGACGTCGCGCTCGCGCTGCGCCGCGAGCCGCGCGTGGCCGCCTACACGGTCGCGTCGGAGAACTTTGAATCCATCCACAACCACTCGGCGTATGCATGGCTGGAAGGCCGAAACGACTGAACTCCGGATCGCAACCATGTCGACCGTCACATCCACCCTGCAGGCAACGTCGCACCCGCTGCCGCGCGTCGCCATCGTCGGCAGCGGCATCGCCGGACTCGGCGCTGCCTGGGCACTGAAGGACCATGCCCGGGTCACGCTGTTCGAGGCCGGCAGCCATTTCGGCGGCCATGCCCACACGGTGGAGGCGACGGTCGGCGGCATCACCCACCCGGTCGACACCGGGTTCCTCGTACTCAACCGCCGCACCTACCCCAACCTGCTGGCGCTGTTTGCCGAACTCGACATCGCGCTGGCCGAGTCCGACATGTCGTTCTCGGTGCAGCGCCCGCTGCCCGGCGGCGGCCGGCTCGAGTGGAGCGGTGCCACCCTCGATACCGTATTCGCCCAGCGCGGCAACCTGCTGCGGCCGCGCTTCTGGCGCATGCTGCGCGACATCCTGCGGTTCAACCGCGACGCGACCGCGTTGGCGCTGCACGGGCGCGGCCCGGAGGATGATCCACGCAGCGTTGGCGACTTCCTCCGCGATGGCAGCTACAGCGAGGCCTTCGTGCATGGCTACTTCCTGCCGATGGTGGCGTGCATCTGGTCCTGCCCCACGGCGCAGATGCTCGACTTCCCGGTGGCGACCATGGTGCGCTTCTGCCACAACCATGGCCTGCTCCAGGTGGACGACCGGCCGCAGTGGCTCACGGTGCGCGGGGGCTCGCGCCGCTATGTGGAGCGCATCGTCTCGCGGCTGGACGACGCTCGCCTGGCGACGCCGGTGCGCCGGGTCAAGCGCCACGACGTCGGCGTCGAGGTCGACACCGACGCCGGCACCGAATGGTTCGATCAGGTGATCCTCGCCTGCCATAGCGACCAGGCGCTGGCGCTGCTCGCCGATCCCGGCGACGCCGAGCGACGTGTGCTCGGTGCGATCCGCTACCAGCCCAACCGCGCCGTGCTGCACACCGATTCCAGTCTGCTGCCGGCGCGGCGCAAGGCGTGGGCCGCGTGGAACTTCGAGAGCCGTGTGGCAGCCGACGATCTGTCGGCGCACGCCGACCGCCCCGCGGTGTGCCTGCACTACCTCCTCAACAAGCTGCAGCCGGTACCGTTCGAGCGGCCGGTGATCGTGTCGATGAACCCGCTGCGCGAGCCGGACGCGGTCACCGTGCTGCGCGAGATCGCCTACGCGCATCCGGTGTTCGACGCCGCAGCGATCGCCGCGCAGGCACAGTTGCCGCAGTTGCAGGGCCAGCGACGCACCTTCTACTGCGGTGCCTGGTGCGGATATGGTTTTCACGAAGACGGCTTGAAGGCCGGGCGCGCCGCCGCCGACGCCTGGTTCGCGCAGCAGCGCGCGCATGCGCCGGGGCGGCTGCCGGCGGCACTCGAGGCACGGGCGTGATGGCGCTGCTGCGCACAACCCTGCCGCCGAGCGGCCCGTCCGTGGCGAACGCCGGGTGCTCGCCGCAGCCGCCCGGGCAAGCCGCCGCCCGCGCCGACAGCACGGCCCGGCCGCTGATCGGCAGCGGCACCGTCCGTCACACCCGGCTGCGGCCGGCGCGGCACGCCTTCGCCTACCACGTGTTCTTCCTGCTGCTCCCGATGCGCGCCCTGGCACGCAATCCGGCGGTGCTGGCGATCGCGCGCAATCGTCGCGGGCTGTTGAGCTTCTTCGACGCCGATCACGGCGACGGCGGCGACGACAGCCTGGCCTGGATCGACCGTCTGCTCGACGCCGAGGGCCTGGCTGCCGACGGCGAGATCTGGCTGCAGACGTTCCCGCGGGTGCTCGGCTACGTGTTCAACCCGGTGAGCTTCTGGTATTGCCACCGCGCCGACGGGACGCTCGCGGCCATCGTCGCCGAGGTCAACAACACGTTCGGTGAACGCCACTGCTACCTGCTCCGTCCCGATCCAGGACAGACGACGATCGCCTGGGGGCAGGAACTTCGCGCCGGCAAGGCGTTCCACGTGTCGCCGTTCTGCCGCATCGACGGCGGCTACCGGTTCCGCTTCCTGCGCAGCGCACGCGCCGGGGTCGAGCGCATCGTTGCGCGCGTCGACCACGACGACGCACACGGCCCGCTGCTGCTCACCAGCGTCGCCGGCGCCCTTCAGCCGCTCACGCCGGCGACGGCGCGCCGCGCCCTCGCCGCCCACCCGCTGCACAGCCTTGGCGTGATCGCCCGTATCCACTGGCAGGCGCTGCAACTGTGGCGCAAGCGCGTGCCGTTCTTTTCCAAGCCCGCACCCCCGATCGAAGGAGTGACGCGATGATCCCCACCACCGATGCCGTCGCAGTCGGCAGCCGCGCGCAAGCCGCGTTGGTCGAGGCCGGTTCGCGCCGGCGCCGGCCGCTGGCCGCGCGCACCGTGCTTGCGATGCTGCAACGGCTCGAGCACGGCCGTCTGGAAATGCACCTGCCCGACGGATCAACCATGCATTTCGGCGCGCGCGACTCGACGGTACCGCCGGTGCACCTCCAGGTGTTCGACTGGGGCGCGTTCTCCGCCGTCCTGCGTCGCGGCGACATCGGTTTCGCCGAAGGGCGCCTGCGTGGTCAATGGGCCAGCCCCGACCTGCCGCGGCTGCTCGAACTGCTGCTCGCCAACCGCGCAGCCATCGAGCGCGCCCTGTACGGCAGCCGGTTGGGCACCCTGCTGTCGCGGCTGCGGCATGTGCTGCTGCGCCGCAATACCCGTAGCGGCAGCCGCGACAACATCCACGCCCATTACGACATCGGCAACGACTTCTACCGGCTCTGGCTCGATCCGGGAATGACGTATTCGTCCGCGCTGTTTGCCGACCCCGGCATGAGCCTGGAACAGGCGCAGCAGGCCAAGCTCGATCGTGTGCTGCACGAACTGCAGTTGCGGCCCGGCGAGCGCGTGCTGGAGATCGGCTGCGGGTGGGGCGGCTTCGCCGAGACCGCGGCACGCGCCGGGGCCCGGCTCGACGGTGTCACCCTGTCGGTCGAACAACTCGACTTCGGCAGCAGGCGCCTGCGCGCGGCCGGGCTGGACGCAAGCGCCCGGCTCCATCTGTGCGACTACCGCGATGCGGCGCGACTCGCGCCTACCGGCGGCTTCGACGCGGTGGCGTCGATCGAGATGTTCGAGGCGGTCGGCGAGTCCTACTGGCCCGACTTCTTCCACACCGTGTCCGGCCTGCTCAGGCCGGGCGGCCGCGCCTGCATCCAGACCATCACCATCGACGACACGCTGTTCCCGGCGTATCGCCGCGGCACCGATTTCATCCAGCGCTACATCTTCCCCGGCGGCATGCTGCCAAGCCGCAGCGCCTTTGTCGCGCAAGCGCGCGGCGCCGGGCTGGAAATCGTCGCCAGTCATGCCTTCGGCGCCGACTACGCGCGCACGCTGGCAGCGTGGCGCCAGCGCTTCCTGCATGCCCTGCCGCAGATCCGCGCGCTCGGCTTCGACCGGCGCTTCGAACTGCTGTGGGAGTTCTACCTTGCCTACTGCGAGGCCGGCTTTGCACAGCGCACCCTCGATGTCGTGCAGTTCACGTTGCGCAAGCCCGGTGCCCGGTGACACCCGAGCGCCCTGCCCGCGCCGGCGCGCGGTCGCGATCTGGTTCGGTGCCGGCCTGCTGCCCGTCGCGGGTGCAGCCAGGGCCCGGTCCACGCCGCCGGCCGCGGTGGTCCGTGCGCTCGGCACGCCCCGACTGGCCGGCGGTGGTGTGTTCCGCTGGTGGGGTCTGGAGGTGTACCGGGCCTCGCTCTGGGTCGGGCCGGCGGGGATGGATTCCGACGACCTCGGCGCACAGCCGTTCGCCCTGCAGCTGCACTACGCGCGCAGCCTGAGCGGACGGGCGATTGCCGATGAGTCGACCCGCCTGATCGACCGCCTCGACCTGGGCAGCACGGCACAACGCCGGGCCTGGCAGGCGCGAATGCGCGCGATCTTCCCGGACGTGCACGCGGGCGACAGCCTCACCGGCCTGTACCTCGGACCGACCGACGGTGGCGCACGCACCGACTTCCTGCTCGACGGCCACGCCATCGGCAGCATCGGGGGTCGCACATTCGCCGTCGCGTTCTTCTCGATCTGGCTATCGCCGCACGGCATCGCTCCTGAATTGCGCCGTGCGCTGCTCGCCGGTGCGAGGCCAACGCCATGAGCACCGCAATGCCGGCAAGCGAGCGGGTCGCCGCGTCCGATGCCACAGGCTCCGACGGAAGCCGCGGCGCCGGGCAGCTGGCGCGCTACGGCGCGCCGCAGTTCGCGCTCAGCTTCCTCGCGCTGCCGCTGTATGTGTTCCTGCCCGCCCACTACGCCACCCGCCACGGCGTGCCACTGGGCGTCCTCGGCGCGCTGCTGCTGGCCGTGCGGCTGGCCGACGCCTTGGTCGACCCCGCAATCGGTCGCCTGGCCGACCGCATGCTTGGCTCGGGGCGCGGTTTCGCGTTCATGCTTGCGGGCAGCGCGGTGATGCTCGGCGGCTTCGTCGCGTTGCTCGCGCTGCCGGCACTGCTGCCCTATGCCCCGCATCCCGCGGTGTTCGGCGCGGCCTTCGCGCTGGCGCTGCTCGTCACCTATGCCGGCTACAGCGCAGCCGGTGTCACCCACCAGGCCTGGGGTGCTGCGCTCGGCCACAGCGAACCCGAGCGTGCCCGGGTGTTCGCCTGGCGTGAAGCGCTGGGTCTGGCCGGGGTACTCGTCGCTGCGCTGGTGACGCAGTTGGGCGGCAGCTCAGGCTTCGCGCTGGTGTTCGCATTCAGCCTGGGCGCGGGACTGTGGTTGCTGCGGGCCGCGCCCCTGCCGGCCGAATTTCGCGCCCCGCCGATGACCCTGCGCGGGTTGAGCGCCGCGATCGAGCCGCTGCGCCACCGCGCCTTCCGTCGGCTGCTGCTGGCCTACCTGCCCAGCGGCGTGGCCGCATCGGTGCCGGCCACGCTGGTGCTGTTCTTCATCCGCGACCGCATCCAGGCACCGGATCTGTCCGGCCTGTACCTGTTCGTCTATTTCGCCTGTGCCGCCGCGGGCACACCGCTGTGGCTGCGCGCGGTGCGCCAGGTCGGTGCGGCCGGCAGCTGGCTGCTGGGCATCGGCGCGACGGTGGCCGTGTTCGGCTGGGCGGCGCTGCTGCAGCCGGGAGACCGCTGGGGCTACGCCGCCGTCTGCGCGGCCTCGGGGTTGGCGCTCGGATCGGACCTGATCCTGCCACCGGCTCTGCTGTCCGGCCTGATCCGCAGTCTCGGCCACGGCGGCCGGCTCGAGGGCGCGTATTTCGGGCTGTGGAACATGGCGGCCAAGTTCACCCTGGCGCTGGCAGCGGGCATCGCGCTGCCGCTTCTGGCGGCGCTGGGCTACACGCCCGGAACGCCAGCGCGCGGCGTGCTGCCGCCGCTGGTGGTCGCCTACTGCCTGCTGCCTTGCGCGCTCAAGCTGCTGTCCGGACTGCTGCTCTGGCTCGGCTGGATGCGGCCGGCAGCGCGCCACCCGGATTTTCTGCACGACTCGATGAGGAGGACATTGCCATGATGCGTTTCCCCAGGTTCCTGCGGCTGCTGTGCGCCGCGGCGATGGCCGCCGGCCTGCTCGGCGGCTGCGCCAGCGTGACCCCGGCCGACTATCGCGGCGAGAAGCCCACGCTGGCGCTGGAGAGCTACTTCAACGGACCGCTGACTGCCGACGGCGTCGTGTTCAACCGCTCGGGCAAGGTGATCAAGCGCTTCCATGTCGACATGATGGGCACATGGAAGGGGGATTCGGGCACGCTGAGCGAGCATTTCACCTACAGCGACGGCACCAGGTCCGAGCGTGTCTGGCATCTGCAGCGCCTGCCCGGCGGCGGGACCGAACGCCGCTACCAGGGTACTGCGGGGGATGTCGTCGGCACCGCCGCGGGCTATGCGGAAGGCAATGCCTTCAACTGGCACTACACCCTGGCGCTGCCGGTCGACGGGACCACCTACCACGTGCAGATGGACGACTGGATGTACCAGATGAACGACCACGTGCTGCTGAACCGCACGGTGATGCGCAAGTTCGGCTTCGAGGTGGCGAGCATCTTCATCGCCTTCCACAAGCCGTGACCCGGGACAAGCCGTCATGTCGTTGAATCCGCCGATCCGCCACTGGTCCGGGCAGCGGGTGTGGATCGTCGGCGCGTCGAGCGGCATCGGCGCCGCACTGGCGCGGGCGCTGCTGGTACGCGGTGCGCGCGTCGCGGCGTCGGCTCGCAGCGCCGATCGGCTTGCGACTCTGGGCGCGACGCTTGCACTGCCGCTGGACGTGCGCGACGCCGATGCTCTGGCCGCAGCCGCCGGGGAGGTGCGCGCGTCACTCGGCGGCCTCGACCTGGTCATCTACTGCGCCGGCACCTATGCGGCGCAGCGTGCCACGGCATTCGATCTGCGGGCGGCACTGGCGCACGACGATGTCAACTACCGCGGCGCATTGCACGTCCTTGCCGCCGCCTTGCCGTTGCTGCTGGCGCAGGGCAGCGGCCACGTCAGCCTGGTGTCGAGCGTGGCCGGCTGGCGCGGGCTGCCGCAGGCGCTCGCCTATGGACCGACCAAGGCGGCGCTGATCAACCTGGCCGAGACGCTGTATCTGGACCTGAGCGACCGCGGCATCGGCGTGAGCGTGGTCAACCCGGGCTTTGTCGACACACCGCTGACCGCGCAGAACCGCTTTGCAATGCCCGCGCTGCTCACGCCGGACGAGGCCGCCGCCGCGATGATCCGCGGCTGGGAGCGCGGCCGGTTCGACATCCACTTCCCACGGCGCTTCACATTGGCGCTGCGACTGCTGCGGTATCTGCCCGACCGGGCGTATTTCGCTGCGGTGCGTCGCCTCACCGGCATGTGAGCCAGACGATGGCGGGTACCGATCAACCCACCGCCGCAGCGCGACCCGAACCGCTGGCGCGGCTGGCGGCATTCTTCGAGGCCCTGACACCGCAAAGCCTGGACGACATCGACCGCATCTACGCCGAGACCGCACAGTTCAAGGATCCGTTCAATGCGGTGCAGGGCTGCGGAGCCATCCGCCGAATCTTCGACCACATGTTCGCCACCACCGAGGCACCGCGCTTCGTCGTGCGCACGGCGCTGGGCGACGCACGACAGGGTTTCCTCACCTGGGACTTCCACTTCCGGAGCAAGGGCCGCGGCGCGCGCGACTGGATCATCCATGGCGCCAGCCGCGTCGAGTTCGGACCTGATGGCCGGGTGCTGCTGCACCGCGACTACTGGGATGCCGCCGGCGAGTTGTATGAGAAGCTGCCGCTGATCGGTGCCGTGCTGCGCGCACTCAGGCGCCGGTTGCGCGTCTGATCCGCACTGCGGAATCCGACGCTTCGAGGCCGGATCGACCAGCCCGCCGGTCTGCGGCCCGGTTCACCGGGGGCGAGTGAATCGACTGGCCCGGCTGAACACTTGGTTGCGCTTGCAACCGGCAAGCGCGCTTTGATGGTGGGTGCTGAGGGGTTCGAACCCCCGACCTAC
>JAKAIB010000122.1 GCA_021814605.1 Pseudomonadota bacterium | reverse complement strand
CGGTGACGGGATCGACGCTGGCGGCGATGGCCGCGCTGGCGGTTTCGACCGGCAGCGCCTCGGGGTCATGGCCGGCGACGCGGGACAGGACTTGCTGCAGATCGAAGGCACGGAGCATGGATGTCACTCGCTGGCAGCCGACCGCGCCGGCGTCGGATCGAGGCGGTGCAGGTCGGCGGGGGTGTTGATGTTCTCGAAAGCCGCGGCGTCGGTGAAGTCGACGATCGCCGTCGGATGGCGCGCGGTCCAGGCGTCGACCTTGCTCCCGCCGGCGGCGAGGAAGTCGCGCAGGTCGTCGTGCAGTGCCGATTCCATCAGGCAGAACACCGGCTGCACCCGTCCCGCCGCACGCGGGTGGGCAATCCGGGTGTTGGTCGCGGCCATTGCCGCGCCGAGCCGGGCCGCAAGGTCGGGCGGCAGCAGCGGCGAGTCGCAGGGTACTGCGAGCAGGTAGCGGGTGCGGCATTGCTCGAGCCCGGCGAGGAAACCCGCCAGCGGGCCGGCGAACGATCGCGGCGCGGCATCGGGGATCACGTCGGGCCCGAATGTGCGATAGGTGTCGAGGTTGCGGTTGGCGTTGATCAGGACCGTGACGACCTGTGGTTGCAGCCGGCGCAGCACGTGCAGCGCGAGTGGGGCGCCGCGCCAGC
This sequence comes from Pseudomonadota bacterium, assembly GCA_021814605.1. Taxonomy (GTDB): domain Bacteria; phylum Pseudomonadota; class Gammaproteobacteria; order Burkholderiales; family Burkholderiaceae_C; genus Thiomonas. Next base: position 8,693 of record JAKAIB010000122.1, on the reverse strand, counting down.
GCTGGAGGCCCTTGTCGATGCCGCCAAGGCGGCTGCCCCGTCCGCCGGCGAGGATCAGCCCGGTGATGTCGGCCCGGTCCATCTCGACGGGTCAGGGCGCGCCGCGTTCGCCGGGTTCCCGCGGCGGAACCGTGGCCTGCGCGACGTCGGCGTACCGCGCCGGTCCCTTCATCAGCGTGACGACGAGGCAGCCGATGGCGACGGTGAACACGGCGATGGCGTCGATCAGCGTGAGGCCCATCGCGAAGATGTCGATCAGGTCGCGCAGCGGCTGCGGATCGGCGACCAGCCCGGGTTGATACCGGGTCTTGACCCATGCGGCCCCGATCCAGGGCAGCGTGACGCCGAGCACATAGGCCGGGATCAGCCAGCGCGCCACCAGGCGCTCCAGCCCGGGCGCGGCAAGGCGGACGGATGCGTCCATCGCGGCAGACGGCGGATCAGAGCCGCCCGCCGATCGGCGTGTGGTGCTGATGTTCGTAGCGCTGCTGGCAGGCGGTGCAGCGCAGCACGGTGGGCTCGGCGACCAGCCGCGCCGGTTCGATCTCGGCGCCGCAGTCGGTGCAGACGCCGAAATCGGCCGTATCCAGCCGCTGCAGCGCCCGGTCGACCGCCGCCAGTTCGCTCGCGTCGCGCGCCGTCTCGGCAATGTCGACCGCGTCCATCGAATCGACGATCTCGTCGTCCGCGGTGCCGCGCTGGCTGCGCACCGCCAGCGTTCCCTCCGCGCTGACCGCCTCGTCGCGCAGATCTTCGACCAGTACGGCGCGGCGTTGCTTCAGCTTGTCGCGCAGGGTTTCGCGCAGGTCGTTGTCGATCGTCATGATGGTCTCCAGATGAGGGCGCCGGCATCGGATCGCCGGATACCGCGCCGGGGATATTGTCGGCCGGTTTGGCCGGGTTGTCCCGGCCCGAGGCGGACGGTCACTCGCGGTGCGCGAATTGCCGCAGCCGAAAGCCGAGCAGCCAAAGGCAAAGGAAATAGACCGCCGCCGCCACCGCCAGCAATCCCAGTCCCATGCCGAGGCGGGCGAGGTCGCCGTGCGACCGGCCCCAGGGCAGCGCGATCGCGCCCCAGGCCAGCAGGGCCGCCAGAGGCAGTTGCGCCAGGACCACGCGCAGCGCGTAGCCGCGCCAGCCAGGCTGCGGCACGAACATGCCGCGGCGGCGCAGTCCGCCGAACAGCAGGCTGGCATTGAGCAGCGCGCCGAGGGAAATCGCCAGTGCGAGCCCGGCATGCCCGAGCCAGGGGACGAACAGCAGGTTCATCGCCTGCGTCGCGCCGAGCACGATCAGCGCCATCTTGACTGGGGTGCGCAGATCCTGGCGGGCGTAGAAGCCCGGCGCGAGGATCTTCACGCCGACCAGGCCGATCAGGCCCACGCCGTAGGCGCGCAGGGCGAGCGTGGTGGCGAGCACGTCGGCCTGGTCGAAGCGGCCGTAGTTGAACAGCATCGCCACCAGCGGTCGTGCGAACACCAGCAGCGCCACGGCGCTGGGGAGCGCGAGCAGCAGCGTCAGCCGCAGCCCCCAGTCGAGCAGCCGGCTGTACTTGTCGGCGTCGTCGACGGCGCTGGCGCGGGCCAGGCTGGGCAGCAGCACCGATCCCAGCGCGACGCCGAGCAGTGCCGTGGGGAATTCCATCAGCCGGTCGGCATAGGCCAGCCACGACACGCTGCCGGCGTGCAGGTGCGACGCGATCTGGGTGTTGATCACGATCGACACCTGTGCCACCGAGACGGAAAGGCTGGCCGGAAGCATCTGCTTGACCACGCGATGCACGCCCTCGGAGCGCCAGGCGCGGATGAAGCTCAACCGGAACCGCGGCACCACCGCATGCCGGCGCAGCGCCGGGAACTGCACCGCCAGCTGGAGCACGCCGCCGATCATCACCCCGACGGCGAGGGCGTAGATCGGCGGATCGATCACGCGGTGCAGCGCGAATGCCGCGCCGATCACCGACAGGTTGAGCAGCGCGGGCGTCACCGCCGGCACGGCGAAATGCTTCCAGGTGTTGAGGATGCCGGCGCTCAACGCCACGAGCGAGATCAGCCCGGCATAAGGGAACATCAGCCGCGTCATCCAGACCGCAGCGTCGAATGCCGCGGGGTGCAGGCCGGACGCCGTCAGCCAGACCAGCAGCGGCGCCGCGGCGACGCCGATCGCGCTGATCGCAGCGAGAATCCAGAACAGCGCCGTCGACACCTGGTCGACCAGTTCCTGCGTCTGCTCGGGCGACCGGGTCTGGCGCGTCTGCGATAGCAGCGGAACGAAGGCCTGGGAGAACGCGCCCTCGGCGAACATTCGCCGCAGCAGGTTGGGAAGACGGAACGCGACGTTGAACGCGTCGGTCCAGGCGCTGGCGCCGAAGAAGCTGGCCACCATGATCTCGCGCAGCAGGCCGGTGATGCGCGATGCCAGGGTCAGGAGCGAGAGGGTGGAGGCGGCCTTGAGCAGATTCACCGGGCGGCATTATAGAAATCGGCCGGCGCCGCGACCGACCTGCGGGCGCGGGTTCTCGTCTATAATGCCCGGTTTCCCGAGCAGGCAACAATTTTCCGAGGATTTCTCATGGCGACTTCCGCATCCGCGAAGAAAAAGAGCGTTCGCACCCCGTCGGGTCGCAAGCGCGCCCGTCAATCGGTCAAGGCCAACGCGGCCAACTCCGCGCTGCGCTCGCGCTTCCGTACCGCCATCAAGTCGGTGCGCAAGGCGATCGAAGCCGGCGACCATGCCAAGGCGATGGAAGTGTTCAAGGCTTCGATGCCCGTCATCGACTCGATCGCCGACAAGAAGATCTTCCACAAGAACAAGGCTGCGCGTCACAAGAGCCGCCTGAACGCTGCGATCAAGGCCCTGGCGGCCTGAGCGCAACGTCCGCCTGCTCGCTGTCGCATCCGGCTTCGGACGCGACAAATGAAAAAGCCCGGAATCACCGGGCTTTTTCATTTGGGCGGGACGCTGGCTCAGCCCGCGCGGAACGCCTTCTGCAGCGCGTCGCGGGCAAGCCCCAATGCCTCGGCGGAGCCGTCCACGGGATCGTCGGTCAGGCAGGCATCGATCACCTCGAGGTGATTGTCGCGGGCGAAGTTCATCAGGAAATCGAATGCCATTGGCTCGATGTCCCGCAGCGACTCGCTCACCACCAGGCAGCGCACGCCGTCGACGATGGTCGGAACGCAGTACGGTGAATAACCCAGATGCGCCGCCTGGCGCCCGGCGTCGGTCGGCCGGTAGTGCGACATCAGCCCGGCAAGCCGCTCGGACCAGTCGCTGGGGCGGAACACCCGGCCTTCGCGGGTGATGCCGCGAATGAACAACTGCCTGGGCTTGACCAGGTGCATTGAATCGGGATTGGCGCTCATGGCTCGGGTCGTCGGGGCGATGCAGTTTTGCTGCAATGCCGAAATTATGCGGCATGCCGTGAAATCCCGACCGCGGCGGCGGGAGCATCCGTGCCCCGGCACGCCCTGCGCGACCGTCCGCGACGGCGGTCCGGTTGGCGGTGGCTTCCCTATAATTTGCTCCCTATCCCCGGCGACGCGCCGTGATCGCGCCGCCGGGCTAATTTTTTTCGCGTCCGGGAGGCGTCGATGTCCGACCATCTGATGAATACCTATGCACGACTGCCGATCGCCCTATCGCACGGCGAGGGGGCGTGGGTCTGGGACGCGCAGGGGCGACGCTATCTCGACGCGCTGGCGGGGATCGCGGTCAATACGCTGGGGCACGCGCATCCGCGCCTGGTCGCGGCGATCGCCGACCAGGCCGGCAAGCTGATCCACACCTCGAACCTGTACCGCATCCCGCTGCAGGAGCAGCTGGCCGACCGGCTGTGTGCGCTCGCCGGCATGGACACGGCGTTCTTCTGCAATTCCGGGCTCGAGGCGAACGAGGCGGCGATCAAGCTCGCCCGGCTGTATGGCCACGACCGCGGCGTCAATCGGCCGGAGATCGTCGTGTTCGAGCGCGCGTTCCATGGCCGCTCGCTCGCAACGCTGTCGGCCACCGGCAATCCCAAGGTGCAGAAGGGCTTCGAGCCGCTGGTCGAGGGATTCGTGCGGATCGCGCTGAACGATGCCTCGGCGCTGCAGGAGGTGGCGAACACGCGTCAGAGCGTGGTCGCGGTGTTTCTGGAGGCGATCCAGGGCGAGGGTGGCATCCAGCCGGCGCACGCCGATTTCCTGCGGGCGGCGCGCGAGATCTGCGACCGCCACGGCTGGCTGCTGATGATCGACGAGGTCCAATGCGGTACTGGCCGCACCGGCAAGTGGTTCGCGCACCAGTGGGCCGGAATCCGTCCGGACGTGATTGCGATGGCGAAGGGGCTGGCCTCGGGCGTGCCGATCGGCGCGCTGCTGGCACGCGGCGTCGCGGCGCGGACGTTCGGCCCGGGCCAGCACGGAACGACCTTTGGCGGCAATCCGCTGGCCTGTCGCGCGGCACTGGAAACGCTGGCCGTGATCGAGGACGACGGCCTGCTGGCCAATGCGGCGCAGCGCGGCCAGCAGATCGTCCACGCGCTGCGCCATGCGTTCGCAGGCATCGAGGGCGTGGTCGAAGTCCGCGGCCAGGGGCTGATGATCGGCATCGAGCTCGATCGTCCGGCGGGCGATCTGGTGCGCCGCATGCTCGAGCGCGGCGTGCTGCTGAACGTGACGCAGGAGCGCGTCATCCGCCTGCTGCCGCCGCTGATCTTCAGCGCCGAGCAGGCGGACGCGCTGGTGCAGGCGCTGGTGCCTGCGGTTCTGGAGTTTCTGCAGGCGACACCGCCGACGCCGGCCGGCTGAGGTTTGCCGGCGCCATCAACCCGGGGAGAGTCAACGATGAGCAGTCCATTGCGGCATTACCTGCAATTCACCGATCTGGGGCGTGACGACTACGACTATCTGTTCCGTCGCGCCGCGTTGATCAAGGCGAAGTTCAAGGGCTACGAACTGCATCAGCCGCTGGTCGATCGCACCCTGGCGATGATTTTCGAGAAGCATTCGACGCGCACCCGGTTGAGCTTCGAGGCCGGCATGCACCAGCTCGGCGGTGCCGCGATCTACATCAACACCCGCGACAGCCAGCTCGGCCGCGGCGAGCCGATCGAGGACGCCGCCCAGGTGTTCTCGCGCATGGTCGACCTCGTGATGATCCGCACCTACGGCCAGGAGGTGATCGAGCGCTTCGCGGCGAATTCCCGCGTGCCGGTGATCAACGGCCTCACCAACGAATTCCATCCCTGCCAGATCCTGGCCGACGTGTTCACCTACATCGAGCATCGCGGCAGCATCCGGGGCCGGACCGTGGCCTGGATCGGCGATGCCAACAACATGTTCTACACCTGGCTGCAGGCGGCCGAGGTGCTGGACTTCAACCTGCATTTCTCCGGTCCGAAGGGTTACGGGGTGCAGCTCGACCGGCCGGGGTATCCGGTGACGCCGGCGCAGGCGGCGCACCTGCGCGAGTTCGACGATCCGGTGGACGCTTGCTCCGGAGCCCATCTGGTGACCACCGACGTCTGGACCAGCATGGGTTTCGAGGACGAGAAGCTGGCACGCGAGCAGGCGTTCCGGGGCTACATGGTCGACGCGGGGATGATGCGCGCCGCGGCAGCCGACGCGGTATTCATGCATTGTCTGCCGGCGCATCGCGGCGAGGAGGTCGCGGCCGAGGTGATCGATGGTCCGCAGAGCGTGGTCTGGGACGAGGCCGAAAACCGGCTGCACGGACAGAAGGCGCTGATGGAGTTCCTTCTGCTCGGACGGCTGGATTGATGGCGCGTGGGGCGGCCGGCCTAAGCACGCCTTAAGCCCCGGGCTCGACAATCGTCCGATCGGGACCGCCGTTGCCGGCGCGTCCGGGAGTTCGACATGCCCGCGTCAGAATCGGATCAGCCTTTCGTCCCGGTACCCGTGCGGCACCGCATCGCAGCGCCGACCTCCGCTGAAGCGCCCGCGCAGATTGCCCGTGACACGGCCGGCGACCGGCGCGGCATGGGGCGCCTCGCCTGGGCGCGCCTTGCCTTCGGCGTGTTCTTCGCCATCAACCTCGGATTCCATTTCAGCCCGGACTACGCGGCGCGCTTCGCGCTTGACGCGACGCGCGCGGCGAACGCGGCGGGACAGCCGCAATGGCTCGGCGCCTGGGTCGCGGCCGTGCTCGACGCGATGCGCGGGGTCGGCATGAATGCGGCGCTGGCCGCCATGTTCGGGCTGGAGGCGTTGCTGACCGTCTCATTGCTCACTGGCTGGGGGCTTGCGGTCCTGGGCTGGGTCGGGCTGGGGTACGAGCTGCTGCTGTGGAGCACCATCGGCGGCCTCGGCGGACCGTACACGGCGGGAGCAACCGATCCGGGGACCGCGATCGTCTACGCCCTCGGTTTCGCGCTGGTGCTGCTGCTCCGCGCCTGGGACGGCGCGTCGTGGGCAGGGCCGGTGCGGCGACGGCCGACGGCGGTGCGGGTGCGATTGGGCTTCTGGCTGTTCGGTTTGCTGTGGGCGTTCGACGCCTGGTGCAAGTGGCAACCCGGTTTCCGCGAGCAGGTCGGCACGTTGATGGCGGGAGCGCAGATCGGACAGCCGGGCTGGGTCGCCGGCTGGATCGGCGCCTTCGCCGCGCTGGAACGCGCCGTCGGCGCGCAGCCGTTCGGGCTGCTCGTCGCGCTGGCCGAAACCGCGATCGCCGCAGGCCTGCTGCTGGCGCCCTGGCTGCCCGCCGCCTGGACCCGGCTCGCCTTGCTGGGCGGATTCGTCTACAGCCTGCTGCTGTGGTCGACAGCGGAAGGGTTCGGCGGGCCCTATGGCCCCGGCTTCACCGGCAATCGCGGCGACGTGCTCGGCACGGCGATCGTCTACGCGGTGCTGTTCGGCTTCCTGCTCGCCGCGCGCCCCTGGCTGGCGGAGACCGCGCCTCGGGACACGAGCGACGCCGGCGGCTGAGCCGTCAGGCCGACCCCGGATCGGGGCGGGCACGCCCGCAGTTCCAGCACTGCGCAAACTGCGGGCCGTGGCGCTCGCCGCAGCCGGGACAGATCCAGCCGCTTCCCCGAACCGGGGCGCGCAACTCGCGCAGCAGCTGCCGGGCGCGGGGCAGGTCGGCGTCGTCGAGCACCCAGACGGTCGGATCGCACTGGTCGGGCGGAATCTCTCCGGCGATGCTCGACAGATAGCGCGAGAACACCTCGGCCGGCATGCCCGCCGAGGTCAGCGCATCGGCCCACAGCGTGGCGATGACCAGGTTGGGGGCGCTGTCGACCCGTTTCATCGCGGCTGCGGCGCCGTGAGTTCGGCGTGGATCGTCCGGTAGAGCTGCAGCCGCGCCGGGCTGATCGCCTGTGGATCGGCGGTGAACACGCAGCCGGGTTCGTTGCGGTGGGTGCAGTTGTGGAAGCGGCATTGGCCGAGCCGGGCGCGGATTTCGGGGAACGCGTGCTGGAGCTGCGATACCGACAGGTGGTGCAGGCCGAACGACTGGAACCCCGGTGAATCCATCAGGTCGCTGCCGCCGGGCAGGCCCGGGATCGGGTAAAGCCGGGTTGCCGTTGTCGTGTGTCGGCCGGCGGACAGCGCCGCGGAAATCTCCCCGGTCGCTGCCGCGGCGTCGGGAACGAGCAGGTTGGTCAGGCTGGACTTGCCGACGCCCGAAGCTCCGAGCAGCAGGCAGGTCTGGCCCGACAGCAGCGGCAGCAGGGTCTGGCGGGCGGCATCGGGCGCGGAGCGGACCGAAAGTTCGAGCACGTCGTATCCCAGGTCGCGGTAGAGCGACACTTCGGCACGCGCCGCCTCGGCCTGCGGCAGATCGCATTTGTTCAACAGCAGCGTGACCGGGATCCCGGCGGCGTCCGTGGCGATCAGTGCGCGGCCGATCAGGCCATGGTTCACCCCCGGAACCGCGGCCGTGACCAGCAGCACGCGGTCGATGTTGGCGGCGAACATCTTGCTGCGCCACTGATCCTCCCGCCACAGGGCGTTGCGCCGCGGCAGCACGCGGTCGATCGCCAGCGGCGGATCGCCCGGAGCGAGCAGCACCTGATCGCCGCAGACAGCCTCCGAACGCTTGCCGCGCGGCACGCAGGGCAGCAGCCGGCCGTCGTCGGTCCGCGCCAGGAAGTGCCGCCCGAACGCGGCGACGATGCGCGCCCTGATGGCCAGGGCGGCATCGGGCGGCGGCGCCTTGTCCGTGCGGTGCGGGCGTGCGGCTTGCGGCGCGACCGACGAATTCATGCCGTCGCGCGGGATCAGCCCGCGGCTCCGCCGGCCGGCTGCGGCAGCGCGCCCAGCCGCTCCAGGCGCTGCAGCGCTGGCGGATGGCTGTAGTAGAAGCGCACGTAGACCGGATCGGGCGTCAGCGTGCTGGCGTTGTCGCGGTACAGCGCGATCAGTGCCTCGCCGAGGGCGCGGGCGTCGCTGTGCTGCGCGGCGTAGGCGTCGGCCTCGAATTCGTGTTTGCGCGAGGTCGCCGCGAGCAGGGGGCTGAAGAACACCCCGAACACCGGCAGCGCGAGGCTGAACAGCACCAGCGCGAGGGCATGGTTGGGCGATAGCAGGTGCGGCGTCACCCCCAGTCCGGTATAGAACCACGTCTGGTTCGCCAGCCAGCCGAGCAGGGCAAATCCGGCCAGGCTGAGCGCGAACATCGCGACCATGCGCTTGACGATGTGGTGGCGCTTGTAGTGGCCGACCTCGTGCGCCAGCACGCCTTCGATC
>JAKAIB010000121.1 GCA_021814605.1 Pseudomonadota bacterium | reverse complement strand
GATAGTGTGCCTGAGCTTTCGCTCGGCCGGCTTGCCCCGCAAACGCCGGCGCCGACCCGCGGTTCGGGCCCCGCACTGGTCGCGCCACCGCGTGCGCGGCCAGCCAGGCGGCACCCCTCGGCCGCCTCAGCGCGACCGGCCGGAAACCGGCAGACTCCAGCCGCGGCGCATCGAGTAGAACCGCACCAGCGCGCAGCTGGCAGCGCCCAGCCAGGGCGTCAGCATCATGTCCCAGCCGCGAACCTCCCCGACGACCTGCACGCCGGCGCCGATCAGCGCGGCCAGCGCATAGATCTCGCGCTGCAGGATGACCGGAACGCGGTTGAGCAGGACATCGCGCAGCACCCCGCCGCCGACCGCCGTGACCACGCCGAGGACGATGGCGACTTCGACGTTGTGCGTCATCACCATCGCCTTGTGCGCCCCGGCGACCGCGAAGAAACCCAGCCCGATGGCGTCGAACAGCACGACGGGATGACCCAGCCGGCGGATCAGCGGCTGCGCCCAGAGCGACATTCCTGCAGCCAGCATCGCCACCGCCGCGTAGCGCCACTGCGCGATCCCCGCCGGCGGCACCGCACCGAGGCACAGGTCGCGCACGATCCCGCCACCGCAGGCCGTCACGTAGGCCACGACCGCGACCCCGAACAGGTCGAGCCGGCGTTCGATGGACGCCGTTGCCCCGCTCAACGCGAACGCGAAGGTCCCCAGCAGATCGACCAGCACGAACCATCCGTGTGACAAAACGCCCTCCGAAGAAGTGAACCAACCGCGACCGCACCCCGCACCAGCCAAGACCGGCGTCGACCGGCAACACGCCGGCGAGTCACGCCTTCCCGGCGCGACCTGAAGCAGCCGCCGTCTACCATAGCCCGAAGTCGTTCCGTCGTTCTGGTGTTGCCGAGTACGCCTTCGCCGCGTTCATCGAAATGCAGTCGGTCAACCGGGCGATCGACACGGCGGAGGCCGCATCGGGCTGGGCCGTGCACGACACCCAGTCGCATGCCGCCGGCCATGGAGACCAAGACATTGCGCGGTCGCCCCAACGCGCCCACCGGCGTCGATCCGGACCGCATCGACCCTCGGCCAAGTCTGCGGCGCAGGCCCGGATGCGCTGGTACAGGAAGGAGCGCGGTGCCACAGGGGCAAACGAAAGAGATGCCAATCGATCTGTGCACGTCGCTGCCTCATTCCTTTGTGATGCCTCAAAGAGCAAGCCCAGTCGAGATTCCTAGAATCATCGCTTGGCGACTTAACGAGTGTGGCTACCGGCCCGCTTGACCTGCCATCGGCGTCCACAAGAGCCGACAACCCCAGCTCGCGGTCAATCAATCCCGTCACCGGTTTGCCGATGATCGACGCCGGCAGCGGCGTCGACGTGGGTGGCAATCCTTTCGGGACCGACCTGTTCGGCGACAGTGCCTCGAGCGATTGGGGCAGCGCCGCGGCGTCGAGCGTCGACAGCTTCGGCAGCAATTGGGACTGAGCCGGCTGCCGCGCTTGCGGCAGCGGTTCAGGCCAATCCCTTCAACCATTCCATCCACCAACCTCTGGAGTCTTGCATGCATCCTGTCCTTCGTCGCTTCACCTTTGCCGCCGCCGTCCTGGCCGCGGCGCTCCTGGCCGGCTGTGCCAGCGCCGGCAGCGAGGCCCTGTCCAAGCAGAGCAGCACCTCGCTGCAACAGCACATCCAGAAGGGCGTGACCACCAAGGCGCAGGTGCAGGCCATCCTGGGCCAACCGCAAAGCGTGAGCTTCAACGGCGGCGACGAGCAGTGGACCTACAACTTCGCGCACGCCACGCCCACGGCGGTGGACTTCGTGCCGGTGGTCAACCTGTTCGTCCATCACGCCGACGTCGACCACAAGATGCTGGTCATCCTGTTCGACAAGAACGGCGTGGTGCAGAACTACAGCTACACCCACGGGCAATCGATCGTCCACTCGGGCATCGGTCAGTAAACCGGCGGCCCGCCGGGTGGCCGCGCAGCCGCCCGGGCGGGTCCGATGACAGCAAACCAAGGGGGAAACACAGCATGAGACCCAATGGCATCCGCACGCCGGCACTGGCAATGACGCTGGCGGCCACGGTCGGGCTCCTGACCGGATGCAACCCGCAAGGGCCGGCCGCGAAGACGGACCAGAGCCAGGTCTGCACCTTCGGCGATCTGCAGGGCGCGTCGCACTGCAAGGACGGCGAACTGGCGTTCTTCAGTCCGGACATCTACGGCAACGAATCGCTGCCGATCACCGTGATCGCCGCCTACTGCAACACCAACCGTCCGGTGTATTTCAACAAGGCGGGCGTGGTGTGCACCTTCACCGACAAGCGCGGCCTGAAGGCGCTGATCGCGCAGCCGGCATCGGCGCCGCAAGGCGGCAAGCCCTGATGATGGCGCTGGCGCTGCTTGCAGGTGTCGTCGCGGTGATCGCGGCGTTCGGCGCGTTCGTGTGGTACGCGCGCCAACGCGGCTGGCTCGACGAGGACGCCGACCGTTGACGCGCCGCGCGCCGCACGGAACAATTCCCTCCATGCACTGACGACCTTCCCGATTTCCATGGCGACCACGAACACGGGGTTCGTGCGTCCGCCAAATGGAGATCGAGATGCAACTGATTCAAGACCCGCAAGTCGTCCTGTCCCTGCTCGAAGCAGGTGCCGTGCTGGAACAGACCGGCAGCGCGCCGCAGCGCTACACCATCACCTATCAGCGCCAGAGCGCCGCCGTCTCCGGCGGTGTCATCCAGCAGCTTCAAGTCAACCGGCGCATCCGGCAGGCCTGCAAGGTCAGCGGCCGCGTGCGTTTCGTCGCCGCACCATAGTGCGACCGGCCCCTGCGGGGGCCGGTGCGGGCGGTGCCACGGGCGCCCCCCTCTTTTTCGAGGAGACCGTCTGCGAGGTTGGACCCGCTGGAGCGGCATGCGATTCTTGTCCCCGCTCGACGCCCAATGGCGGCCGGGCGCGAAACCCCGTGGTACTTGGCAACGACCTGCACTGGCAACGCCGGTCGCGGCGGCTCGCCCACAAAATGGGCGCCTGCGCGAAATAGTTCACATCGGTCACGGCCGCGGTTCCGGCGCATAGCCGGGTCAAGACATCCCGATCACCCGACCCGCGGGGCGGACTTCACCGCCTCCTTGCGCTAGATTGTCGAAACGAATCGATACATCTTCTGGGTGCCGGGTCTGCCGACCCCCGTGGCATTCGTCCATGAATACGCAGGAATTTTCGCTATCACCGCAGCAGATCGATCTGTACTTCGATCAAGCCATCCACGGCGACAGGCCGGTCTACAACATCGGCTGCTATCTGCGGATCGACGGTGAGCTGGACGAGGAGCGTCTGCGCATCGCACTGCAGCATGTTGTGGAACGTCAACGCGTACTGCGCTCGACCTTCGAGCGCCGCGACGAGGCCGTGATTGCCCGCGTGGCCCTGCCAAGCGCGTTGAACCTGAAGATCGAGGAGCTTCCCGAACTGCACGGCGCCCCTGACCTGCAGACGGAGCACATGCACTCGATTCTCGTGCGTCCCTACGACCTGGCGCGAGGACCGCTCTGGCGCTTTGTGCTGGTGCGTACCGCGCCGTCGCGGCACCTGCTGCTCCTCGGGTCCCATCACATCATCCAGGACGGACAGAGTGTGTGGATCTTGTTTCAGCAAGTCGTGCGGATCTACGAGGCCCTGCTCGCCGGGGGGGCGACACCGGCGCCCTTGCCGGACTATTTCGACTACGTCGAACGGAAGGCCCGGTACCGTGGTTCAGCACGCTACCAAGCCGACGAGGCGTTCTGGCGTGCGGAGCTGGCCGAGCTCGCGCCGCCCCTGTTCCCCGCGCGGCGGGAGGCATCGCAGCAGCCGGTCGACGCAACTCGCAACCAGGTGGCCTGGACCCTACACCGGGCAAAATACGAACCCATGCGCGCGCGCTCCCAGGCGCGGGGTCTGTCCATGGCACATTTCATGCTGGCCGTGGTCTGCACCTACTTCGCCAGGTCGCGCAACACGCGGGAGCTGACCATCGGTGTTCCCATCCACAACCGCACGACCCGGGAGGACAAATCGACTCCCGGCATGTTCAGCTCCATGCTTCCCGTGCCCCTGCGCTACGACGGAGCACTGAGCCTGGAGGAATCGATGGACGCGATCGGTGCGACGCTGCGGCGCCTGTACCGGCATCAGAGCTTCCCGCTATCCGAGATCCATCGAATGCACGGCTTCAACACCGGTACGCGGGGACGGATGTTCGACATCGTCGTGTCCATCGAGGAATTCGAGTTCAAAGGCCGCCTGGGGCCCGCACGATACAACGTGATTCCGGTCCACCACGGGATCTCGCAAGTGCCACTGACCATCAATGTTCGCCGCTATGCCGAAGACAGCGATTTTCTGATCGAGCTGAACTACAACCCGCGCGACCTGGATCACGCGCAGGTCGAGCGATTCGCCCGGCAGCTCGACTCCGTGGCCAGGCGCATGCTTGACCACCCGGAGCGGCCCTTGCGCGAATTCGAGATGGCCGACCCCGCAGAGTACGACGTCATCGGGTCAGGCCTGTCGCGCGGCCCTGAACTTGCGCGCCAAGCGGCGGCGGGCCGGCCCGTCCACCTTCGCTTCGCCGAGCAGGCCAGGCTGCACCCCGAACGAACGGCGGTGGTCTACGAGGACGGGATGTTGAGTTTCGGCGAGCTGGCATCGCGCGCGAGCCGCATCGCCACGCACCTTTGCCGCGCGGGGGTTGGCCCCGAGTCCCTCGTGGGGCTGCACGTGGAGCGGGGACTCGACATGCTCCCGGCCCTGCTCGGCGTCCTGCTGGCCGGCGGAGCGTTCGTCCCTCTCGATCCTGCAACGCCCGCTGCCCGCCTCGGCGCCATCATCGCGGACGCCCGGCCAACGGTCATTCTGAGCCACTTCGATCGGCTTCCCGAAACCGAGGCGCTCGGGATCCCCAGCCTGGATCTGCAGTCGCTGCTGGAGCAGGATGGTCCGACCGCGGACGCTTTCGGCTGGACATGCTCATTGCAGCAGCTGGCCTACGTGCTCTACACCTCCGGCTCCACCGGAGCGCCCAAGGGCGTGATGGTCGAACACGGCAATCTCGCCGACCTGCTGGATGCACTGGACTCGGCCATCTACGCCCACCATCCCCGGGCGCGGAGGGTCGCGGTAAATGCCTCGATGGGATTCGACGCCTCGATCAAGCAGTGGATCCAGATCGCCGCCGGGCGCACGCTGGTGCTGGTTCCCCAGAAGGCACGCCTGGATCCGGTGCAGTTGCATCGATACCTGGTGCGCACCAACGCCGACGTGATCGACATCACGCCGCAGCAACTGGTCGCGGTGACGCAAACCGACGTGTTCGCGACCGGCGGGTGGCCCGGCGTCACCCTGGTGGGTGGCGAGGCGATCGACGCACGGACATGGGCTCACCTGGCGACGATCTCGCGGGAGCAGGGCCTCGCGTTCTACAACATGTACGGCCCCACTGAATGCACGGTCGACGCGACCTCGGCGCGCATCGACGCATCGACGGCGCCGACCATCGGGCGCCCGCTGCCCGGGGTACGCAGCTACGTCGTCGACCTGGACGGCCGCCTGTCCCCCATCGGCGGGATCGGCGAGCTTTGCATCGCGGGAGGCGGGGTGGCCCGTGGCTACCTCGGCCTTGCCGAACGGAGCGCTGCCAGTTTCGTCTCCGATCCGTGGGCGCAGGCTCCGGCAGGCCGGATGTACCGCAGCGGCGACCTGGCGTCGTGGAACCCGGACGGCACGCTCAGCTACCTGGGGCGCAACGACTCCCAACTCAAGATTCGCGGACACCGCATCGAGGCTGCCGAGGTCGAGAGCGCGCTGGTATCCCTGCCCCCGGTGCACCAGGCGCTGGTCACCGCCGAACCCGACGCAGCCGGACAGCCCAGACTGGTCGCTTACGTCACCGCCCGGGTACCGCCGGAGCAGGTGGACACCCGGGCGCTGCGCCGCCAGCTGCAGGAACTCCTGCCACAGGCGATGGTCCCGTCACACATCCGGGCGCTCGAAGCATTCCGCCTGACCGCCAATGGCAAGATCGACCGCCGCGCGCTGCCGCGCTTGCAGGATCACGCCGCAGACGTGGTCGAAGACCCGGCGCCGCGCGATGATCTCGAGCGAACCCTGTGGACCATCTGGAGCGAAGTCCTCGGTCAGACGAACTTCGGAGTGGCAACCAGCTTTTTCGACCTGGGCGGGCATTCGCTGTTGATCACGCAGGTGGCGTCGCGCATCCGCAGCCGCCTGGGAATCGAAGTTGCGCTGGGCGATCTGTTCGATCGGCGCTGCATCGCCGACATTGCCGGACACCTGCGCGCGCAGGCATCGCGATCGCCGACCGCAACGCAAGGCGGGCTGCCCCCGATCGTCAGGGTCCCGCGCGGCGCCCCGCTACCAACGTCGTTCTCGCAGCGTCGCATGTGGGTCATCCAGCAATTCGACCCAGCCTCCGTCGCCTACAACATTCCCGTCAGCATCCTCGTGCGGGGCGAGCTGGACCTGGACACGCTGCAGGCGGTGGTGGATGACCTCGTGCAACGGCACGAAGGCTTGCGCACCGCCTTCGCGCTGCAAGGCAGCGAGCCCATGCAAGCCATCGTCCCCGAACTTCGGGTGGCGATGCAATCATGGGATCTGCGCCACCTGGCTCCCGACACGCGCGAGGACGAGGCCCGTCGCCTGCTCCTGCGGGAATTCGAGCGCCCCTTCGACCTTGCGGCCGCTCCGCTGCATCGCCTCTACACGTTGCGCCTCGACGATGCCAAGTTCGTGGTGTCTTGGGTCTTCCATCACGCAATCGCCGACACCTGGGCGATCGGCGTGCTGTTGCGGGACCTGCTCCAGGCCTATGCGCGGCGCCGAGCCGGCTGCGAACCTGCCTTGCCGCCGATGGACATCGAGTACGCCGACTATGCCGTGTGGCAGCGCAGCGAACCGGTACAGGCAGCCAGACAGAGCCAGATGGACTACTGGCTGGAACGCCTGCGCGGGGTGCGCCCGCTGCAGCTGCCGGCGGATCACGCGCCCGGGCCGCTGCGCGGCTTTCGCGGGCACCAGATCCGGGCCGACATTCCGCCGCGCGTGCTGGCCCTGCTCGACCCCTTCTGCCGCCGCCTCGGCCTGACGCCCTACGTCAGCTTCCTCGCGGGATTCAAGCTGCTGATGTGGCGCCTCTCGGGCATCGACGACATCGCGGTCGGGAGTCCCATCGCGAACCGGCATCACGAGGCCACGGAACACCTGTTCGGAACGCTGGTCAACACGCTGGTGATGCGAACCCAGCTCGACCCATCGCTCGACTTCGAGCATTGGGCCCTGCGCGTGCGCGACACCGCGCTCGACGCATTCGCGCACCAGGACACCCCGTACGACGATCTCGTCGAGCGTCTCGACATGGACCGCACGCTCTACTCCGAGGGGCCGGTACGCGTGCTGTTCAATCTGCGCAATGCACCCCTCGGGGCGCTGGCTTCGGTGGACTTCGACTACGCCGAGTTCCCCATCGACCGCGTCGGGGCGCAGTTCGACCTGTCGATGCACATCGATACCGAGTTCGCCAAGCGCATTCACATCGAATACGCCAGCGACCTGTTCACCGAGGCCACGGTGCGGCAGTTCCTCGACGCATACCTCTGGTTGGTCGAATCGGCACTCGCGCGACCGGACACCCGGCTGGACGCCTTGTCGATGGCCTCGCCCGCCATGCTCGAACGCCAGCGCGGCCGCTGTGCGCCTGCGCCGCGCCCCCTGCCGGCCACCTTGCTCGTGCACGGCTACCTGGGCGAGCGCATCGCCCGCCTGGGCGGATCTGCGGGGGTCAGCGGTCCGGACGGGCGCTCCATCGCTCAGCCCGCGCTGCTGCGCCAGGCGCATCGCGTCGCCCGGCTGTTGCGCGCCCGCGGCATCCATAGGGGATCCCGCGTCGGCCTGTGCGTGCACCGGGGAACCGACATGCTCGCGGGCATGCTGGGTGTCCTCGAGGCGGGTGCCGCCTATGTGCCGCTGGACCCCGACTACCCCCGCGAGCGTCTGGACTACATGACGCGCGATGCCGAACTCGCCGCGGTGCTGTTGCACGCGGACTTGCGGGACCGACTCGACCTCACCGGCCTGGAGACCGTCGTACTCGACGCATCGGCGCCCTGGAGGGAATTTTCGGACGATGCGCTGCCGCCGGACGAAACGCGGGATGCGCGGCCGCAAGACGCGGGCTACATGATCTATACCTCCGGCTCCACGGGCCGGCCCAAGGGGGTCTCGGTGCCCCATGGCGCGATCGTGAATTTCCTGGACAGCATGGCCGCCACCCCCGGCCTGGGCACCGGTGACAAGCTGCTCGCGGTGACCACCTTGTCCTTCGACATCGCGGTACTGGAATTGCTGCTCCCGCTGGCCACGGGGGCGGACCTCGTCATCGCCGACACACAGACCACGCGCAATCCCTTCGCACTTCGCGAACTGCTGGAGTCCAGCGGCGCCAATGTGCTGCAGGCCACGCCGTCGACTTGGCGCCTGCTGCTCGATGCCGGCTGGAGCGCTCACGCCGCCATGCGTGGCCTGATCGGCGGGGAGGCGCTGGCGCCCGACCTGGCCAAGCGCCTGCTGGACGTCTGTCCGGTGTTGTGGAACATGTACGGCCCCACCGAGACGACCGTGTGGTCGACTTGCTGGAAGGTCGAGCCGGACGCGCCGATCCGCATCGGTCGGCCCATCGCCAACACCACGGTCTGGGTGCTGGACGCCTGCGGCAAGCCCTGCCCGACCGGGGTACCGGGAGAAATCCACATCGGTGGCGCCGGGGTGACCCTCGGCTACTGGAAGCGGCCCGAACTGAACGCCGAGCGATTCATCGTCGACCCCTTCGAGGCCGACCCGAACGCCCTGCTGTACAGAACCGGCGACCTCGGCAGATGGGGACATGACGGGACGCTGCAGCACCTCGGCCGGCTGGACCATCAGGTGAAGGTTCGCGGATTCCGCATCGAACTCGGCGAAATCGAGGCCGCCCTGCTTGAACAACCGGGCATCCGACAAGTGCTGGTGACCACGCAGCAGCACGATAGCGCCGACGTTCGCCTGGTCGCCTATCTGGTGGCCGAAGGCGGGGCGCCGCAAACCGGGGCACTGCGCAGCCAACTGCAGCGACGGCTGCCCGAATACATGGTGCCGCAGCACTTCGTGGTGCTGGCGCAGTTCCCGCTGCTGCCCAACGGCAAGGTGGATCGTGCCCGCCTGCCGCCGCCCAGCCACGTGGAACGAGCACCCGAGGAGTCCGCGCAGGCCGCGAACGCCCCCCGGACGCCCGCGGAATCGGCCATGGCTAAGGTGTGGGCCGAGCTCCTGGGCGTGGCCGGGGTCCATCGC
>JAKAIB010000120.1 GCA_021814605.1 Pseudomonadota bacterium | reverse complement strand
GGCCGAGCAGCGGTCGATACCAGGCGCTCACCGCCGCGTTGCGTGGCCGGTGCGGTCGCCGCTAGCGCCCGCCGGCGACGTCGAGCAGCGCGCCGGTGGTGTACGGCGACGCGTCCGACAGCAGCCACACGATCGCCGCGGCGACCTCGTCGGGCAGTCCGCCGCGCTGCATCGGGATGGTCGTGCGCAATCTGGCGATGCGCCCCGGGTCTGCGCCGCTGGCGTGGATCTCGGTCTCGATTAGCCCGGGGCGGACAGCGTTGACGCGAATTCCGTCGGCGGCGACTTCGCGCGCCAGGCCGACTGTCAGCGTGTCGATCGCGCCTTTGCTGGCCGCGTAGTCGATGTATTCGAACGGCGCGCCGTAGCGCGCGGCCATTGACGAGACGTTGACGATCGCGCCGCCTTGCCCGCCGCGCGAGCGTTGCATGCGCAGCACGGCTTCGCGCGCGCAGATCAACGCGCCGAGCAGATTGGTCTCGACGATGCGGCGCATCCGCGCGACGGTCATCTCAGCCAACGGCATCTGCCGATCGAGGATGCCGGCGTTGTTGACGAGGCCGGCGAGCGCGCCGAAGCGGCGTTCACAGGCGTTGAACAGGGCACGCACCTGATCCTCGTCAGTGACGTCGGCGCGGTACGCGAAAGCGCAACCGCCGGTGCTCTCGATGCGCGCGACGACGCGCTCGGCCGCCTCGACATCGTCGCGGAAATTGACGCAGACCCCGTAGCCGTTACGCGCAAGCAAATTGGCGGTCGCTGCACCGATGCCACGGCTGCCGCCGGTGACGATGACGGCACGAAGAGGCGGATGGTGGGCAGAGTTCGATGGACTTTGCATGTCGGGCTTCCACATTTCTGATAGCAGCGGCGGACTTCGGCGACATCGCCGAAGCTGCTGTAACGATACGGCGCTTTGACGCGAAGCGTCGTCGAGCGCCCGGATCCGCCGACGTGATCGGCCAATCGGGCGCCACCATCAGTCGGGCGACCCGTAAATGGCCGCGTCAGCCGATTCGCATGCCAGCGTGACGGTTGCCTTTGACCTCTTGCCGTGGTTAGGTGCTGCACAACTCGGCAATCCATCGCCGTGCGCCGAAATGGTGTAGGAGCCTGCGCCGAACACTTCAACCCTCGGCGCCATCTGTCGCCTTTGTCGCATACCGCCCATTCGTCCCGGCCGCGGTGCTGCTCTCATCTCATTGAATTGACGGCGATTTTCCGGACGATGCGCTGGCATCGTTCGTGCATATCCGGCCCTGACCGCAACCGCCGGAGGCCGGCATGTCCACCACGCTGAAGCAGAAGATCGACCAGGTGTTCGATGAACCCGCATGTGGCAAAAACCAGGCAAAGGATGGCAAGGAGCGCAAGAAGGGCTGCACCAAGCAGCTGACCCCGGGCGCCGCCGCCGGAGGCTGCGCCTTCGATGGCGCCAAGATCGCGCTCCAACCCATCGCCGACGTGGCACATCTGGTTCACGGCCCGATCGCCTGCGAAGGCAACTCCTGGGACAACCGCCACAGCGCGAGCAGCGGGCCGCAGATCTACCGCACAGGCTTCACCACGGACATCAACGAGCTCGACGTCGTCTACGGCGGCGAGAAGCGGCTGTTCAAGGTCATCCGAGAAATCCTCGACAAATACGATCCGCCAGCGGTCTTCGTCTACCAGACCTGCGTCACGGCGCTGATCGGCGACGACATCGAGACGGTGTGCCGCCGCGCCACCGAACGGTTCGGCAAACCCATCGTGCCGGTCAACGCCCCGGGCTTCGCCGGCTCGAAGAACCTGGGGAACAAGCTCGGTGCCGAAGCGCTTCTGGACTACGTGATCGGCACGCGCGAGCCTGAGTTCACCACGCCGTACGACATCAACATCATCGGCGAATACAACCTGGTGGGCGAACTGTGGCAGGTCAAGCCGCTGCTCGACGCGCTGGGCATCCGCATCCTGGCAAGCATCTCGGGCGATGGCCGCTACGACGCGATCGCTTCCGCCCACCGCGCCCGCGCCGCAATGATGGTGTGCTCGAAGTCGATGATCAACATCGCCCGCAAGATGGAGGAGCGCTGGGGCATCCCGTTCTTCGAGGGTTCGTTCTATGGCATTTCCGACATGAGTCAGACACTGCGGGAGATCGCGCGGCTGCTGGTCGCGCGCGGCGCGCCCGACGATCTGCTCGGACGTACCGAGAAGCTCATCCGCGTCGAGGAGGCGCGCGCGTCGGAACGCATCCGCGCCTATCGGGAACGGTTGTCCGGCAAGCGGGTACTGCTGATCACCGGCGGGGTCAAGAGCTGGTCGGTGGTGTCGGCGCTGCAGGAGGCCGGACTGGAAGTGGTCGGCACCAGCGTCAAGAAGAGCACCAAGGAGGACAAGGAGCGCATCCAGGAAATCATGGGTGACGACGCCCACATGATCGACGACATGACGCCACGCGAGATGTACGCCTTGCTGCGCGATGCCGGCGCCGACATCATGCTGTCCGGCGGTCGCTCGCAGTTCGTTGCCCTCAAGGCACGAACGCCCTGGCTCGACATCAATCAGGAGCGGCACCACGCCTATGCCGGCTACGAGGGCATGGTCGAGTTGGTGGCGGAGATCGACAAGGCGCTGTTCAACCCGGTATGGGGGCAGGTGCGCACCCCCGCTCCGTGGACCGCCGACGGCCGCTGCGGTCCGTCCGCACCGACTCTGGGCACGTTCACGGCGGCGCAGCGCGGCCGGCCGGTGACCGGTGCCGCTGCCTGAGGAGACGACCATGGCGCTCGTCGTCGAACCGAAGAAGGCCTGCGCGGTCAATCCGCTCAAGATGAGCCAGCCGCTGGGGGCGAGCTACGCGTTCCTCGGCCTCGAGTCATGCATGCCACTGATGCACGGTTCGCAGGGCTGCACCTCGTTCGGCCTGGTGCTGATGGTGCGCCACTTCCGCGAGGCGATCCCGCTGCAGACCACCGCGATGAACGAAGTCACGACCATCCTCGGCGGGCTGGAGAACATCGAGCAGGCGCTGCTCAACATCCGCAAGCGCAACCACCCGCAGATCATCGCCATCTGCTCGACGGGGCTGACCGAGACCAAGGGCGACGATGTCGACGCCTACCTTGAACTGATCCGCCAGCGCCACCCGGAACTCGCCGACACCGCGCTGGTCCATGTGTCGACCCCCGACTATGTCGGCGCGTTCGAAGATGGCTTCGGCCGCGCCGTCACTGCGCTGGTGCGCACGCTGGCCACCCCCGTGACGACGCGCAAACCGCGCCAGGTCAACCTGCTCGCCGGCTGGCACCTCACCGCGGGCGACATCGGCGAGCTCCGCGACCTGTTTGCGGCATTCGGACTCGAGGCAATCGTGCTCCCCGACGTGTCCGGCTCGCTCGACGGCCACATCCCCGACGACTGGCTGGGCACGACGCTGGGCGGAACGCCGCTGGCATCGATCCGCGCAATGGGCGCGTCGGCACTGACCATCGCGGTGGGCGAACAGATGCGCTCGGCGGCAATGGAACTGGAGATGCGCGCCGGCGTGCCCTACGTGCTGTTCGACCGGCTCACCGGGTTGGAGCCGAACGACAGCCTGTTGCGCACTCTATCGGAACTCACCGGAAAGGCGGTGCCGCCGCGCTACCGGCGCCAGCGCAGCCAGCTGCTCGATGCCATGCTCGACGCGCACTTCTTCTTCGGCAACGTCAAGGTGGCGATTGCGGCCGAGCCCGACCTGCTGTGGGCAATGGGCAGCTTCCTTGCCGAGATGGGGGCCGAACTGACGGTGTGCGTCACCACGACACGGTCCCCGCTGCTGTCCCGCCTGCCGACCAACGAGGTGGTGATCGGCGACCTGGAGGACTTCGAGCGCGCGGCGCAGGCCGCCGGATGCGACCTGCTGCTC
Source organism: Pseudomonadota bacterium (assembly GCA_021814605.1). GTDB lineage: Bacteria > Pseudomonadota > Gammaproteobacteria > Burkholderiales > Burkholderiaceae_C > Thiomonas. The sequence continues at coordinate 5,506 of JAKAIB010000120.1, read as the reverse complement.
ACCCACTCGCACGGCCGCCAGGCGGCGCAGCGGCTGGGCAAGCCGCTGTACCGCATCGGCCTGCCGCTGTTCGATCGCCTCGGCAACGCACACCGGGTCAGCGTCGGCTACCGCGGCACGCGCGATCTGCTGTTCGACGTGGGCAACATGCTGATCGACCAGACGCCGCACCACGACCCGGGCCACTGGCCGCTGCCGCCGGCCTCGCTCGCCGCGGCAGCGCGGACCTGCGGCGTGGCCGATGCCGCGTGTGGCTGCGGCCGATGAGGCTGCGATCCGTTTCCCTTCCGACCCATATCACCGGAGCACGCGCATGAAAGTCGCCTTTGCCACCCAGGATTCACAGCAGGTCGACGCCCACTTCGGCTGGGCGCGGCACATCGCGGTCTACGACGTTGACGTCGAAGGCTGCCGTTTCGTCCAGACCTTCGACTTCGGCACCGACCTCGCCGAAGACGGCAACGAGGACAAGCTCGCACCCAAGCTCGAGGCGATCCGCGACTGCGCCATCCTGTATGTCGCCGCGATCGGCGGATCGGGCGCAGCGCGGGTGGTCGCGATGAAGATCCACCCGATCAAGGTGCCGCAGCCCGAGCCCATCCTGGACATCCTCGACAAGCTGCACGACGTGCTCAAGGGCACCCCGCCGCCTTGGCTGCGCAAAGCGCTGCGCAAGGACCGGGAAGCAGAGTTCGACTTCGAGGACACGGAGGAACGTCATGGCTGAAGCGGGCGTCGCCGACACACTGCCAGAAACGACCAGTCCCGCGCTGCAGGACGGTTTCGTGCGCGAACTGGTCAAGCAGATCCGCGCGCAGGACACGCACGGCGTGTGGGACGGCAAGAGCGACGCCGACCTGCTCGCCCCCTACATCCTCAGCGCCGAGCAGCGCCGCGCGCTGCCGATCATGGGCGACCCTGACCCCGAGACACTGTGGCGGCTCGAACTGTTCCACAACGCCGTCGGCCTGGCGATCGAGCGCGCCACCGGCTGCATGGTCTCGCCGCTGATGAAGATGAGCCATGAGGGATTCGGCCGCGCGGTGCTCACCGCCGGCCGGCTCGTCGTGGTCAACCGCCACCTGCGCGACGTCCACCGCTTCGGCTATCCCAGCCTGGAGAAGCTCGCCGAGGCCGGCAACAAGCTGGTCGCCGAAGGCGTCGGCATGATCGGGCAATACGGCGACGTCGCCCGCTACGGCTGATCCGTTCAACCGCGAGACCACCATGTCCCAGACCACGACCGATGCCGAGATGCTCAAGGCCGAGCTGAAGAAACTCGGTGCCCGCGCCACCCAGGCCAAGATGGACCTGCACGACCTGTCCGAGGAACTGCCGACGGGATGGGAGCGCATCCTCGACGTCGCGCAGATCGCCTACGACGCGCACGCGGCGCTGATGCAGGCGCGCCGGCGCCTGGCCGAACTGTCCTCCTGACCGGAACACCCGCCATGACTGCCTACACCGTCACCCTGCCCAGCGGCGCCAGCTGGGTACCGACTTTCGTCCAGTCCATCGACGAAACCAAGTGCATCGGCTGTGGCCGCTGCTTCAGGGTCTGCCCGCGCGGGGTACTCGCGATGATCGGCCTCGACGAGGACGGCAGCCGCGTGTCGATCGACCCCGACGACGATGACGACGTCGAGTACGAGAAGAAGGTCATGACCCTGGCACATCCCGAGCTGTGCATCGGCTGCACCGCCTGCTCCCGGATCTGCCCGAAGAAGTGCTACAGCCACGCCGCGTTCGAGGATTGACCATGGCCGCGCCGGCCAGGGTCAATCCGCAGCGGCCGATGTCGCGACCGAAGGTAAACCCTGCACCGGCGGAGGTTGCGGCACCGCACGACCTGCTGCTCGGACATGCCACCGACCCGACGGACCCGGCAACTCTCGCGGTCGCCGGCACGCTGGCGGCGGCATTCGAGCGTCACGGCGTCGCCCGCCTGCCGCTGCCCGGACTCGATGCCGCCGCGACCCGGGCCCTGATGGCGCACTGGTTCCCCGGCGCCGACCGCGCACTGGGAATTGACTGGGGCCGCAGTGCAATCGCCACGCATCGCCGCGCCGATGAGATCGAGGACGTCGCCAACCTGCTGGCCGAGGACGCATCACCTCACCGCCCGGCGCTGGCAGCGAGCTGGCTGGCGCATGTGGTCGCCTGCGGCTGCCTGGGCAGCGACCACCTCTGGCAGGATCTGCGGCTGCGCTCGCGGCAGGACCTGTCGGACCTGCTGTCGTGCTGGTTCCCCGCGCTCGCGGCACGCAACACCCGCAACATGAAGTGGAAGAAGTTCTTCTACAAGCAGTTGTGCGAGCGCGCCGAACTGCGCATCTGCAAGTCGCCGAGCTGCGAGGTCTGTACCGACTACGCCGTGTGCTTCGGCCCTGAAGAGACGGACTGAACACCGGCATCGGCGGCGCGCCGTCCGTCGGCATCGCGACAAACCCGACAGCCGCGAGCGACACGACCGCCGCAACCCGCATCCGCCCGCCCGTCGGCCTGGTGTCGACGCGCGCAAGCCCTTGATCCGACAGCATCCATCGCGTTCCAGAACGCTGGCATGGAACCTGCAATGCACGGTTCGACCGCGGCCGCCGGACCGCGATTCGACAGGAGTTGAAACGATGGAACCGCGCGCTCGACCGATCTACCTCGACTATGCCGCGACCACGCCGGTCGATCCCCGCGTCGTCCGGGCGATGCTGCCGTACCTCGGCGAGCAGTTCGGCAATCCGGCATCGCGCAGCCACGCGTTCGGCTGGGCCGCCGAAGAAGCGGTCGAGATCGCCCGGGAGCAGGTCGCGGCGCTGATCGGGGCGAATTCGCGCGAGATCGTCTGGACCTCGGGAGCGACCGAATCGAACAACCTCGCGATCAAGGGCGCTGCGAAATTCCACCAGGGCCGCGGCCGCCACATCGTCACCGTCAGGACCGAGCACAAGGCCGTCCTCGATGCCTGCCGCGAACTCGAACGCGAAGGATTCGACGTGACCTACCTGGACGTCGACCCCGACGGACTGCTCCAACCGGACCTGTTTGCTGCCGCGCTGCGGCCCGACACCATCCTGGCATCGGTGATGTTCGTCAACAACGAGATCGGCGTGATCCAGGACGTCGCCACGCTGGGCACCATCTGCCGCACGCGCGGCGTGCTGTTCCACGTCGACGCCGCGCAGGCCACCGGCAAGGTCGACATCGACCTGACCGACCTGCCGATCGACCTGATGAGCCTGTCAGCGCACAAGACCTACGGCCCCAAGGGCATCGGCGCGTTGTACGTACGACGCAAGCCGCGGGTGCGCATCGCCGCGCAGATGCACGGTGGCGGGCACGAGAACGGACTGCGCTCGGGAACGCTGCCGACCCATCAGATCGTCGGCATGGGCGAAGCCTACCGGCTGGCACGCGAAGGCATACACGCGGACAGTGCCCACGTCCGCGTGCTGCGGGACCGACTGCTCTCGCGGTTGCAGACGATCCCGCAGATCCGCGTCAACGGCCACATGGAACAGCGCGTGCCGCACAACCTCAACGTCAGCTTCGAATTCGTCGAAGGCGAGTCACTGCTGATGGGGATCAAGGACGTCGCCGTCTCGAGCGGGTCGGCCTGCACCTCGGCCAGCCTGGAGCCGAGCTACGTCCTCCGTGCCCTGGGGCTGAGCGACGAGGTGGCGCACAGTTCGATCCGGTTCTCCATCGGCCGCTTCACCACCGCCGAGGAGATCGATGCCGCGGCCGAGCGGGTGGCCACGGCTGTCGCACGGCTGCGCGAACTCAGCCCGCTGTGGGACATGCACTGCAGCGGGATCGACCTGTCCGCGGTGCAGTGGGCGGCGCATTGAACGACGGCGCAAATCCCGCACAAGCCTCGCGCAAACCTTCATTCCGGAGCACATCATGGCCTACAGCGAGAAAGTCATCGACCACTACGAGAACCCGCGCAACGTCGGCGGCTTTGCCGCGGACGCCTCCGGCGTCGGCACCGGCATGGTCGGCGCACCGGCGTGCGGGGACGTGATGAAGCTGCAGATCAAGGTCAACGCCGACGGCGTGATCGAGGACGCGCGGTTCAAGACCTACGGCTGCGGCTCGGCGATCGCGTCGTCGTCGCTGGTGACCGAATGGGTCAAGGGCAGGACCCTCGACGAAGCGCTGGCAATCAAGAACACCGCCATCGCGCAGGAGCTGGCGCTGCCGCCGGTGAAGATCCATTGTTCGATCCTCGCCGAGGATGCCATCAAGGCCGCGGTCGCCGACTACCGCAGCCGGTTGCCGGACCGCGCACCGGTAACCGTCGAGCACGAAGCCTGCACCCCGGAGCCGGCGCCGCGCCCGGCCTGAACCCGGCGCGCCGGACCGCGGCGCGCCCCTTCCCCGCCCCCCAACCCACAGGAGAGTGTTGCGATGAGCGCATGCAAGTCCCAGGGAGCCGCATCGAATTGCTCCACAGCCATGCCCCCCGCGCCGGCGGCCTTGCCGCTTCCCCCAGGCGCCGATCCGATCACCGTCACCGATGCGGTCGTCGGCAAGCTGACCGAAATGCTCGCCGAGCAGGACGACAGCGCGATGTGCCTGCGCATCTTCGTGTCCGGCGGCGGCTGTTCCGGGCTGCAGTACGGTTTCTCGATCGAGGACGCGCCTGCCGAGACCGACATCTGCGTGCAGCGCGGACCGCTGTCGGTACTGGTCGATCCGATGAGCCTGCAATACCTGGCCGGATCGGAGATCGACTTTCAGGACGGCCTCGAAGGTGCGCATTTCGTGATTCGCAACCCCAACGCCGCCAAGACCTGCGGCTGCGGCAATTCCTTTTCCACCTGAATCGGGAGATCGCCATGGGAATCACCGTCACTCCCGAGGCCGCAACGCGCGTGCGCAAGGCGCTGCAGCAGCGCGGCGCGGGAATCGGGCTGCGGCTGGCCGTGAAGACCAGCGGCTGCTCGGGCTACGCCTACGCGCTCGAATTCGCCGACGCGGTCAATCCCGACGACGTGACCTTCGACGCCGACGGCGTGGCCATCGTGGTCGACGCGCGCAGCCTGCCGCTGCTCGATGGCACGCAACTCGACTGGAAGCGCGAAGGGTTGAACGAGGGATTCAGGTTCCTCAACCCCAACGCGACCGCCACATGCGGCTGCGGCGAATCGTTCGCCGTCTAGTCGGTCGGGAACCCGTGATGGCCCTGCTCCAGATCTCCGAAGCTGGCCGCTCGGCGGCGCCGCACCAGCGCCGACTCGCGGTGGGCATTGACCTCGGCACGACCAATTCGCTGGTCGCCACGGTGCGCAGCGGCACGCCGGTCGCCTTGGCCGACGCCGACGGCCGCACGCTGCTGCCGTCCGTCGTGCACTACGCCGCCGACGGCGCGGCGACGGTGGGCGATGCCGCGCGCGACCGTCTGGCCGACGATCCCGCCGGCACCATCGCCTCGGCCAAGCGGCTGATCGGCCGCGCACTGGCCGACATCGCACCGGGCCTCGTGCACTACCCGCTCGAGGACTGC
>JAKAIB010000119.1 GCA_021814605.1 Pseudomonadota bacterium | reverse complement strand
CGGTCGGCCCGGACGCCGACGTCGCTAGTCCAGCGCGAATTCCAGCGCGATTCCGAGTCGGCGTAGGCGCCCAGCCGGTCGCGCCGGCCGTCACGGATGTTCCAGAACGCGTCGGGCGCCATGCCGCTCATGGTGGTGCCGGCCGGAAGGACCGAAGGCGAGGCCGGCCACCATTCGTCGTAGCCGAAATGCTGGATGCCCGTCCCGAGACGCAGGACATCGCGCGCTGACAGGTCGATCGCAGCGTCGACCTTGGCGCCGACCGTCTTCCCGCGGGCATCCATCGGCATTCCCGGCGCGAGCACGGTCGATGCGCTGCCGTAGAAATACTGCTTGTCGCCGCCGAAGTTCATGTCGTGGGCGATCTTCTGCCGATACGCGCGCGCCTGCAGGGTGCCCCAGTCGTAGCGGCCCGAATAGTGCAGGTTGATACTGGTCGCGTCGTTGCGCGTCATGTCCATGCGCTGGTTCGGGAAGCCCTGCTCGGGAATCCGCTGCCGATTGACCTCGAGGTCGACACGGTGGTTGTCGCGACGCAGCGCCAGGCCGACCTGCTGGTTTTCCGCCCTGTAGGCGGTCGACCCGACCTCGTCGCCGGCGAGGAATGGGATGGCCTGTCCCGGAACCGACGGATTGGAGGCGAACGCCGGGCCGGCAGGGCGGAAGGTGCCGGCCGCGCTGTAGTTGCCCGAGCGCGCAACCGCGCCGCGATACCAGACGCTCAGGTCGCTGTTTGCCAGCGTCACGGCGAGGTTGCCTCCGGCGGCGTCGCCGTTGCTGCGGTAGAAGCCGCCGATCCGCCCGGCCTTGAGCACCCCCTGCCCGGCCGCGGCGAACTCCGGCGGCGGCGATTCGACCCGGATCGTGCCGCCGATGCTGTCGCCGCCCAGCGTCACCGGGGCGACGCCCGGGTAGACCTCGATCCGCGCAACGGCCGTCGGGTCGATGAGCGACAGCGGCGGATTCATATGGTTGGCGCAGGCCGCCATCAGGTCCATGCCGTCGACTTCGGTGTGCAGCCGGTCGTCGGCCAACCCGTCGAGGGCCGGCAGGCTGGATACGCCGCCGGCGCCAAGCAGGCCGATGCCGGGAACGTCCGCCAGCAAACTGGCGGTGTCGCTGGTCGCCGCAGTCCGCGACGCGATGTCTGAAGCGCCCAGGACGGCAGTGGCACCGGCCGGCGCGGCGGGCGAGACGCGCGGCGCGCGCACCGTGACCGCGGGCAGGACATCCTGTGGCGCGTGGGCCGCATCCGCGGCGTGGGCCCGTGTCGCCACCATCTGGGCAAGCGCGGTGCAGACGAAAAGGCTGATGAACGACGGGCGCAGCGACGCTGCACCCTGCAAACGGCAAGGCATGCAACTCTCCTCCCGCGGACGAACGCCGCGGCTGGCTGAAATGGGGATCGCGACAGCAGCAGCCGTCGCGCAATCAGGCGGGAAGGAGGGAAGCGAGCGGAGGTGCGCGCACGCACGGCAGCGCCGGGCCGGCAACCTGCCCGTGCGGCAGGCCGGCTGACGGCAGCCGTGGAACGGCCCGGGGCAGCGCGAACGACAGCAGCAACCGCGTCGTCGGCAGCGCCGGGGCGACGCTGCCCGACCACAGCAGGGCGCCGGCCGAGGCAAAGTACAGCCAGGTCTGATGCGGTGGCGCCTGCCGGCCGCTGTCAGACGCGTCGCCGGTCTGGGCGGCGCAATACGGAACGGCGACCCAATGCGGATCGGCGGCCGACGCAGTCGCCGCACCGCAGGCCGGCAGCAGCGCCCAGAGCAGCGCAACCAGCAGCGCGGTGACGCGGCCGGCGATGCTCTGCCCGGTCACTGCGCGCCGAATCCGATGCATGCGTCGAGGGTGGAAGGAAAACTCCCGGTCCGCACCTGGCGGCGAACCGTGACCGCGGCAGTCGCGCCGCACGGTCGAATGCCGAGAGCAGGGAGCTCACGGCAAACCCACGTCATCGTAGGGGGATCTGCCGCAACCGCGACACTCAGGCAAACCCTGAGGATCGCTTCGGGCGCCCCATGGCGAGGCTGCCGGCGTGGGCCGCCTCAGGCCGCGCCGATCCCCGGGACGAGACTTCCGGCCGGTGCCGCCGTCCTGCGCGCGGCGGTGAAGTCGAGCATGCGTTGCACCGGCAGCCGCGCCCGCTCGGCGATGACCGGATCGAGGTGGATCTCGTTGCCGCCCGACTCGAGAACCTGCGCCAGTCCTTCGAGACTGTTCATCGCCATCCAGGGGCAGTGCGCGCAGCTCTTGCAGGTGGCACCGTGGCCCGCCGTCGGCGCGGCGATGAAGGTCTTGCCGGGGTTCTGCCGGATCAGCGCGTGGAACATGCCGGTGTCGGTTGCGACGATGAACTCCGGTGCATCGAGCTCATGCGCCGCCTTCAGGATCTGCGATGTCGAGCCCACCGCGTCGGCCAGCGCGATCACTTCCGCCGGGCTCTCCGGGTGCACCAGCACCTTGGCCTGCGGGTGCTCCTCCATCAGCAGCTTGAGTTCGAGCGCCTTGAACTCGTCGTGGACCACGCACGATCCCTGCCACAGCACCATGTCGGCGCCGGTTTCGTGCCGAATGTATTCACCGAGGTGGCGATCGGGCGCCCAGAGGATCTTCTCGCCCCGCTCCATGAGATGGCGCGCGATGTCGAGCGCGCAGCTCGACGTCACCACCCAGTCCGAACGCGCCTTCACCGCCGCGCTGGTGTTGGCGTAGACAACGACGGTCCGGTCCGGGTGGGCGTCGCAGAACGCGGCGAACTCGGGTGCGGGACAGCCCAGGTCGAGCGAGCAGGTGGCGTCGAGGTCGGGCATCAGCACCCGCTTGTCCATCGACAGCATCTTCGCCGTCTCGCCCATGAAGCGCACGCCCGCGACGATCAGCGTCCGCGCCGGATGCCGCGCGCCGAAACGGGCCATCTCCAGCGAGTCAGCCACCATGCCGCCGGTGGTCTGTGCCAGATCCTGCAGGTCCGGATGGGTGTAGTAGTGCGCGACCAGCACCGCGTCGCGCTCGCGCAGCAGCTCGGTGCACCGCGCCATCAGCTCCGCGCGGCGCTGCGGCCCCGGTTCTTCCGGGACTCGCGCCCAGGCCTGGAGCGTTCCGGCCACCGGACTCTCAACCGCAACCGAAAGAGTGGACGACATGCGATGGCTCCTTCAAACGCAATTCACTCGGCCGCGAAACGCAGCGACAGGTCGACGGCCCGGACATCCTTGGTCAGTCGCCCGACGGAGATGCGGTCGACCCCGGTTTCTGCAATGGCACGCACGCTGTCGAGATCGACCCCGCCGGAGACCTCCAGCACGGCGCGGTCCCCGGTCAGCGCCACCGCCTCGCGCAGCCGCTCCAGCGGCATGTTGTCGAGCAGGATCATGCGGGCGTCGGCGCGCAGCGCCTCGTCGAGCTGCTCCAGCGTCTCGACCTCGATCTCGATGAACTGGGCCTGTGCCGCGACCCGACGCGCCCGCTCCAGCGCCGGCGCAATCCCGCCGGCCGCCGCGATGTGGTTTTCCTTGATCAGCACCGCGTCGAACAGGCCGATGCGATGATTCATTCCGCCGCCGACACGCACCGCGTATTTCTGCGCCAGACGCAGTCCAGGCAGGGTCTTGCGGGTGTCGACGATCTGGGCCCGCGTGCCGCGCACCGCCTCGACGTACTGCGCAGTCTGCGTCGCCACCGCGCTCAGCAGTTGCAGGAAGTTGAGCATGGTGCGCTCGGCACTCAGCAATGCACGCGCGTTGGCGCGCAGTTCGAGGAACACGAAGTCGGCCGGCAGTTCCGCACCTTCCGGCGCCTTCCAGTCCATCCGTGCGGCCGGGTCGAGCGCATGCAGACAGGCCTGCGCCCACGGCGCACCGCACAGCCGCGCGGCCTCGCGGGTCCGCACCGTCGCCTGCGCCATGGCCTGCGGATCGATCAGCGCTGCGGTGAGGTCGCCAGTCCCCAGGTCCTCCTCCAGGGCGCGGCGCACGTCGCGTGCGGCAAGGGTCGGAATGTCCATCGTGGTGTCGCGGAAGTGGCTGTCCGCGTCGGACCGGCCGATCGCGAAACGCGCCGAAAAGATGCCAAGTTTAGGCGGTTCGTCGGCGCCGGCCCCGGGGCCGCACCGTCCGGACCGCCGGTCGGGTGGCAAGACGGGTCCAGAACGACTGCGGGATGCGGCAATTTGCCGCAAATTTGTGCGGTGCAAAATCGATGTCGCGCAAGGAATTCTTGAATTTGTCAGGGAATTCCCTAGTTAACTTGGTGAATTCCCTGTATTGACAACTCAATATCAGCATTCGCTAATATTGCGCGTCATCAATGAGAGACCCCGATGGACGCCACCTTTGCCGCACCGCCTTCGAGCACCACCATTCCGCTGAGCGCATTGCGGAAATCCGCGTCGCAGGGCAAGGACCGCGTCGGCCAGCGGATCGCCCACGCCGAGGTCGTCAACGCGTGGCGCGGCGCGTCCGACTGCCGCAGTTGCGGAGTCCGGCGCATCGCGCTGTTCGGCGCGTTGCGGATGGAGGACTTCGACACCTTCCATCAGGTCATCGACGACATGCAGTACGCCGCTGGCCAGCAGTTGTTCAGCGAAGGCCAGCGCGGCGACTGGCTGTACACCATCAAGACCGGCTACGTGAAACTCGAGCGGGTGCTGCCTGACGGCACGCGCCGCATTACCCGCGTCGCCAAGCGCGGCGATCTGATCGGGCTCGAATGCTTCATCCAGGAGCCGTACATGCACCATGCGTCGGCGATCGGCGCCGTGCGGGTCTGCCGGATTCCGGTCGACATGATCCGTCGCATGGAGGAACAGGTGCCCAATCTGCGGCACGAGTTTCTCGAACGCTGGCACCGCGCGCTGCGCGACACCGACGAATGGGCGCTGCTGCTCGGGTCGGGAACGATCCCGTCGCGCATGGCGCGGCTGCTGCTCAAGCTGGCCGACCCCGAACTCAACGACACCATCACCCTGCCCAAGCGCAGCGATCTCGGTGCCATGCTCGGAGTCGCGCTCGAAACGGCCAGCCGGGTCATCGCCCAGTTCGAGCGCAATGCGCTGCTCGAACACGTCGGGCCCCGGTTGTTCCGCGTCAACCGCGCCGCGCTCGGCCAGGTGGCGCAGCCCGAACGCGCCGCCGCCTGAGCGTCAGCCGCCGCTGCTCGCGTCCGGCGCCTGCAGCCAATCGACGATCGGCTGCCACTGTTCCAGGTCTTTTTCGACCCGCGACGGACTGAGATCCCACAGCGTCAGGCCGTGCGCCGCCATCTGCGGGTAGAGGGTGGTCTGGCGCAGGTTCGCCAGCATCGGCAGGCCGTTCTGGGTGACAAAGGCCTGCAACTGCTCGGCGGCATGGGTTCGCGGGTCGATTCGCACCCCGACCAGCCCGACGTCGAAGCCGTGTTTCCCCCGGTTCTCGAGCAGCCGCTCGAGAAATTCCTGGGTCGCGAAAATGTCGAAGATCGACGCCGAGAGCGGCACCAGTACCTTGTCGGCCTGCTTGATCACGTCGTTCAGCCGCCAGCCGTGCAGCCCCGCGGGCGTGTCGATCACCGCATGCGTCGTGCCCTTGGGCGGTTTGGCGATGTAGTCGTGGCTGATCTCCCAGGTCTGGATTCGAGGCAGCTCGGGCGATCGCAGCGACAGCCACAGCCGCGCCGATTCCTGACGGTCCGAATCGCCGAGCATCACATCGTGCCCCTGCGACGCAAAGTACCCGGCGACCTGGGTGGCCATGGTCGACTTGCCCACCCCGCCCTTCGGATTGGCGACGACGATCACCGGCATGATGCAATCCTTTCTGGAATTCGCGCGATGGCGCGACAAATTACCAGAATGTGCCGCGAAACTCCACGGATCGACCGGCGCTCACTCCAGTCGGCAGGCTTCGTCGAACGCCAGCCTCGGACTGCGCGGGAACAGCCCAGTGGGATCGCCGTAGCCGAGGTTGCAGAGAAAGTTGACCTTGACGGTGGTGCCGGCGAAGAACGCCGCCTCGACCGCCGCCGCGTCGAACCCGCTCATCGGCCCGCAGTCGAGCCCGAGGGCGCGCGCCGCCAGGATGAGATAGCCGCCCTGCAGGCTCGAATTGCGCATTGCCGTCGACGCGATCGCGTCGGCCTTGCCGGCGAACCAGCTCCGCGCCTGCGGGTTGTGCGGGAACAATCGCGGCAATTCCTCGTGGAACGCCATGTCCATGCCGACGATCGCGGTCACCGGCGCGCGCAGGGTCTTGTCGCGATTGCCCTCGCTCATGCACGGTGCGAGCCGCGCCTTGGCTTCCTCCGAGCGCACGAAGACGATTCGCGCCGGCGTGGAGTTGGCCGCCGTGGGCCCCCATTTCATGAGGTCGTAGAGCTGCCGCAGCAGCGCGTCGGGAACCGGCTGGGGCCGCCAAGCGTTATGGGTGCGGGCGTCGTCGAACAGTTGCCGCTGCGCGGCGGAATCGATCGGTGTCATGGGTACGGATCGGAAATGCAAAGCAGTAATCCTCGCGCATTTCCGCCTTGTAAGCAGTTGCAATCTGCGCCCTGCGGCCGGCTCGGCGACAATGCCGCCACCATGTTCAGCCCCAGCAAGGACGACGTCCGCCGCTTCTTCCTCTCCGCCTGGGAACGCCACCGCGCCGGCGGCGTGCTCACCCCGCTCGAAACGCTGGCGGCCGACTGGATGGACGCGCACCCCGAGTACCACGCCGAGCTGTCGGACCCCGACAGCGCACAGCGCGACTACAGCGTCGAGGACGGCCGCACCAACCCCTTCCTGCATCTGTCGATGCACCTGTCGATCGCCGAGCAGGTGTCGATCGACCAGCCGCCGGGAATCCGCCAGGCGTTCGACCTGCTGCGCGCCCGCGAGGGCGATCACGCGGCGCATCACGCCATCATGGACTGCCTCGGCGAGATGCTCTGGACCGCGCAGCGCAGCGGACTGCCGCCCGACGGCGCCGCCTACGTCGACTGCGTCCAGCGTCGCGCCACCCGGCGCTGACCCGCTGCGGCGGCCGCGCTCAACCGCGCGGCAATCCGCCGTCGACGCCGTCGACGAGCCAGTTCATCGCCAGCAGGGTCGCATCGTCCATCACCCCGCCCGACTGGCGTACCCGGCCCTGGTTGTCGACGATCCGTCCCGAGAAGGGATGGGCGCGCCCGGCTTCGATCGCCGCCTGCGTCGCGGCGACCTGCCGGATCAGGTCCGAGGGCACAGCCGCATTGAAGTCGCCGAACCGCACGAAACCCTGTTCCATGCCGCCCCAGACGTTGCGCGGCGCCCAGTCCCCCTGCAGCAGTTGCCGCGCCGTTTCGGTGTAGAACCGGCCCCAGTGCAGCGTGACCGCGGCGAGCTGCGCCTTCGGGCCGTACTGCGCCTCGTTGCTGCAATAGCCGATCGCGTCGCAATGCGCGTCCTCCGCCGCCTGGATCGCCGCGGGCGAGTTGGTGTGATGGGTCAGCACGTCGGCGCCCTGGCCGATCAGCAGCCGCGCGGCATCGCGCTCGCGCCCGGGGTCGTACCAGGTGCCGGCCCACACCACCTTCATCCGCGCGTCGGGGCGCACCGCACGCATCCCCAGCGTGAAGGCGTTGATGCCCTGGATCACCTCGGGGATCGGAAACGCCGCGACCATGCCGGCGATTCCGGTCCGGGTCATGCGCCCGGCGAGGCGTCCGGCAAGGTAACGACCCTGGTAGAAGCGGCCGTTGTAGACGCCGAGGTTGGGCGCGGTCTTGTAGCCCGAACAATGCTCGAAGGCAATGTGCGGGAATTCGCGCGCAACCTTGAGCGTCGCCTCCATGTAGCCGAAGCTGGTGGTCACGATCAGGTCGTTCCCCTGGCGCGCGAGGTCGCGGATGACCCGTTCGGCATCGGGTCCTTCGGGCACGTTGGCCACGGCACGGCTCTGCACCCGGTCGCCGAGCGCCCGCTGCATCTCCAGCCGCCCGGCCTCGTGCTGCGCGGTCCATCCGGTGGCCGTGATCGGCGTGACGTAGACGAAGGCGGCGCGCAAGGGGCGGCCGGATGCGACCGGCGGGAATGGCGAGATCGGAGCGGCTTGGGAGGCGGCCGCTGCGGCGAACGCGCGCGGCCGGCCAGCCGCGGCCGCCAGGGCCGCGATCACCGGCAGCGCACGCCGCCGGCTGAGGTTTTTCGACATGGTTGTCCTCGACATGGCTTCCGTTGCACGATCCGCCCGGCGCGGGAAGCACGCGCCGGGCAGAGGCGGGATTATCCGCGATCGCCCTCGACCGCCTCCAGCACCAGCTGCGCCTGGGTGACGCCCTGCCAGGTATTGACATCCAGCCGGTAGGCGATGCGCGCCTCGTCCGGCAGGAAATCGGTGCGCCCCCAGGCGACGAGGTCGAACAGCGCCTCGCCCGCCGGGCGCTGCGCCGAGGCCAGCGCCTGCGGCGCGATCGCCGCCCAGGCCGACGCCGCCGCGTCGGCGTCGAGCAGCCGCACCCGCGCCTTGAGGTGACGCTCGCCGATCAGCCGCTGATGCTGGACCCGCACCCGCGCACTGAACAGCGGCGGCGCGAACCCCTGCCCCCAGACCTGCGCGGCCAACAACTGCGCCACGTCGGGACGCAACCATTGCGGCGGGAGCGGACCATCGACCTCGATGCGCCGTGCCAGCATCGCCGGGTCGATCCACTCGTCCGCCACCTGCGCGAACGCCGCGCGGAATCGCTCGAAACCGTCGCCGACGAGCGAGCAGCCGGCGGCCGCGGCATGGCCGCCGAAGCGCAGCAGCAGTCCGGGTTCGCGCTTGGCGACCAGATCGAAGGCGTCGCGCAGATGAAAGCCGGCAATCGACCGGCCCGATCCGCGCAGCGTGCCGTCCTCGGCCGGCGCGAACACCACCGTCGGCCGGTGCTCGCGGTCCTTGATCCGCCCGGCGACGATGCCGATCACCCCTTCGTGCCAATGCGGCGCGAACAGGCTGATCGCCGCCGGCACCGCCGCATCGCCACCGCCCAGGTCGACGCCGTCGAGCATCGCCAGCGCGTCGGCCTTGATGCCGTCCTCGATGCTGCGACGCTCGCGATTGAGCTTGTCGAGCAGTTGGGCCAGTTCGAGCGCGCGCGCCGGATCGTCGCTGCTGAGCGCCTCGATGCCGACGGTCATGTCCGCCAGCCGGCCGGCGGCGTTGATCCGCGGCCCGATGGCAAAGCCGAGGTCGAAGCCGGTCGCGCGCGCTGCCTCGCGTCCCGCCACCTGCAGCAGCGCCGCAATCCCGGGATGCACGCGTCCTTCACGGATGCGCCGCAGTCCCTGCGCGACCAGCACCCGGTTGTTGGCGTCGAGCCGGACCACGTCCGCCACCGTGCCCAGCGCCACCAGGTCGAGCAGCGCATCGAGCCGTGGCTGGCTGGCCGCGTCGAACGCGCCACGCCGGCGCAGCTCGGCGCGCAGCGCCAGCAGCACGTAGAACATCACGCCAACCCCCGCCAGCGATTTGCT
>JAKAIB010000118.1 GCA_021814605.1 Pseudomonadota bacterium | reverse complement strand
CCTCTCCCTCCTGCGCGAAACCGAGGCCCAGGTAGACGCCAACCTCCAGCGCGCCGAGCGTTTGCGCCAGTCCATCCTGAGCAAGGCCTTTTCAGCATGAATACGGCCGATCTCACCGCACTTCTCGACCGCCTGCGTGCCGAGCCACGTGAAACCGAATGGTTGGAGTTCAAGGCCAACCGCTTCGAACCGCAGGTGCTGGGGGAATATCTGTCGGCCCTGGCGAATTCGGCTTGCCTGCTGGGTATGCCGCGTGGTTATCTGGTGTTCGGCATCGAGGATGGCACGCATGCGGTGGTGGGGACGCATTTCGATCCGCAGGCGGAGAAGGGCAAGGGCGAGCAGTTGTTGCCGCTGTGGTTGTCTCGCGGTTTGCAGCCCAATGTGGGGTTCGAGATGCATGCCGTCGCCTACCAGGGCCATCGGGTGGTGCTGTTCGAGATCCATCCAGCCTCCGACCGGCCGGTGCAGTTTTACGGCACGGCGTATGTGCGCGATGGCACGAGCAAGACCGAACTGGCGAAGTACCCGGAGAAGGAGCGCGCGATCTGGGGCCGCCGCGTGGACTGGAGCGCTCAGGTTTGTGAGCAGGCGACGCTGGACGATCTGGCGCCAGAGGCGATTGCCAAGGCGCGGCTGGAGTACGCCACCAAGTTTCCCGCCCAGGCCGATGAGATGTCGGGTTGGGATGACGCGACGTTCCTGAACAAGGCCCGGTTGACGATACGCGGCGGGGTGACCCATGCCTCTTTGCTGCTGCTGGGGCGCCCGGAGGCATCGGCGCTGATTGCGCCCGCGGTGGCGCGCATCAGTTGGCTGTTGAAGAACGAGCGCAACGAGGAACTCGACTATGAGCATTTCGGCCCGCCGTTCCTGCTCAGCGTGGACCGGGTGCTCGCGCGCATTCGCAACTTGACGGTACGCGAATTGCCCGATGGCACGCTGTTCCCGGTGGAGCTGACGCAGTACGACCCCTGGGTGATTCGCGAGGCGCTGCACAACTGCATCGCCCACCAGGACTATGGTCTTCGCGGCCGGATACAGGTCGTGGAAACGCCGGACAGCCTGCTGCTGACCAATGTTGGCGGCTTCCTGCCGGGACAGGTGGAGAAGGTGATCGAGCAAGACGCGCCGCTGGAAATCTATCGCAACCCGTTTCTCGCCGAAGCGATGGTGAACCTGAACATGATCGACACCCAGGGGGGCGGCATCAAGCGCATGTTCCTGAAACAGCGCCAGCGCTTCTTTCCGATGCCGGATTACGACTTGTCGAACCCTGAGCGGGTGATGGTGATGTTGCGTGGGCGCATTCTTGATGAGCGGTACACGCGGATCTTGATGGCGCAGACCGATGTGGATCTGGCCACCATCATCCTTCTGGATAAAGTGCCGAAGGGGCTGCGCGTCTCCGCCGAGGCGGCGAAGCGGCTCAAGGCGGCGAATCTGGTGGAGGGGCGTTACCCGAACCTGATCGTTGCCGGCCGAGTGGCTGCGGCGACCGGCGAGAAGGCGCGGCATATCCGCCATCGTGGCTTCGACAGTCAGTATTACCGCGACCTGATCGTGGCCTTGGTGCGTGAGCACGGGCCGGTGTCTCGGGAAGACATTGACAGGCTGCTGCTGGACAAGCTGCCGGAGGTGCTGACGCCGGAGCAGAAGTTCAACCGCATTCACAACCTGTTGCGACAGCTTGTGCAAGCCCGGCTGATTCGCAACGCAGGCACCCGGCGCTTCTCCAAATGGGTCTTGATTGCACCGGAAAACAATCAATGAAACGCGCCCAAGCATCAATGGACACGATGTCTAACTCATTGTCACTCCATGAGTTTTCTTTGATCACTCGTGCATGGCAC
The DNA here is from genome assembly GCA_021814605.1 of Pseudomonadota bacterium. Classification (GTDB taxonomy): domain Bacteria; phylum Pseudomonadota; class Gammaproteobacteria; order Burkholderiales; family Burkholderiaceae_C; genus Thiomonas. The sequence continues at coordinate 7,619 of JAKAIB010000118.1, read as the reverse complement.
GATCAAAGAAGCGCCTTGCCCCGACCATGAATAGCTCCACCATCGTCCAGAAGCTCTGGAACTACTGCAACGTCCTGCGCGACGACGGCATGTCGTATGGCGACTATGTCGAGCAACTCACCTACCTGCTGTTTCTCAAAATGGCCGATGAGCGCAGCCGGCCGCCATACAGCCAGCCCAGCCCGGTGCCCGACTTCTACGCCTGGCCCAGCCTGCTGGAGAAGGACGGCGACAAACTGTTCGATCACTACCGCCATGCGCTGGAAAATCTGGGCAGCCGCCCGGGACTGCTCGGGCTGATTTTCGGCAAGGCGCAGAACAAGTTCCAGGACCCGGCCAAACTGCGGCGGCTGGTGGTGGACCTCATCGACCGCGAGAACTGGTCGATGATGGGCGCGGACGTGAAGGGCGACGCCTACGAGGGGCTGCTGGAAAAGAACGCCCAGGACACCAAGAGCGGCGCGGGCCAGTACTTCACGCCGCGCCCGTTGATCCAGGCCATTGTCGATGTGATGGCCCCGAAGCCCGGCGAGACCGTGAGCGACCCGGCCTGCGGTACTGGCGGCTTTCTGCTCGCAGCGCACGACCATGTGGTGAAGCACAACCCGCACCTCACCAAGGATCAGCGCAAGAAGCTCAAGGAGGAAACCTTCAAGGGCTGGGAGTTGGTGCAGGCCACGGCGCGGCTGTGCGCCATGAACATGCTGCTGCACGGCATCGGCAGCCAGGACTTCGAGCCTATCGTGGTGAACGACTCGCTGGCCGCCGACCCCGGCGAGCGCTTCGACGTGATCCTGACCAACCCGCCCTTCGGCAAGAAGAGCAGCACCACCATCGTGGGCGAGGAGGGCAAGGTCAGCAAGGAGCGCGACGTCGTCGAGCGCGGCGACTTCTGGACCACCACCTCGAACAAGCAGCTCAACTTCGTCCAGCACGTGAAGACCCTGCTGAGGCAGAACGGCCGCGCCGCCGTGGTGGTGCCCGACAACGTGCTGTTCGAGGGCGGCGCGGGAGAGACCATCCGTCGCAAGCTGCTGGCTGAGTGCGACGTGCACACCCTGCTGCGTCTGCCCACGGGCCTGTTCTACGCCCAGGGCGTGAAGGCGAACGTGCTGTTCTTCGACAAGAAGCCAGCCTCCGAGACGCCGTGGACGCGCCAACTCTGGATCTACGACCTGCGGACCAACCGGCACTTCACCCTCAAGACCAACCCGTTGCAGCGGGCCGATCTGGACGAATTCGTGCAGTGCTATCGCCCCGGCAACCGGGTGGATCGGCAGCCCACCTGGAGCGAGGCCAACTCCGAGGGGCGCTGGCGCGCCTATGCGTACGACGAGCTGATCGCCCGCGACAAGGCGAGCCTGGATATCTTCTGGCTCAAGGACGAGTCGTTGTCGGACACCGACAACCTGCCCGAGCCCGGGTTGATCGCGCAGGAGATCGTCGACGACCTCGAAGCGGCGCTTGACCAGTTCCGTCTGATCGCGGCGGACCTGGGGGAGCAGGAGACGGCGCTCACGGAGTGAAGTCGTCGGTCCGCACCGACCCTCGTTGGCTCAAGGTCGCCGGTTGCGCCGCGGCGTAGGTGCGGCGGACGCGACACGTCGTGCCCGACGCAACCCGGCCGGCTGAATTGCGATGTGCCTAACATGCTGATCTGGCTCGCGTATTTTTTGAATTTTGAAACCATGTTCTCAAAATCCCGAACGTCCGGTCGGTGCTCTTTGAAACTCTGTTCTGTTTTTTGAGACTTTGTTATTGGCTCCCTCTCTTCTTGCCATGCTGCGCTACCGCGTTCTTCCAGTCACCGCCTTTGCCCAGAACTGTTCGCTGCTTTGGGATGACGCCACCCGCGACGCCGTGCTCGTCGATGCCGGCGGAGAGGCGGACCGGCTGCTCGATACCGTGCGCAGCGAGGCGGTGACGCTGCGCGCGGTGTGGCTGACGCACGCGCACATCGACCATGCCGGTGCCGCCGGCGAGGTGGCCGAGCGCGCCGGCGTGCCCATCATCGGCCCGCATGCCGCGGACCAGTACTGGATCGACGCGCTGCCGCAGCAGGCGCACATGTTCGGATTCCCGCCGGCGCGCGCATTCACGCCCGAACGCTGGCTGGTCGACGGCGACACGCTGCAGCTCGGCGGTCTGCAGTTCCGCGTGCGCCATTGCCCCGGGCATACCCCGGGGCACGTGGTGTTCCACCAGCCCGAGGCGCGACGCTGCTGGGTGGGCGACGTGCTGTTCGCCGGGTCGATCGGGCGGACCGATCTTCCGGGCGGCAGCCAGCGGCAGTTGCTCGACAGCATCGTCCAGCGCCTGTGGCCGATGGGCGACGACACGGTGTTCATCCCCGGCCACGGCCCGGAGTCGACCTTCGGCGAGGAGCGCCGCAGCAATCCCTACGTCGGCGGCACCTGAGGCCGGCGCGGCAGGCAGAAAAGAAAACGCCGCAGCGCGAGGCTGCGGCGGAAAAAGCGTTCCACCATCGGGGGGATCGGCGGAAACGCTGGGGGCGACAGGAACTGGTTTACGGATTCGGCGGCGGGTCTGGGGTCGTCGGATCAGGTGCAGGGGCACTCCACGGGGGCGGTCCCGTCCGGCGCGTCCGTGCTCCACTCGCTGCAGACGGCGGTGACGCCGGGCGTCGTGAATGCCAGCCACTCGAGGTGCGACCGCAGCCGGGCGTCGCGAACGCGGCCGCGCAGTTGCACCAGGCCGCCGGCGACCGTCATGTCGAGGGCAACGCGACGCAGCGACGAATTCCCCAGCCGCTGCTCCAGCCGGGCGCGCAGCCGCAGGTCGTCCATGCGAGTGGCCGCGTCGTCAAGAAATGCCGCGAACTGCGTGGCGGCCGGGTCGGGGCGTCGGTGGATAGTCTGGGATGCTGGCAGCATGCGGATCTCCGTGGCATCGATTGCGGAACCGGACGGTCCGCGACCATGCCGCCATGCAGCAATCGCCGTGCCAGGGCCGGTTCGCCCTCTGGAACCGCTGCGCGGTCCCCTGCGGTGAGGGGGAGTCACTCCGCGTGCCGCGGGCAATCCGTTCGGAAACCGCGACGCGAAATCGCCGTATTCGCCAAGTTCCCGATTTGCCTGCCATTTTTTGTCGCGCATCAGCGACGCAAACCGGCGGTCAGGTTTGCCCGATGCGCGATTCATTCGAGCTTGTCGGCATCCCCCGCCGGCGACTTGAAGCGCGCCGGGTCCAGGTGGTACTTGGACAGCAGCCGGTAGAAGTCGGTGCGGTTGCGTTGCGCCAGGCGTGCGGCCTGCGCGACGTGACCGTTGGTCATCTTGAGCAGTTGCGCCAGGTAATTGCGCTCGAATGCCTCGCGTGCCTGCGCGAACGGCAGCAGCGAGCCGGGTTTGTGCTGCAGCGCCCGGGCAACCGAAGTCGCCGGGATCCGGCTGGTGGTGCTGAGCGCGCAGCATTGCTCGACGACGTTCAGCAACTGGCGGACGTTGCCCGGCCATTCCTGCCGCTGCAGCAGGTCCAGCGCGTCGGCGGTGAACCCGGTGACGCGGCGGTGCAGCTTCGGCGCGAGTTCCTGCAGCGCGTGCTGGGCCAGCATCGCGATGTCCTCGCGGCGCTCGCGCAGCGGCGGCAACTGCAGGCCGACGACGTTGAGGCGGTAGAACAGGTCGCTGCGGAACTCGCCGTCGGCGACGGCGCGGTCGAGGTCGCGGTGGGTCGCCGACACCACGCGCACGTCGACATCCACCGCCTGCGCGCCGCCGAGCGGGCGGACCTGCCGCTCCTGCAGCACGCGCAGCAGCTTGACCTGCAGCGGCAGCGGCATGTCGCCGATCTCGTCGAGGAACAGCGTTCCGCCGTTGGCCTGCTGGAACAGCCCGGTCCGCGCCTGTACGGCGCCGGTGAACGCGCCCTTGGCGTGGCCGAACAGCTCGGACTCGAGCAGCGTCTCGGGGATCGCGGCGCAGTTGATTGCCACGAATGGCGCGGCATGGCGCGGGCTCGCCCGGTGGATGGCCTGCGCCAGCAGTTCCTTGCCGGTGCCCGACTCGCCGCGGATCAGCACGCTGGCGTCGCTGCGCGCGACCAGTTCAGCCTCGGACAGCAGCGCCAGCATGCGCGGATTGGCCGTCAGGATGGCGGCCCGCCAGGCCTTGGAGGGGGGCGCCTCGGCGGCGCGCTGGGGCTGCAGCGCGACCGCGCGCTGCAGCAGCGCCAGCAGTTCGCGCGCCTCGAATGGCTTGGTGAGGAAGCCGAACACCCCGCGCTGCGTCGCGTCGACGGCGTCCGGGATGGTGCCGTGCGCGGTGAGGATGATCACCGGCAGCGCCGGGTCCTGCTCGCGGATGTGCTCGAACAGCGCGATGCCGTCCATGCCCTCCATGCGCAGGTCGGTGATCACCGCATGCGGCCGGGTCGACGCCAGGCTGCCGAGGGCTTCGGCGCCGCTGGCCGCGGTGATCGGCTTGTAGCCGGCCGAGCGCAGCCGGATGGCCAGCAGTTGTCGCAGATCCGCGTCATCATCGACGACGAGTACGGTCGCGGACATGAATGTCTCCTCCGAGTCCAGGGTCTTGGTGCGCGGCCCGGGGCTGCGGCAGACGCGCTAGTGCGCCCGGTTCTGCAGCTGCGTCTCGAGCGACTTGATCTGGTCGATCTGCTTCTGCAGCGTCTGGGCACTCTGCTGCGCCTGGGCGAGCGCGCGCTGTTGCTGCGCCTGGTGCAGCAACAGCAGGATGAAGTTGGCCGCCGCGGCATCGGCCGCGACGGGCTGCAGCGATTCAAGCAAGTTCTGTGCGCGATCGAGGTCGTGACCGTCGTCCCGGATCAGCAGCAGCATCGCCAGCTGGAGCTGCTCGCCCGCGGTGCGGGTCTTGCCCAGCGCGATCAGCGACTGGACGCGCGCCTGCAGCGCCGGACCCGGCGACTGCGGCGATTCGCGCAGCACCCGGCCGACCATCGCGGCGTCGAGTTCGTCGGCGCCGTGCCGCGCCGGCGCGGCAGCGGGCTTCGCCGGCGCGGCCGGGCGCAGCATCGCGGGGGGGACGGCGCACCCCGCCAGCGTGGCGGCCAGGAGCAGCGCGGCGGATCGGAACGGACGGAAGGATTTCATGGGGGTGGCAAGGGGAGGACCACACGGAACACCGCGCCGGCGCCCGGCTGGTCGATCAGTTCGAGCGTGCCGCCGTGCATCTGCGCATACTGCCGCGACAGCGCCAGGCCCAGACCGGTGCCGCGCAGCGCACCGGCGGGCGGCTGGTTGCGCCCCTGGAAGAACGGCTGGAACAGCAGCGCCCGGTCTTCGGCGGCGACGCCCGGCCCCTGATCGGCGATGCGCACCTCGACGCCCTCCGCGACCTGCGTCGCCGTGATGCCGATGTGCCCGCCCTGCGGGCTGAACCGGATGGCGTTGACCAGCAGGTTCTCGAACAGGCTCTCGAGCTTGGCGCGATCGGCGCGCAGCTGCAGCGCGGGGCAATCGTAGTCCACCCGCACGTCCCGGGCGCGCAAGGTCAGATGGTTGCGCCGGACCAGTCCGGCGAGCAGGCCGCGCAGCGAGAACGTCGACCACTGCAGCGGCGTCGGATCGTGCAGCGCGCTGTCGTAGCGGATCAGGCTGTCGATGCGCTGGTGCAGGTCGCGGACATTGCCGCGCATGATGCCGGCGATCGACTGCTGCTCGTCGTTGAGCGGTCCGGCGACGCCTTCGGACAGCAGGTCGACGCCTTCCTTCAGCGAGGTCAACGGCGTCTTCAATTCGTGCGACACGTGCCGCAGCAGCTGGATCTTCTGTGCCTCGAGCTCCGCCAGCCGGCGGCGCAGCCAGTCGAGCTGGACCCCGAGGTCGACCAGGTCGCGCGGCCCGCGCACGTCGGGTGCGCGGTCCAGCCGGCCTTCGCCGAGGCTGCGGATGGCCTGCTTGATCTCGCGTAGCGGACGGCTCAGCCGCCACGACACCAGCAGCGCCAGCGCCACCGACAGCGTCACGCTGACGGCGCCCAGCCCGAGCAGCGCCGACCAGACGGCGCGTGACGCCCGCTGCAGCCGCTTTTCCTGCGCGTCGACCAGCGCATTGCTGTGCACCACGAGTTCGCCGGCTCCGGCGCGCATGGCGTCGAATGCCGGATTGAGCGCCGAGAACGCGGCCGCGCCGTTGCCGTCGCCCGCGGTGACTGCGGCGTAGGTGGCGGCCTCGCGGTGGCGCAGGATGGCGAGGGTGCGCTGTTCGGGCGCCGGCAGCGGCGCGTCGCCGAGCTGCCGCGCGTCGCGGGTGAAGTTGCCGTGCGCGGTGTCGACCCCGGCGCGCAGTGCCGCGTCGCGCAGCACCAGGAACTGGCCGCTGGCGCGCTGCAGGTCGTCGATGTCCTGGGCCAGTTCGCGCGAACTGCGGGTGAGCTGCACCGCCACGGCGATGGCATCGCGCGCCTGCGTCGCCACCTGGTCGAACAGGTAGGCGGTGGCGCCCAGCCCGACCAGCAGCGGCAACGCGACCAGCCCGAAGCCCCACAGCAGCAGCGCGGAGAACGAGACCCGCAGACGCGATCCCGCCACCATCGCCGGCCCCGGGGTCGCGGCTCAGACGCCGTAGGCGTCGCGGTAGCGCTGCACGGCCGGCAGCCAGCGGGCCAGGTCGGCGCTGCCGCCGGCCTGCAGGTAACGCAGCAGGGTGTCGAGGTTGGCGATCGCCACCACCGGCAGCCCGTATTCGCGGCTGACGTGCTGCACCGCCGATTCGTCCAGCGTCCGTCCGGCGATCGCGGCCTTCTCCTGGCGGTCGAGGGCGATCAGCACCGCGGCCGGTTCGGCGCCGGCGGCGCGGATCAGCCGCACCGATTCGCCGGTGGCGGTTCCGGCCGAGATCACGTCGTCGACGATGACCACCCGGCCGCGCAGCGGCGCACCGACCGTCGAACCGCCTTCGCCGTGGTCCTTCGCCTCCTTGCGGTTGTAGGCAAAGCCGACGTTGCGCCCCAGCCGCGCCAGCTCCACGGCGACCACCGCGCCGAGCGGGATGCCCTTGTATGCCGGGCCGAACAGCATGTCGAACGCGATCCCGCTGTCGAGCAGCGCACGGGCGTAGAACTGCGCCAGCCGGCCGAGCTTGGCGCCGTCGTCGAACAGGCCGGCGTTGAAGAAGTACGGCGACGCGCGCCCGGCCTTGGTGATGAACTCGCCGAACGCGATCACGCCGGATTCGACCGCGAAGCGGACGAATTCGGCAGCGTTGGCATCGGTGATCGAGGGAATGGGGGCGGAGCTTGCGGAGGTCACGGCACGGATCGGGGTGGAAACGGCCCGGCACGGCGGGCCACGCGGAATCGCCCGCATTGTGCCGCAGCGCGGCCGTACCGCCCGGCCGTCCGCGCCGGGACGATCATTTCGCGATTTGCGAGATCTTCGTGCCTTCGATGCTCAGGCTGGCCATCAGGCCCTGCTGGTCGAAGATGAACGCATAGGCGTCGGCGCGGGCTGTGGTCGTCGACAGGTTGCGCGCGGCGCCTTCATCCAGCGCCACCACGGTCGGGCCGACACCGATCTCCCAGCCGTCCGACCGGTGCAGATACTGCACGGCCTTGTCGTCCATCAGGAACACCGCGTAGCGGTAGGCCTGCGCGCCGGCCTGCAGTCCCCAGGACGCCGAC
>JAKAIB010000117.1 GCA_021814605.1 Pseudomonadota bacterium | reverse complement strand
GTCAGCGGGCCGACCGGCATGGTCGCAGGCGCCGGCGCCGGCGCGCCCGGCTTCGCCGACACCTGCGTCCCCAGCACGCGGCTGCTGAAGCCGACGAGCCGCATGCACACCCGGCCCTGCGCGTCGGCCAACGCCAGGTCCATCTTCGCCACCCCGCCACCGTGCTGGCCCCCTGGGCCCTGGCGGATCACGGCGACCGCCGTCGCCGGCACGGGGGCGAACAGCTCCACCGACTCGATCGCGAACGGCAGTGCCGGCTTGTCCTGCGGATCGCCCAAGGCCAGGCTCATCGAGGCCTGCAACAAGCCGTCCAGCAGGCTCGGCGGCAGCACAAAGGATCCCGAAAGATCAGGCGACGCCTCGGGCAGCACCAGCTCGCCGACGGCCAAAGGCCGACCGGCCGCATCCTGGCCGACGCGGACCCCGGCCAGCGCTCGGAAGGCCGGCCCGTAGGCCAGGCCCATGCGCGCGAACGCCGCGTAGCACGCTTCGGACGTGAACGCCTGCGGGCATTGCGACCGCAGCCGCGCCAGATCCTCGACCGGGGCATCGACCGCCGCGGAGAGCCGGGCACGGCCTTGGGCATGCACCGTCGGCCGCTCCTCGCCCGCGGCCCGTGTCTGCACCTCGAAGCCGATCGCCCCGCCGTCTCGAGGCGTCAACGCGATGTGCACCTCCACCGGCGAGTCGGCCACCACGACGGGCTGCGCGAACACCACTTGCTCCAGCCGGAGCTCCCGCACGCGCGAGGGCGCGAGCTCGAGCGCCTGCGCCACCGCCGCCCGCGCCAGCTCGAGGTAGGCGACGCCGGGCAGCATGCGCCGACCTTTGACGACATGGTCCGCGAGGAAGAATTCCTCACCCGTGAAGAGCGAGCTGAACCGCTGCTCGGCCATGCTGGACGTGTTGCGATGCATCAGCGGATGCAGGCGTCGTTCGACGCCAGCCCCGGTGGGCACAGGCGTCTGCGCCCGCGATACCCAGTGCCGTTCGCGTGCGAACGGGTAGGTCGGCAGGCCGATCCGTCGCGGCGCCGAATCGCCGTGAAGTTCTCCGGCATTGAATGCCAAGCCCAGCACCCATCGTTGCGCGATCTCGCACAGCCGCTCCTCGGAAGGCCACGCCGCGGTTGCGGACCGTCCGTCCAACGACTCCGGCTGCTCCGCCCTGTCGCGCCGGACCTCGCCTCGATGGAGCCCGACGACCGCCGTCTCTCCCGCGAGGTACCGGCCGAGCCGAGACTTCAGCTCCGCGAGCGTGCTCGCCACGCACGCCAGCCGAACCTTCATCGCCTCGCGTCCCACCTGCAGCGTGTACGCGATGTCGGCGAGGTCGGCGTCGGTGCAGCCCTGCCGCTCCAGGTGCTCGAGCAGCCTGCGCACCGCTTCCAGCAGCCGATCCTCGCGCCGGGCCGACAACACCACCAGCACCGGCCTCGCCGCCGGCACGGTGCCTCGCAGCGGCGGCCGGTATTCCTCGATGATCACATGCGCATTGGTGCCGCTGAAGCCGAAGGAACTGACGCCTGCCCGCCTCGCCCCCGCGGGCCAGGCCTGAGCTCGGGCGACAACCTGCACCGGCAGGCGATCCCAGGGGATGTGCGGATTGGGCTGGGAGAAATGCAGTTGCGGCGGGATCACGCCGTGCCGGACGGCCTGCACTGCCTTGATCAGGCCCGCGATGCCTGCGGCGGCCTCCAGGTGCCCGATGGCGCTCTTGGCGGATCCGATCAGCAACGGCGCGTCCTGCGGGCGTCCCGGGCACAAGGCTTCGGCTACTGCCAGTACCTCGATCGGGTCGCCCAGCTTGGTGCCCGTGCCGTGCGCCTCGAGGTAGCCGATCTGCCGAGGCGCCAGGCCCGCCCGTTCCAGCGCGGCTTCGATCAGCGCCTGCTGCGCCCGCTGGTTCGGTGCGGTGAGGCCGCTGCTGCTGCCGTCCTGGTTGATCGCACTGCCCCGGATCACGGCAAGAATGCGGTCGCCGTCGGCCCGTGCATCGGCCAAGCGCTTGAGCAGCACCGCTGCGCACCCTTCGCCTCGCACATAGCCGTTGGCCGAGGCATCGAAGGTCTTGCAACGCCCGTCGGGCGACAGCATCCCCGCGTTCTCGAACGCGATGAAGCGCTTGTCGTCCAGCAGCAGGTTCACACCGGCGGCCAGGGCCGCATCGCATTCCCGGTCCAACAGGCTGCGGCAGGCGGTGTGCACCGCCACGAGCGAGGAACTGCATGCCGTGTCGATGCTGAGCGCCGGCCCCTGCCAATCGAAGAAGTACGCCAGCCGGCCCGCCGCCACCGAACAGGCATTGCCCGTGGCGAACTGCGCGTTGATGTCGGCGTCCGAGCCCTGGGTGGCGATCAGAGATTCGTAGTCGCTGCCCATGATGCCGACGAAGGCACCCATGCGCTTGCCGCGCAGGGCCGCGGGCGCGATTGCGGCCGACTCGAGGGTCTCCCACGCCACTTCGAGCAACAGCCGCTGCTGGGGATCCAGCAATTGGGCCTCGCGCGGCGAAATGCGGAAGAACGCGGCGTCGAAGCACTCGACGTCGTGCAGGAAGGCACCCTGCCAGCGAAGCGCGGGCCGGTTCGCGGGCACGGCACCCACCCTATCGCGCGCTTCGAGCAAGCCTTGCCAGAATAGCTCCGGCGTGTCCGCGCCGCCAGGCATGCGGCACGCCATGCCTACGATCGCGATGGCCGTTTCCGCCGCTTCCTCGGGCGGCCACACTTCGGGCGCCGGCTCCACGGGCGGTACGTCGCGCACGGCGGGCGACGGCGCCGGCCCCGCGACTGCCGCGGGGCGGCTTGCGGCCCGGGCCGCGAAGTAGTCGGCGATCGCCGCAGGCGTCCCGTAGCTGAACAGGAACGTCGCCGGCAAGGACTCGCCCATGCTGCTGCCCAGTAGCCGACGCAACTCGAGCAGCTCGAGCGAGCCCAGGCCGATCTCCATCAACGGCACATGCTGGTCATAGGCCGCAGCCCTGTCGCGCCCGAGGACCCGGCACACCAGCTCGCGCACCCGGGTCTCGATCCGGTCGCCGTCGGCGGACGGTCGGTCGCCGCCCGGGGCCTCGACCCGGGCCTCGGCGACCGCCGGTCCCTCGCCGCGCAGGCGGTATTCGATCAGGACGCCCGCGCCGTCGTTGTCGGTGTCCTCCGGCCGGAATTGTGGCAGCACCTCCCGGATCAGCGCGCCGTGCGACGCATGGAAATGCAGCATCGGGTCCTGCCAACGGTCCTGTCCGGCCGGTCGCGCGAGGTAGGTAGCGATGTCGCAGGTCGCCTTGTGCTGCACGAAGTTCGCGCATCGCGTCACGCCGGTCACCGCCTGCACGCCGTCCAGCGCGGTGCAGTAGACGAGCATGAGATCGATCAGGACGTCGCTGTAGCCCTGGCCCTGCATCTGCGGCAGCACGTAGAGGCCCAGCAGCTGGACCCAGCGCCCCTGCGCCCGGTGCAAGGCGTCGAGATCGCGATGCCGGGCCGTGCGCAGCACGTCCATCGATTCGATGCGCTGCGAGTAGAGCGCGGCGACGATGCGGCCGTCGAGCTCCAGGACAAGTTGCCCCTGGGGATGGTTCCGCACCCGACCTTCGAGCACCGCGGCCGGCGTGTGCAGGCGCTCGGGCTGGCTCGCACGATCGAGCTGAATCAGCTCCGGCAGGTCTTCCGGGGCGGGATGGCGAACGATGTACGGCCTGGGCGTCAGACGATGCAGCGAGACCCGCGTGAAGTCCGCGGTCACGGGAATGCACCGCGATGCACCGGCTTCCGGAAACAGGCCCGCCTCCGCGGCGGCCATCAGGAAGACGGGGGCCTCGACCAGCTGCTGGCGCGAGAACGCGTGGAAGGCATCGTAGTGGGCGCTCTCGGTCTGGTCGCGAAGCGCACGCACGGTCTGCGGGCGCAGGCAGTGCACTTCGAGCAGGACCAGCCCGAAGCCGGAGACGACGTCGTGCCAGCGCCGCAGGTGCTCCACCAGGGACTGCACCGCATGCGTCGCTTCGACTTCGCTGCCGTCGCGCGCCACGTACACCCCGGTGTAGACGTGCCGCCGACGCCGAAGCGCCGCGGCCTCGTCCCGCACGGGCACGAAGGGGCGGTCGTGATCCAGGAAGGTCCGCACGTGCAGGATCCGTTCCGGGTCGGTGATGCCTCGCGCGGCCAGGCTCACCATCAGGCCTTGCGGATCCGCGATGTCTCCCTGGACGAGCAGATGCGGCGTTCCCGTCAGGGTGCGCCCCGTGGCCTGCAGCGACAACTCGTTGTAGTCGATGCCGATCAGCGTGAGGGGGTGCGAGGACAGCGACCGTCCGCGCAAGGTCCGCGTGGTCACCAGGTCGTGGATGCGCTTGAGAAGACTGCCGTCCCCGCAGCCCATGTCCGCCACGTAGCGCGGCTGGGCCTCCAGGGGCGTCCGGTCGAACATCTCGACGATCAGCGCGTCCAGCTCGGCGAACAGGCTCTGGTGCTGCACGCCGCTGGCGGTGACGTTGAGCGTGCGGTCGACGTGGCTCTCATGCCCCTGCGCGTCGACGCCGAACACGGCCTGCGCCTGGCCGAACAGCAGGTCTTCCATCCGGTGGAACATCGGCGCATAGGACACGATCGTGCCCAGGGCCCCGCAGCTGGACAGCAGGCTCCGTCCTGCCGGCTGGAGCTCGAAGCCGGCCCCGGCCATGCGTCCCCAGCCGCGCTGCACGAACAAGGCGTGCACTGCGCGCCAAGCGGCTGCCAGCACGCCGTCCGTCTCCGGCGGACACTCGAGCACGCGCTCTCCCAGGCCGTACAGCTGCGCCAGCAGCGGCGCGAGCACGGCGCCGTCCAAGACGGGCGCCATCATCCGATGCGCGCCCGCCCAATCGGCGTTGCAGCGCGCGAGCCAGCGGGGCAGCGCCGCCGCCGCGGCCTTCAGCGGCGCCGGGGCCATCGCGAAGGGAAGTACCGCGTCCAGTTCGTCATGCAGCGACGCGGCGGCCACGGCATCCGCGCTTGCGGTGTACAGGCCGCCGGGCGTGGCGTCTACCCAGCCCAGTTCGTCCAGCAGGCGCAGCCCGGCATGCAAATGCCCCGCGTTGCCGCGGCAGTGGCGCACCAGTTCGTCGAGCGACATCGGCCGCTGCTGCAGCAGCGCGAAGATTTCACGTTGCGCGAAAGCGCGGACCACCGGCGCGACGACCCAGCCGTTGGAAAATCCGTTGACGAGATCCAGCATCTGGTCTTTCCCTGAGTTTGTTTTCTCTGAAATCCGGGCCCCGGCGCGCGAGGCCCGCCACGTACGAAGGCGACGTCGCGGCTCGTTCCCGGCGGTGGACGCCGCGCGGATCGCCGCGCTCGTCAGCCGATGTTCATGAAGCCGGCCATGCGGGAGGACAGCACCTCGGCCGCGCCTTCCATGATCGATTCGGCGATGTCGGCGACCCGTCGTTGGCGCCAGTCCTCCAACCCGGTGCCCAGGACCCACTGGTTGAACGCCCCCAGGGCGGGGCCGCAATGGACCTGGTAGTCCGACACCTGGGGGCTGCCGTTCAGCGCCAGTCGGGTGGAATGGACGAAGTACCAGCGAAAGACGAGCGCCATCTTCTGCTTGGGGCTGCGTTCAGCGGCGGCCAATGCGGCGGGGTGCGTCGCGGCGTAGTGTTCCGTCACCTCGCGCCACACCTCGTCGAACGTCCGCTTGAAGTATTTCTCCTGGATCTGCACGCGCGTCTTCTCGTCGATCTCCTCCAGCGAGCCGAAGCGTTGGTAGACCTCGTAGAGCTTGTTGGCCCGCACCGGGAACAGCAGCCCCTTCTTCAGGACCTGGACCCGTGCGCCCATCTCGAACATGTCGCCGGCCGGCGCGTAGGCCGTATCCTGCACGTTGATCTGCTGCAGGAGGTCCTTGACGGCATCGCTGGTGCCGGCCTCCACCGTGCATTGGTTGATCGAGCCGGTCACGATGAAATCGGCGCCGAGGATGAAGGCCGCGGCCGCTGCGTCAGGAGTTCCGATCCCGCCGGCCGCGCCGATGCGGATCGGCTCACGGTACGCGTGTTCGGCCATGATGCGTTTGCGCAGCGCGATCATCGCAGGCATCAACGCGTAGGCGACGCCCTGGTCGGTGTGCCCCCCCGAATCCGCCTCCACGCAGATGTCCTGGGCGAGCGGAATTTCCCGGCCGAGCATCGCTTCCTGCGGCGTGAGCCGCCCTGCGGCCACCAGCTTCTCGACGATCTGCGCCGGCGCCGGCTGCATGAAGACGGCCGCCACTTCCGGCCGGGAGACCTTGGCGATGATCCGGTTCGGGATCTCTATCTCTCCGGCCGAATTGCGGGTGAGGCCGGAAAGCCGGTACCGGACGAGACTCGGGGAGACCTGCATGAACGCGGACGCCTCCACCGTGCGGATCTGCTCGCGCAGATACAGGTCGACGGCGCGGTCCTCCTGTTCCGGCCGCATCGGGTCGGCCAGCAGGTTCATCCCGTACGCCTGCCCGTCGGCCAGCGCCGCCTTGATGTAGCGGATGGCCTCCTCGACCTGCGCGGGCCTGAGCCCGCCGGTGCCCAGGAATCCCATCATGCCGCGCCGGCCCATGGCGACGACGAGTTCCTTGGAGCCGACACCCTTGTACATCGAGCCCGCGCAATAGGCATACCGCAAACCGTATTCGCGCCGAAAGGCGGCGCTGCCGAGAGACCCGGGATCGACGCGGAGGGCGGCATCGCGCAAGCCCGTGCCCGCAAGGCCGGGCGCGCCACCCCGCTCGAAAGAGGCGGAGGACACTTCTTGATTTGCAATCGACATGGCGATTCCCATTCGTTTGGATTGAGCGGACGCGCCCTGCGGGCGGCGGCGGGCGACCCGCCGCTGGCGGCTTCGCGGGACGTCGTTCCGATCGGCGCGACTTCAGAACTTCACGAGATGCTTGCCATGGCGCCTGCCCTGGAGCATGTCGAGGAACGCTCTCGGGGCGTTCGCGATGCCTTGCGTGATCGTCTCGTGGTACTTCAGCTTGCCGGCGGCCACCATGGCGCCGAGCTCCTGCAAGGCCTCCGGCCACACCTGCACCTGCTCGATGACGATGAAGCCCTCGGCCTTCATCCGCTTGGTGAGCATCAGCTGCAGCTGCGTGACCGGCGCGGGCTCGCCGTTGTAGCCGGCGATCATTCCGCACAGCGCGATGCGGGCGAAGTTGTTCGCGCACAGCAGCACTGCATCCAGGAGCATGCCGCCGACGTTCTCGAAATAGCCGTCGATGCCGGTCGGGCACGCGGCTTCCAGGGCGCGGCTCATCGAGGCGAGGTCGGGGTACCGGCGGTAGTCGACGCACGCGTCGAAACCCAGCTCCTCCACGACCGCGCGACATTTCTCGGGGCCGCCCGCGATGCCCACGACGCGGCAGCCGCGCGCCTTCGCGAGCTGGCCGACGACCGTGCCCACCAAGCCCGCCGCGGAGCTCACGACCACCGTCTCGCCGGCCTTCGGCGCGATGATGCGGACAAGGCCGTACCAGGCAGCGACCCCCGGCATGCCGACGGCGCCGAGATAGGCCGACAGCGGCAGGCGCGTGGCGTCGGCCTTCTGCAGCGCGCCTCGCTGGTCGGCATTGATGGCCGAGTATTCCTGCCAGCCTCCCATGCCCATCACCTTGTCGCCGGGCCGGAAGAACGGGTGCCTCGACTCGAGCACCTCGCCCACCGTGGCCCCGAGCATCACCTGGCCGAGCGGCTGCGGCTCGGCGTAGCTCCTGGCCTCGCTCATGCGGCCTCGCATGTAAGGGTCGAGGCTCAGGAAATGGTTGCGGACCAGCACCTCGCGATCCTTCAGCGTGCCGAGAGGTGCCTCGACAAGCCTGAAGTTGTCGACGCCCGGCTCTCCGGTGGGGCGCGAGACGAGCAGGATCTGGCGGTTGACGGTGGGCATGGACAGGCTCCGGTTCAGGATGAGGCGATGCGGTACGCTGCGCCAGGACGTTTCAGGAAATCTCTGCGCCGCGTTGCAGCGGACGCTCGGGGGACGGGCTCATGCGGTTCGCGTCGCCCGCAGGGCCGGGATCAGCTCCGCGAGTCTCTTCGCGCCGTGGCCGAACGGGCTCAGGATGGAGCGGCATTCCGACCCGCCGCCCGGCGACAGCACGTACTTCAGCATCGTGGCCAGCGTCCCGGAGGGGCCGACGTCCACGTAGCGATGGGGCCCGGAAGCCTCGAGATGCCGGACGGTGTCGCGGAACAGGATCGGCTTCCTCGCGATGTCCCAGAGGTCCGAGACCTCGAGGCGCTCGACGAAGCCCCGCTTCGCGCAGCAGGCCACCGGGATCGCGGGCCGTGCTCCGGCGAACGGCGCGGCCAAGGTCTCGAGCCTAGCCTTCGCCGGCTCGATCCAACGTGAGTGGAACGGTCGCGAGACCGGGATCTCCTGATGCGCCAGCTTCAAGGACTTCAGCAACGCGCACAGTCCCGGAAGATCGCCGGCCCGGGCGGAGACCACGAAGCCGTTGTCGAAGTTGATGCCGGCCAAGTCGGCGGTCCGGTGCAGCTCGGGCTCGCGCAGATGGATCTCGGGATCGCCGAGGACGGCGATCATGCCACCCGGCTCGCAGATCTGCGCGAAGGCCCGGCCTTGTTCGAACAGGAAGGCCACCGCCTTTTCCTCGGCGAGGCAGCCGGCCGCCGTGAACGAGGCATACATGCCCATGCTCGACCCGATGCACATCGCCGGCTCGATGCCATGGTCGGCCAGGCATCGGGTCAGCGCGCGTTCCACGAGATAGATGGCCACGCTCGAGGTCGGAACATCGGTGAAAGCATCGGACGGCGTCCTGCGCGCATCGCGGATCAGCGCGAGGATCGATTGGCCGCAGAGGTCGCGGGCCATCTCGTCCAGCACGTCGAAGTGATGGCGGAATCGCGGCTCGGACTCGTAGAGGTCCATTCCCATGCGGTAATACTGCGATCCCTGGCCCGAGAACAGAAATACGATGGGCTTGTCGCCGTCCGAGACGACTGCCCGCTCGTCGTGCCGATGAATCCGTCCGGCGTTCGCGGTGCCGTAGGCCAGGCCGGGGTTCATTTGTACAGCCCTTCCGGGAACTGCCGTTCCGCCGGTCTGGAGGTCTTGCGGTGCAGGAGCGGATGCAGCGGCGCGTCGACGTCGCTGCGGCTCGCTGCAAGCGCCGGCCGCGCCGACGGCACCCAATACCGTTCCTTGGCGAACGGATAGGTCGGCAGGCTGATCCGCCGCGGCATCGCTGCTCCGTGCAGCCGCGTCCAGTCGAAGGCGAGGCCCTGCGTCCACAAGGCCACGAGCCGGTGCGGCTGGCCCGATGCCGCGCACGCGCAGAGCATGGCCTCGAGCTCCTCTTCGGTGGCCAACTCGTCCTTGTCGCGCCGGACTTCCCCGCGGTGGAGCCCGTCGATGTCCTTGTCGCCCGCCAGGTATCGACCCAGCTTGGCCTGGAGCTCCGCGAGCGTGCCCACGACGCAGGCCAGGCGCACCTCCATCG
>JAKAIB010000116.1 GCA_021814605.1 Pseudomonadota bacterium | reverse complement strand
TTCGACCCGGCGGCCTGCCATTCGCCGCTGCCGCGCGCCTACCAATGGGCCGACGGCTCGGCCTACGTCAACCACGTCGAACTGGTGCGCAAGGCACGCAAGGCCGACATGCCGGCCTCGTTCCACACCGACCCGCTGATGTACCAGGGCGGCTCCGACAGCTTCATCGGCCCCTGCGATGCCATCGTCGCGCAGGAACGCTGGGGAATCGACTTCGAGGCCGAGGTCGCGGTGGTCACCGGCGATGTCGCGCAGGGCACGTCGCCGGACGACTGCGCGCAGGCGATCCGGCTGGTGATGCTGGTCAACGACGTGTCGTTGCGCAACCTCATCCCGGCCGAGCTCGCCAAGGGCTTCGGCTTCTTCCAGAGCAAGCCGGCCTCGGCGTTCAGTCCGGTCGCGGTGACGCCCGACGAGCTCGGCGCGGCGTGGCGCGGAGCGAAGCTGCACCGGCCGCTGCTCGTCCACGTCAACGGTACGCTGTTCGGACGGCCGGACGCCGGGGTCGACATGACCTTCGATTTCGGCCGGCTGATCGCCCACGCGGCGGCCACCCGCGACCTGGAGGCCGGCAGCATCGTCGGATCGGGCACGGTGTCGAACAAGCAGGGCGGGCTGTGGGGATCGAAGGTCGAGCACGGCGGCGCCGGCTACGCCTGCATCGCCGAGGTGCGGACCTACGAGACCATCGATCAGGGCGAGCCGTCCACGCCCTTCCTCCGAGACGGCGACCGGGTGCGCATCGAGATGCTCGACGAGTCCGGGCGGAGCATCTTCGGCGCCATCGACAACCGCGTCGCCGCCCTGCCAGCCTGAGCCCCGGACCACACGCCGGCAGCCGCATGAACCTCTACACCTACTACCGCAGTTCGGCTGCCTACCGGGTGCGCATCGCGCTGCACCTCAAGGGCCTGGATTACACCGCCGTCCCGGTGCACCTGGCCCGCAACGGCGGCGAACAGCATTCCGACGCCTACCGCGCGCTCAATCCCAACGAAACCGTGCCGACGCTGCAGGACGGCGCGCTGACGCTGTCGCAGTCGCTGGCGATCATCGAGTACCTCGACGAGACGCATCCGGCGCCGCCGCTGCTGCCGGGCACGCCGGCCGACCGGGCGCGCATCCGCTCGATCGCGCAGACCATCGCCTGCGACATCCATCCCATCGACAACCTGCGTGTGCTGCAGTACCTGACGGGCACGCTCGGCATCACCGAGGCGCAGAAGTCGGCCTGGTACTGCCATTGGGTGGAGCGCGGGCTCGCCGCGGTCGAGCGCATGCTCGCGGACGACCCGCGGACCGGCGCGTTCTGCCACGGCGACGCGCCGACGCTGGCCGACTGCTGCCTGGTGCCGCAGATCGCGAACGCGCGACGCTTCCACTGCCGCTTCGACCACCTACCGACCATCGCCCGCATCGTGCGGCAATGCGAGAGCGTGGAGGCGTTCCGCCGCGCCGCGCCCGACCAGCAGCCCGACGCCGAGTGAGTGGCCGAGGCGGGCGCTCCGGGCCGCCGGCAGCCGGTCAGCGCCGGTCGCGACCGCCGGTGCCGTGGCGGTACAGCGTGCTGCGGTGGACGCCCAGTTGCCGCGCGGCGCGGCTGATGTTGCCTTCGCAGGCGGCGATCGCCTCGTCGATCGCCGCCGCGGTGAGCTCCCGCAGGCTCACCCGGTCGTCGCCGGCCGCCGGCGCGCGCGCCGGGGCGTCGACTGCGGCACGCTCGACTTCGACCGGGCGCCGCGCCGATCGCGCCTGCCAATGCCGGCGAATGGCCGGCGGCAGGTCGGCCAGCTCGATGCGTCCGTCCAATGGCACCAACGCGGCGAGCGTCTGGCTCGCGGCGACGACCTGCCGCCAGTTTCCCGGCCAGGAATAGCCGCACAGCGCCTCGCGTGCCTGCGCGCTCAGCACCGCGTCGGCGTCAGGAAAGACAGCCGACAGCAGCTGGTCGATGCGATCGGCCGCGTCGGGAAGGTCGCGCAGCGCCGGCAGCTCGACGGTGAAGTGCTGCAGCCGGAAATACAGGTCCGTGCGGAAGGTGCCGGCGTCGGCCATCGCGCCGAGGTCGCGGTGGGTTGCGCACATCAGCACGAAGTCGACATGGTGCGCCTGCGCGGTGCCCAGCGGCCTGACCTCGTGGTCCTGCAGCACCCGCAGCAGCCGCGCCTGCAGCGACAGGGGCATGTCGCCGATCTCGTCCAGGAACAGCACCCCGCCGTCGGCCTCGCGGATCAGCCCGGCGCTGCCCTTGCGCTTGGCCCCGGTGAACGCGCCTTCCTCGTAGCCGAACAGCTCCGACTCGATCAGCCCTTCGGGCATCGCCGCGCAGTTCACCGCCACGAACGGTCCGTTGCGGCGTGCGCTGCGCTCATGCACCTGGCGCGCGAACACCTCCTTGCCGACGCCCGATTCGCCACAGACCAATACCGGGATGCCGTGGTCGAGCACCCGGACGGCCCGGTCGAGCTGACGCTCGCGCTCGACGCCGCCGACCACCGGGGTGCGCGGTGCCGGCATGCGCGGTCCGCCGGCGACGACCAGCGGCGCCGGCGGCGGGGCCGCCTCGACCGCCGTTGCCAGCGGCGCCGCCGCCTTGCGGTCGGCGCGCAGCCAGCTGGCGCCCCATGTGGTCGAGAATCCCGGTCGCACCAGCCAGGACTGCAGCGCCAGCGGGAACTGCTGCCGGCTGGTGTCGCCGAGCGAGTCGAACAGTTCGGTGACATCCCGCCCGCGCAGTTGATCGAAGGTCATTCCCAAGGCGCGCAGGGCCGCGCGGTTGGCGCCGACCACGGTGTCGTGCCGGATCCAGAGCAGCGCCTCCCGGTACGAGCCGATCAGCGCGGGATCGCGGGCGAAGCGCAGCACGTCCGTATGCGCCGGCAGACCGTCGAGCGCGATGCGATGCTCGATCATCTGCGCCGCCATCCGCACCAGTCCGGTCATGCCGGGGATGCAGCGCGGATCGCCCGAGACATCGAGGATGCCGAGCGTCCTGCCGTCGAAGCCGAACAACGGCGCCGACGTGCAGCCGAGGAAGCCGTTCTGCTCGAGATAGTGCTGCGCGCCGAGCACGGTCACCGGACCGTTTTCGGCGATCGCGGTCCCGATGGCATTGGTTCCGCGCCGCGCTTCCGACCAGTCGACTCCCGGCAGCAGGGCGACGCGCTGAGCGCGGTTCATGAAGGCGTCCGAGCCGGTCGCGTCGAGGATCATGCCTTCGGGATCGGCAAGCAGCACCACGACCGGACGCGGATCGAGCGCCTCGGCCAGCGCGTCCAGTTCGGGCAGCGCGTGCTGCCGCAGCCGCCCGCGCTCGTCGCGCCGACGCTGCAACTCGGACTGCGGCACCGGCTCGGCACCATCGTCGGCCGAGGCGCCGATCTCCTGGCTGCGCTGCCACGATCTGGCGATCATGTCGGGAATCAGCCCGCGCGGGTCCGCGCCGTTGCCGAAGAATTGCCGCCGCGCCGCATGCAGCAGTCCAGCTGGCGACGCCATGGCGTCGCTGCCGCGTTCCGGTCTTTGCGACATGTCTGTCTCCTTTGCGAGCCTGCGTCATCCCTCCAGGGCGGGGATCGCGGCTCGTCGCTATTGCGGTGCAGTGTCTCACCGAACCACGCGGCTGTCGACTGTCGCAAATCGCGACATCCCGACCGCCGCGAAATGCGAATCCGCGCATCGGCATCCGCCAGCCGGACATTGTGAGACGATTCCGCGGGACGGAGTTGCGGGGCGGAGATTCGCCCGTCAGACGGTCGCGGCCATTGGCACGGAACATGTATGCCGGATCCGTCGACCGCGCGATCGACGGCGACGCCGCGGCCGGCGCAGTTCCGACATCATCCACGGGAGGCATGATCATGACCGACGCAGCAACCAGAGAACCGACGGCGCCCGATACCACGGCGGCGGTCGATCAGGTCACGGCGACGCCAGCAGCGCTGGCGCTGATCGAACGCCTGCGGGGCGAACACGGCGACCTGATGTTCTATCAGTCGGGCGGTTGCTGCGATGGCAGCGCGCCGATGTGCTACGCCGCTGGAGATTTCGTCCTCGGCGACGCCGACCGCCTCCTCGGGCAGATTGGCGGCCAGCCGTTCTACATCAGCCAGTCGCAGTTCGAGTACTGGAAGCACACCCAACTGATCATCGACGTCGTTCCCGGGCGCGGCGGAATGTTCTCGCTCGACAACGCCACCGGGCAGCGCTTCCTGACCCGCTCGCGCCTGTTCACCGACGCCGAGTCGCAGTGGCTCGAAGCGCAGGGTCGGCTCTGAGCCGACAGGCGTTTCCGGCGCGCCCGGCGCCGGATCAGCCCGCTACCGCGGGAACGACCGGAGTCGTGGCGAACTGCCACCAGGCCTCGCGCACGTTCTTGCGCTCCTTGAGCCGGTACATCGCGGCATCGGCCCGGCGCAACAACACGTCCGGATCATCGCCGTCGGCTGGATAGCAGGCGATGCCCATGGTCATTCCGATGCGGGCCTGCCCGCCCCCGGCCACGTCGAACGGCGTCGCGACCGCGCGATGCAGCCGCTCGCAGACGGCCGCGATCTCCGCCGCCGCATGCTGCGAGTCGATGTTCTCGATCACGACTGCGAACTCGTCGCCGCCGAGCCGCGCGATCACCTCGGTGCGGCGCAACAGGTCGCGCCAGCGCCGGGCGACGGCATGGAGCAGCGCGTCGCCCGCGGCATGTCCGTTGACATCGTTGACGTGCTTGAAATCGTCGAGGTCGATGTAACCCACCGCAACCACGGCCCCGGTGCGCCGCGCCCGTTCCAGGGCAAGACGCAGATGCTCGCTCAGTGCGCTGCGGTTGGGCAGATCGGTCAGGGGATCGATCCGGGCCTGTTCGGCGGCCACCGCGTGCAGCCGGGACACCTCCAGGAACGCGCGGTGGATGCGGCGCGCCACCAGGGCCAGGTACCCCGAGAAGACCAGCGCCAGATATCCGGTGGCTTCCAGCGTCGGATTCGGCGAGAGCAACTGCCGCGCCGCCATGGCGACGACCGGCGGCAGCATCAACAGCATCGCGGACGGCGCATCGGACGACTGCTGCGCCGCGCCGGCTCCGCTCGCCGCGGCAATCACCACGGCCAGGAACATCTGGAAGAACGGATCGACCGGGAACAGGAACGCCGGCAGCGCCGCCCACGACAGCCCGATCGAGAATACGGACAGCCGCAGGCGGAACAGCCAGCGCGACGCGTCGGGCAATGGCTCGATCTCGCGTCGGGCGATGATCCACAGGCCCAGCCGTGCCAGGTGCGCCAGGATCATGCCGCCGAGCCAGACGATGACGTGGTGCAGCGGCAACTGGTGGCGCAGGATCCAGGCAACGACGAAGCCTGACACGATTCCCCCTGCGACGCCCACCGGAATCGAGCCGAGCAGCACGCGGGCCTGGCCGGCGATCACCGCCTCCTCGATGGCCGACGGCTCGGACACGCCGGTCGCCGCGCTCCCCGACCGCTCGACCGATGCCCGTTGCAGAAATTGATCGCTCATGATCCCGCCGCCGCCCATTCGCCCCACTGCCCGCTCATCCGAACGCGCCAGTTCGTCTCTCACACCAACGATAGGCCGATTGATTCGGCGGCGGTGCGCACCGGGGGTCGGTTTCGTGGCGCGATGTGAATAATCTCACATGCGCCGCGATCTCCGGCAGAGAATTCCTCATGGATGCGGCAGCGGCCGTCCTGATCCGCAACCGCTGCTGTCACCCATGAACAAGGGCCTGGCAATCGCCAGGCCCTTCCATCGATCACGAAGCGATCGGATGCCCCTTTGGCGGATTCAGACCACGGGCGAAGGGCGCGACGATGCTCCGCGGTACGGTTTGCAGCCGTCGCCGGTGGTTCACGCCGACGAACCCGGGTCGAACAGAGCCGCCTTGTCGATCTGGTCGACGGCAGTCAGTCCGCAGAATGCCATGGTCAGATCCAGTTCATTGCGGATCAGCTCCAGACAACGCTGCACGCCCTGCTCACCCTGCGCACCCAGGCCATAGAGGAAGGCCCTCCCGATCAGCGCGCCCTTGGCACCGAGGGCCAACGCCTTGAAGACGTCCTGGCCGCTTCGAATCCCGCCGTCCATCCACACCTCGATGCGCTTGCCGACCGCATCCACGATCGCCGGGACGGCGGCAATCGAGCTCGGCGCTCCATCGAGCTGCCGGCCGCCGTGATTCGACACGATGAGGGCGTCCGCGCCGCTGTCGGCGGCCCGCATTGCATCTTCCGGATCCATGATCCCCTTGAGGATCAGCTTGCCGCCCCAGCGCCGCTTGATCCATTCCACGTCGGCCCAGCTCAGTCGCGGATCGAACTGCCGACTGGTCCACGCCGACAGCGATCCCATGTCCTCGACGCCCTTGACGTGGCCAACGATGTTGCCGAACTGACGGCGCTTCGTCCCCAGCATGCCCATCGCCCAACGCGGCTTCGTGGCAATGTTGATCAGGTTGGAGAGGGTCGGCTTCGGGGGAGCCGACAGGCCATTCTTCAGATCCTTGTGGCGCTGCCCGAGAATCTGCAGATCGAGGGTCAGCATCAGCGCTGAGCAACGCGCCGCCTTCGCACGGTCGATCAGCCGCTCGATGAAGTCGCGGTCGCGCATGACGTACAGCTGGAACCAGAATGGCCGGGTCGTATGCGCGGCAACGTCCTCGATCGAGCAGATGCTCATGGTGGACAGGGTGAAGGGCACCCCGAATCGCTCTGCGGCACGGGCCGCCAGGATCTCCCCGTCGGCATGCTGCATGCCGGTCAGCCCTGTTGGCGCGAGTGCCACAGGCATGGACACGGCCTCGCCGATCAGCGTCGAGCCGAGGTTGCGCTCGGATACGTCTATGGCGACGCGTTGACGCAGCCGGATCCGGGCGAAGTCACTCTCGTTGGCGCGATAGGTGCTCTCCGTCCACGACCCCGAATCGGCGTAGTCGTAGAACATTCTCGGGACGCGGCGCTGGGCCAGCTTGCGCAGGTCCTCGACGCAAGTGATGACAGGCATGGTGACTCTCCTTCGGGCGCGGATATGGCGCTTTGGCTTTGCTGTCGGCGCGGGCCGCGCCGCGGAGATGCATGCGGCGCGGCACCGCTCGGAACTTCACTTTGCGGAGATGGCGGGAATCATCCAGCTCAACCAGTGCTGCTGCGCGACGACCAGGAATCCGAGCAGAACCGTGAGGGCCACACTGTGCCAGAACGTCCGCGCAAAGACGACGCCTTCGTGCCCCTTGAGGTCGGTCGTGGACACCCCGGTGGCGATGTTCTGGGGCGAGATCATCTTGCCCATCACACCGCCCGACGAATTGGTTGCGGCCATGAGCACCGGATTCAGATTGAGCTGGTGCGCCGCGACAACCTGCAGATTGCCGAACAGCGCATTGCCCGACGTGTCGCTACCGGAGAGAAACACGGCGATCCACCCGAGAAACGCGGAGACCAGGGGGAACAGCGCCCCCGTCGAGGCGACCCCTGTGCCGAGGGTGTAGCTCATGCCGGAATAGTTCAGCAGAAAGGCCAGGCCGACGATCATCATCACCGTCGCCACCGCAATGCGGATCTGCCGCCACGTCTTCCAGGCGCAATCGAGGAATTCACGCATGCCCGTCCGGGTCCAGACGGCCACGATCACCGCAGACAGCAGGATGGCCGTGCCGGTCCCCAGGGGCTGGAAGTCCCAGATGGCGGCATAAGGCTTGTGGTAAAGGCTGATGAACACGGCGGCGTCCAGCCCAGGCCAGTGCACCTTGACGTCGCCGATCGCCGCGACGTTGAGGTGAATCCAGAGAATCACCACGACCGACACCACGATCCACGGCATCCACCCGCCGTAACCGACGCGCGCTGCGCCGGGCGCACGGTCGCCGTTGCGTGCCACGGCGAACTCGGGATCGGGTGCCGGCTTCCATGCCTTGAGGAAGCCGACGGTGATGATCAGCGACACCAGCGACGCGAGAACGTCGGTGAGCTGATAGCCGAGGAAGTTCGACGTCACGAACTGCGTCAACGCGAAGCTGCCGCCCGATACGACGATCGCCGGCCACAGCCTGCGGATGGAACGCAGGCCGCCATACATGCCGACCACGTAGAACGGCATCAGAAAGGCGAAGAGCGGCAGCTGCCGCCCGACCATCGCGCCAAGCGTTTCCGGATGC
Organism: Pseudomonadota bacterium; assembly: GCA_021814605.1. Lineage (GTDB taxonomy): Bacteria > Pseudomonadota > Gammaproteobacteria > Burkholderiales > Burkholderiaceae_C > Thiomonas. Next base: position 1,343 of record JAKAIB010000116.1, on the reverse strand, counting down.
ATCCCCGTGACGGCGCCCAGCACCGTGATGGGAACGCCGAGCGCACCAAATGCCACCGGCGCCGTGTTGAAGATCAGCGTGTAGGTCAGCGCCTCGAGCGCCGGGAAGCCCAGCCCGATGAGCAAGGCACTGCAGATGGCGACCGGCGCGCCGAATCCGGCGATCCCTTCGAGAAGGCAGCCGAACGAGAACGCCACCACCAGCAGCACCAATCTCCGGTCGTCCGGAATGTGATCGAGCATCCAGAGACGGAATTGCTCGAACCGCCCCGACTTCACCGCCACGTTGTAGAGAAGCAAGGCGTTGAACACGATCCACATGACCGGAACCAGCGCGAGAGCCATTCCTGCGCCCACCGCGTCGAATGCCAGCCGCACCGGCATCGCCCAGACGCCAACGGCGATGACCAGTCCGACGATCAACCCGGCGAGCGACGCCTGCCAGGCGGGTCGACGCCATACCCCGAGCATCAGCAGCGCGACCGCGATCGGCACGGCGGCCAGCAGAAAGGACCACAACAACGAGCCGGCGACCGGCGTGAGCGGTTGTGCGAAGGCGATGCCCGGTGGAAGGGCTGGCGCAGAAAGCATGATGTCTCCTTGATGCGAGTGAACGGGCACCGAAGGGGTCTGTTCTCCTGCCGAGTCGGGGCGCAACGCTGGCGCCCTCCGACCCACGCGAGCCTTTGTCTCAAGGCCAAACTCCGATCGGGTCAATTGGTAAGACCACTTATAATTAGACAATTGCCTCCGGCAGCTGTCAATCCGTGGTGATCATCGCGACGCGTCGGATTGATCTGAATTTGCTAGTATTGGTCTGACCATTATTTCGAGTCATCGACCATGGATGTCGTGCGCCTCTCGGATTCCATCGCAAGCGACCTCGAGCGCCGCATTCTCGAGGGGTCGCTGCGACCTGGCGACCGCCTTCCTCCCGAGCGGGAATTGGCCGAGCAGCTGGGCGTGTCTCGGCCGTCCCTGCGCGAAGGCCTGCGCAAACTCGCGTCGAAAGGCCTGATTCGCAGCCGTCAAGGGGGCGGAACCTTCGTCACCGACAAGTTGCAGGCCGGTTTCGTGGATCCGTGGAAGGACATGCTGAGCGGACATCCCGGACTACAGCAGGATCTGCTGGAGTTCCGCCATATGCTCGAGAGCCAGGCAGCGGCGCTCGCTGCCGAGCGGGCCAACGACTTCGATTTGAAGAACGTCGACACGGCCTTCGAGCATCTTGAGCGCGCCTACGAAGGCGAGGACATGTCCGCTTGCGGGCGAGCCGATGTCGATTTCCATCAAGCCATCGCCGAGGCATCCCACAATGCCTTGATCGCGCACTTGAGCGCGAGC
>JAKAIB010000115.1 GCA_021814605.1 Pseudomonadota bacterium | reverse complement strand
GAATTGCGGGCGTCGACCGGCACCTACGAGGGCAACGGCAGCTGGCTGCTGCACGACGTCACCCGGATCGACCTGCCGCAGCAGTCGGGCGGCGCGCTGAAGACCTCCCACCAGTCCGAGCTGCCCTGGCGGACCTCGCTGTCGCCGAGCGTGCTCAACGTGCTGCTGCTGTCGCCGGACAACATGTCGGCAATCGACCTGTGGCGCTACATCCAGCATCTGCGCGCCAATCGACAGGCCGCCGAGCGCTACGAGATCCAGCTCTGGAAGAAGCTGATCTATCCGTTCAGCTCGGTGGTGATGCTGCTGCTCGCGCTGCCGTTCGCCTACCTGCACACCCGGGCGCGCGCGATCAGCGCCAAGGTGTTCGCGGGCATCATCATCGGCATCAGCTTCATTCTGCTCAACACCCTGTTCTCCAGCCTCGGACTGCTGGGCACCTGGCCGCCGGCGATCACCGCCGCACTGCCGACGCTGCTGTTCAGCGCGCTCGGCCTGATCGTGTTCGCCTGGCAGGTCCGGTTCCGCTGACTCGCACCCCCTCATGAACCTGCACCAGTTCCGCTTTCTGCAGGAAGCCGTCCGGCACAAGCTCAATCTCACCGAGGCGGCGCGGGCGCTGCACACCTCGCAGCCCGGCGTGTCCAAGGCCATCATCGAACTCGAGAGCGAACTCGGGGTGGACATCTTCAGCCGCCACGGCAAGCGCATCCGCAACCTGACGGAACCCGGCGTCGAGGTGCTGCGCAGCGTCGAGATCATCATGCGCGAGGTCGCCAACCTCAAGCGCATCGCGCAGGACTACACCCAGCGCGACGCCGGCCAGCTTACCGTCGCCGCGACCCACACCCAGGCCCGCTACAAGCTGCCCTGGGTGATCGCCGAGTTCCGCCGGCGCATGCCCGCGGTGCAGGTACACCTGCTGCAGGGCACACCCGACCAGGTCGCGCGCGCGGTGCTCGAGGAACGGGCCGACATCGGCCTGGCGAGCGAATCGCTGCAGCACCAGCCCGAGCTGCTGACCCTGCCTTGCTACAGTTGGCAGCATCTGGTCGTTGTCCCGCACGGACACGCGCTGTGCGAGCGCGGCAGCCTGTCACTCGCCGACATCGCGGCCTACCCGCTGGTGACCTACGAACCGGCGTTCGCCGGGCGCCGCCAGATCGACGTGGCCTTCGCGCACGCGGAACTCCACCCGGACATCGTGCTGGAGGCCCTCGATTCCGACGTGCTCAAGACCTATGTCGAGCTCGGCCTCGGTGTCGGGCTGATCGCCGAGATGGCGTTCTCGCCGGAGCGCGACACCGCGCTGCACGTCATCCCGGCCGGTCACCTGTTCGGCCAGCAGCTGGCGCGCGTGGCGTTCAAGCGCGGCGTGCTGCAGCGCAGCTTTGTGCCGCTGTTCACCGAGCTGATCTCGCCGCGACTGCCGCGCAAACTGGTCGAACAGACGCTGCGTGGCGACCTTGACGTGCAGGATTCCTTCTCCATCTGACGCCCAGGCATGCGCCAAGCCCCCCGCACCCCTGCACTCACGTCGCGCCTGCCGCAGGTGGGGACGACCATCTTCACCGTGATGTCGGCACTCGCGCAGGAGCACGCGGCGATCAATCTCGGCCAGGGCTTCCCCGACTTCGCCTGCGATCCGGGGCTGATCGACGCCGTCGACCGCGCGATGCGCGCCGGTGCCAACCAGTATCCGCCGATGGCCGGCGTACCGGCGCTGCGCCGCGCCGTCGCCGACAAGATCGGGGCGCTCTACGGCCGGCACTACGACGCCGACGCCGAGATCACCATCACCGCAGGCGCCACGCAGGCGATCTTCACCGCGCTGCTCGCCGTCGTCCATCCGGGCGACGAGGTCATCGTGCTGACCCCCTGCTATGACAGCTACCTGCCGAACATCGCGCTGTGCGGCGGCGTCGCCCGGACGGTGCCGCTGCGCCCCGACTTCCACCCGGACTTCGCCGCGATCGCGGCGGCGATCGGCCCGCGCACCCGCGCCATGGTCGTCAACACCCCGCACAACCCGAGCGGCACGGTCTGGACAGCCGCCGAGATGGAGCAGCTCGAGACGCTGCTCGCGCCGACCGACATCGTGCTGATCGCCGACGAAGTCTACGAACACATGGTGTTCGACGGCGCGCGGCATGAGAGCGCGTCGCGCCGACCAGGGCTGGCGGCACGCGCGATCGTGGTGTCGAGCTTCGGCAAGACGTTCCACGTCACTGGCTGGAAGGTCGGCAGCGTCGCCGCCCCGGCGACGCTGACGGCGGAATTCCGCAAGGTCCATCAGTTCAACGTGTTCACGGTGAACACGCCGATGCAGCACGGGCTGGCGGCCTACCTCGCCGATCCGACGCCTTACCTGGCGCTGCCGGCCTTCTACCAGGCCAAGCGGGACCGGTTCCGTGCCGGGCTGGCGCGCACCCGCTTCGCGCTGCTGCCATGCGACGGCAGCTACTTCCAGTGCGTGCGTTTCGACGCGATCAGCGACCAGCCGGACGACGCCTTCTGCCGCTGGCTCACGCAGGAGATCGGCGTCGCGGCGATCCCGCTCTCGGCGTTCGAGCCCGACGGCCGGCAGCGCGGCGTGATCCGGTTCTGCTTCGCCAAGCAGGATGCCACGCTCGACGCCGCGCTCGACCGCCTGGCGCGGCTATAGACCCGGAATCGCCCAGCGGGCGCGCCACGCCGTCACCGCCGCCGCGAGCAGGGCGGGCACGCTTGGCGCCGACGCCGGCATATCGAGCACCCGCAGCGCCGCGGCGAGGCTGCCGGCACCGGGCTCGAACGCGCCGGCACCGAGATGCTTGGACAGCTTCTCGCCATTGGCGTCGCGTACGAGCGGGGTGTGCAGGTAGCGTGGCGTCGGCCGTGCGAGCAGCCGCTGCAGCAGGATCTGCCGCGCTGTGGAGCCGGCGAGATCCTCTCCGCGCACGACGTCGGTGATCCCCTGGCCGGCATCGTCGACGACGACCGCAAGCTGGTACGCCCAGACGCCGTCGGCGCGCGCCAGCACGAAATCGCCGACCTCGCGGCTCAGCACCTGCGACTGTTCGCCCAGCCGGCGGTCGGTCCATCGCAGCGGTCGTCCGCCATCGTCGGGCAGCCGCAGGCGCCACGACCGCGGCGCCCGGCCGCGCAGTCCCTCGCGGCAGGTGCCGGGATAGACCGGTTCCTGCCCGCGCTGTGGCGGGCGTCCCTGTGCGGTGAGCGCCGCGACGATGTCGGCGCGCGAACAGCCGCAGGGATAAGCCAGCCCGCGGCCGATCAGATCGTCCAGCGCCGCGCGATACGCGACCGCGCGCTGCGACTGCCAGGTCGGTGGTTCGTCGGGCGGCATCCCGCAGCCGGCGAGCTGCTGCAGGATGCGCGCGTCGGCACCGGAAGCATTGCGGGTGAAGTCGACGTCCTCGATGCGCACCAGCCAGCGCCCGCCATGGGCGCGGGCATCCAGCCACGAGGCAACGGCGGCGACCAGCGAGCCGGCGTGCAGCGGTCCGGTCGGCGACGGGGCGAAACGGCCGACGTAGCGCCGGATCATGCGCTGGCGTGCGAGTTGCCGCCGCGGCTCAGTGGCCGTCGATCAGCGCACGCAGATCGTCGGCGAGTTCGCGGGGCTTGATCCCTTCGGGTTCGTAGACACGAACCCGGCCCTTCGGATCGAACAGGAAGAACGCGGCGGTGTGATCGACCGTGTAGCTGCCCGGCGTGGCGCCGGGAGCCTTCTTGAAATACACCTTGAAGTCGCGCGCGGTGCGATCGATCTGTGCCGGCGTGCCGGTCAGCGCCAGGAACGACGGGTTGAAGCCGGTCACGTAGGCCTTGAGGATCGCCGGCGTGTCGCGCTGCGGGTCGACGGTGACGAACAGGAACTGCACGTCCCGGGCCTTGTCGCCGAGCAGGTCGAGCGCGCTGTTCATCACCTGCAGCGCTTGCGGGCAGACGTCCGGGCATTGCGTATAGCCGAAGTACACGACCACGGCCTTGCCGGCGAAATCTGCCAGGCTCCGGCGTCGGCCGTTGAAGTCGGTGAGGTCGAATCCGCTGGCATAGGGCACGCCGGTGATGTCGACGCCGTGGAACACATGAGCCCGGCTGCACGCCCCCACGCCCAGCACAACCGCAGCCGCGCCAAGAGCGAGCGCGCGGCGGCGAGGCGAGAACGGGACGGACATCAAACGACGAATCGGACGTGCAGGTAGTGGTCGACCAGCAGTGCGGCGAACAGCAGCGAAAGATAAAGAATGGAATAGCGGAAGGCCTTGCGCGACAGCAAATCGCTGTAGCGGCGCTTCAATGCCCAGGCGTACGCGATGAACACCGCGTCGAGCGCGATCGCGGCGGCCAGGTAGATCAGTCCGCTCATACCGAGCAGGTACGGCACCAGGCTGACCGCGGACAGCAGCAGGGTGTAGAGCAGGATCTGGGTCCGGGTGAAGTCCGATCCGTGCGTCACCGGCAGCATCGGCAGCCCCGACTTCTTGTAGTCGTCGACGCGGTACAGCGCCAGCGCCCAGAAATGCGGCGGCGTCCAGAGGAAGATGATCAGGAACAGGATCATCGCCTGGACCGAGACATGGCCGCTGACAGCGGCCCAGCCGAGCACCGGCGGCATCGCACCGGACGCGCCGCCGATCACGATGTTCTGCGGCGTCGCGGGCTTGAGGAAGACGGTGTACACCACGGCGTAGCCGACGAAGGTGCCGAAGGTCAGCCACATGGTCAGCGGGTTGACCTGGGTGTAGAGCAGCCCCATGCCGGCGGCGCAGAGTGCGCCGGAAAAGGCGATGATCGGCGCGGCGCCCAGTTCGCCGCGTGCCGACGGCCGCCATGCCGTGCGGCGCATCACGGCATCGATCTTCTGCTCGACCAGGCAGTTGAACGCGGCCGCCGCGCTCGCGACCAGCCAGATGCCGATCGTTCCGAACAGCACGGGCTGCCATGCGGGCAGACCCGGCTCGGCGAGGAACATGCCGATCACGGCGCAGAAGACGATCAGCTGCACGACGCGCGGCTTGGTCAGCGCGTACAGCTGCGACGCGATCCGGATCGGGCTGGGGGCGTTGTTCAGGACTTGGGGATTCATGCCGTTCTCCGCGACGCAACGGGTTGAGTGGGGCGTCAGTTCTTGGGTAGCGGGTGCAACTTGACGAACGCCGAGCCGAGTGACTCGGACGGCGCCTGCTCGCGCGCCACCGCGCTGACGCGATACAGCGCACCGACGAGGAGCAGCATCAGCACCGCGGAGCCGCCGTTGTGCGCCACCGCGACGAGGAGCGGATGCCCGGCCGTCACCAGGACGACGCCGAAGGCGACCTGCAGCAGCACGGCGAGCGCGATCCAGCCCGCCAGCCGACGCAATGCCGCATGCCGCCACAGCGCGGCCACCGCGGCGAGCACGGCCGCCGTGGCGACGATGGCGAACAGGCGGTGCCCCCACTGGATCGCCACCAACGCGGCGGTCGTGATCGGCGAGCCGTCGGCGTTTTCACCCAGGTGCCGCCACAGGGTGAATCCCGCCGCCCAGTCGGCATGGGGAGTGAAGGTGCCATTGCAGGTCGGGAAGCCGCTGCAGGCCAGCGCCGCGTAGTTGGTGCTGGTCCAGCCACCGAGGAAGATCTGCACGCCGACGGCGACCAACGCCGCCCACAGCAGCGCCCGCGTCGACACGCCCGCGCGGACACTCACCAGGTCGGCGCGGTTGCGCATCCAGAACCAGGCCAGCAGCACCAGCAGGATGACCCCGCCCATCAGGTGCAGGGTGACGACGAGCGGAATCAGCCGCAGGGTCACTGTCCATTTGCCGAACAGCCCCTGCAGGATCACCCAGCCCAGCAGCACCAGCGGCAGTCCCAGCTTGACGTCCTCGCCGCGGCGGCGCGCCCACAGCACCCGCGCCACCAGGACCAGGATCAGTGTGCCGATGATGCTGCCGGCATAGCGATGGATCATCTCGACCCAGGCCTTGAACGGACTGACGTAGCCCTGCGTTCCGCCCTGTTCCTGCACCGCCTGCGCAATCTGCGTGTCGGCCTGCAGCGGCGTGAACTTGGCGTAGCAGCCCGGCCAGTCGGGACAGCCCAGGCCGGAATCGGTGAGCCGGACGTACGAGCCGAACATCACCAGATCGAGGGTGAGGAACACCAGCACCGCCGTCAGCTTGGACCAGCGCATGGTCAGGCCCATCCAGAACACGCCGACCAGGGCGACGACCCAGATCAGTGCCTGGATCCAGTGCAGCGAGAACTGCCAGATCGGATTGTTTGCGACATTCATTGCACCGGCTCCACGTGCTTGAACCGAATTCCGGCGTTGTTGTAGAGCAGGCGCGACATCAGCTTGCGCGTCTGCGTCGGATCGGGATTGGTGGGCAGCTGCATCATGAGGTGCCCGAAGGGGTCGACCAGCCACACCCGCCCGGCCAGCTGCCCGCCCGGAGGCGCGGGAAGCCAGGACGCCAGCTGTGCCGGATCGGCGCGCAGCACCAGCGCGCCCTGCTCGACAGCGCCGGCCTGCGGATTGACCGCGCCGGAATCGGTGACCAGCCAGACGCGGACCACCTGTGCCGCCCCGTCCCCAAGCGCGATGCGCACCTGACGCAGCACGAACAGCAGACGTTGGCATTGGGCGTCACACGACGCCGGCTCGGCCATGACCATCAGCCAATAGCCCTGCAGACGGCGCAGGTCGTAGGGCTCACCCTGCAACGTGCGCAGTTGCAGCGTCGGCGGAATCGGCCGCTGCGGCTCGACCAGCGCTCCGTACGGCGGCTTGCCGGTGGGGTGGACGAAGAAATACAGCACATAGGCCGCGACGACCGGCGCGACCGACACGATGATGATGAGCCAGAGCGTCACCATCGATCGCGGCTTCGGCGCGCCGGCAGGGTGCCCATGGGCGGAGTTGGACGACATCGGAACGCTCACGGCGAATCAGCGGGCGACGACGCCACGGGTTCGGCGCAGGCGCCGGAAGAGGAAGTAGGCGAGGAGCGCGCCTGCGGTCGCGCACATGGCGAACCACTGCAGCGCGTAACCGTAGTTGGTCGCGATGCCGGTGTTGATCGCCGGCCAGCGCCGCCCGAGCCCGTCGTTCAGGTCGCCCGACTGCCGCAGCACGAACGGCAGCAAGACGATATGGTGGAAACGGGCGTATTGCTCCATGTTGATATTCTGCCGGATCACGGCCTGGGGCGGATCGGGAAAGAACGAAAACCATTGCGACGGCGGCGGCGCGACCAGCCCATCGACCATCGTCTGCCCCAGCGGAGTCCGATACCGCGCGATCTCGTCCATGTGCTCGAAATTGCGCGGAATCCAGCCGCGCAACACCATGACATAGTCGTTGCTTCCTGCAATCTTCAGCGGGGTGAGTACCCAGAACCCGGTTTCCTGATCCTGCTGCCGGTTCTGCAGATACACGGTCATCGCCGGCGCATAAACGCCGCGCACCTGCGCCCGACGCCACGCGTCGGCATCGAGGTCGATCGCGTCCTTCCCGACCTGCAGCGGCACCGCTATCTCGCGCTGGTCGAGCTGCCGGTGCAGCGCGGCCTTTTCGTGCGCCCGGTCCAACTGCCACCGCCCGAGGCCCGCTGTGATCGCCATGACCAGCAGACCCAGGACGATAACGAGCAGATCCCGCGGTCCGAGTAATCCCTTCTTGTCGCCGTGCGGCAAGTCTGAGTTAATCTGTCCTTCCATCCGGCGGCCCCGCACCATGAAATTCCTGATTCCGATCGCATTCATCCTCATCATCGCCAGCCTGTTTTCGGCACTCTTTTTTGTGATGAAGGACAAAGGCCGCAGCAATCGCGCCGTTTACGCGCTCACCTTTCGAGTCGGATTTTCGGTGCTGCTGTTCCTGATTCTGCTGATCAGCTACAAGCTGGGCTGGATTGCGCCGCACGACCTCGGCAGCCAGTGACCGGAGACAGGACGCGCCGCTCTCCGGCGGCGCGTCGTCTCTGGATGGCCCGGAATCCCGCTCAGAGCCAGTAGACCAGCACGTAGAGCAGCAACCAGACGACGTCGACGAAGTGCCAGTACCAGGCCGCGCCTTCGAACGCGAAATGGTGTTCGGCGGTGAAATTGCCACGGATCAGCCGCACCAGCACCACCGACAGCATGGTCGCGCCGAGGAACACGTGGAAGCCGTGGAACCCGGTCAGCATGAAGAACGTCGAACCATAGATGCCCGAGGTCAGCTTGATGCCCTCGACCGTGTAGGCGTGGTGGTACTCGTACCCCTGCAGGCAGAGGAAGAGCACGCCCAGCGCGATCGTGAGCGACATCCAGAAGATCGCCGGCTTGCGATGCGCTGCCCGCAGCGCGTGGTGGGCGATGGTCAGCGTCACGCCGGAGCTGAGCAGCAGCGCGGTATTGATGGTCGGGATCGGCCAGGGGCCGAGGGCCTCGTGGACCGAGGGAATGAGCCCTGCCGGACCGGTCGACGGCCAGGTTCCGGCGAAATTCGGCCAGAGGATCTTGCTGTGCAGCGCCGACAGATCGGGCAACCCGAAATGGCGAGAGTAATACAAGGCACCGAAGAACGACGCAAAGAACATCACCTCGGAGAAAATGAACCAGGTCATGCTCCAGCGATAGGACGTGTCGACCCGCTGGTTATGCAACCCGCCTTCGCTCTCCCCGATCGCCGTGCCGAACCAGTGGTAGATGACGTACAGGAACCACAGCAATCCGGCCAGCAGCAGCCATTCCATGTGCGGCACGCCATTGAACCAAAGCCCCGCCCCGAACGCCATCGCGAGCAATCCCGCCGCAGTCAGCACGGGATATTGTGACGGCCCCGGCAGGAAATATCCCCCAGGCTGGGTTGTCGATGCCATATTGCCTCCAGTCATGAGCGCGCCGCGCTTGAAATCACTAAATTGACGATAACAATCAGTCCGATCACGAAAACGAGCGCAGCCAATAATCCGGCAATAATGACATGCTCGGGTCGGACGTTTTGAATGTCTTTTTTATGTTCACTCGATTTCCGGATCCCCGCAAACGACCAGAGCACCGCGATCAGGGAGCGCAGGAAAGACGGCCGTGAATCCTGATCCAATCCTGCTCTCCCCTGTTCGCGCGATACCCCGCCGACCAGTGCCGGCCGGGGAACCGGATATCTATTGCAAGTATTTGGCCTTGATGAGGTAGCCGAAGAAGAACGCCGCCGCGATGCTCGCCATGATCAATGCCGTCCGCAGATTCTGACGACGCTTCTCGGGTGGCAGTGGCATGACGCGCTCCGGAATCAGGCGATGACCCGATTGGCTTCGGCATTCAGCTTGGGCGGGGTTTCATAGGTGTGGAACGGCGCCGGCGACGGCACTTCCCACTCCAGCCCTTCGGCACCGTCCCACGGACGCTGCGGCGCCTTCTCGCCCTTGCCGCGCAGCACCGGCAGCAGCACCGCGAACACGAAGTACAACTGCGCCAGGCCGAAGACCCACGCACCGATCGTCGACAACTGGTTGAAGTCGGTGAACTGCACCGGATAGGCGACGTAGCGACGCGGCATGCCGGCCAGGCCGAGGAAATGCTGCGGGAAGAAGGT
>JAKAIB010000114.1 GCA_021814605.1 Pseudomonadota bacterium | reverse complement strand
ACGGTCACCGCCAGCCCCCCGAGTTCGGCGCTGCGTTCCACCCCGATGTCCGCGCCATGGACGGCCGCGATACGGCGCACGATCGACCATCCCAGTCCGCTGCCGCTCTGGCCGCTGCCGAGCACGCGGAAGAACCGCTCGCCCAGGTGCGCTCGGTCGGCTGCCGACATGCCCGGACCGCTGTCCTCGACCTGCAGCACGGCCCGGCCGTCACGGCAGGCCACGTGCACGGCGATCCGCGCCCCGTCCGGGCTGTAGCGCAGGGCGTTGTCGACCAGGTTGCGCACCAGCACCGCGACCAGCACGTCGTTGCCGGCGACGGGACAGGCTGTGGGCGCGTCCAGTTCCAGCACCTGTCGCCGTGCGATCGCGCGCGGACCGATCTCGGCGAGCACGCGCCGCGCCAGCGCGGCCAGATCCAGCCGGTCCATCGTCGGGGCCGTCCCGGTCTCGAGGCGGGACAGGGTCAGCAGCTGCTCGGCGAGGCGTGCCGCGCGGTCACAGCCTTCGATGGTGTTGCGCAGCGCCTGCCGGCGGGAGGCGTCGTCGGTATCGGTCAGCGCCACCTGCGCCTGGGCCCGGATCGCCGCGATCGGGGTGCGCAGCTCGTGCGCCGCATCGGCGGTGAAGCGCCGTTCGGTCTCGATCATCGCCGCGATGCGCGCGAACAGGCGGTTGAGCGCGTCGAGCAACGGTGCCATCTCGAGCGGCGCGCGCGGCATGTCCACCGGTTCGAGGCGTTGCGGCTCGCGCCGCGACAGCATTCGGCCGAGCTCGCGCAATGGCGCCACGCCGACGCGCACCGCCAGCCACATCGCCAGGACCAGCACCGGCAACGCCAGCGCCATCGGCCAGGCCACGCTGCGCAGCACGGCGTGCAGGATCGCATCGCGGGAATCGACCCGTTCGCCGACGTACACCTGCACATCGCTCTGCGCGCCGTGCGATGCGAACACCCGCCATTGCGCGCCGTCGATCGCCACCGTCTCGAACCCGCTGCGCAGCCCGAGCGCCTGCGGCACCATGGCTTCGAGCGGCGCGTTCGCCGAGCGCAGCATCAGGCGCCCCTCGTGGAACACCTGGAACGCGACCTTGGGCGCGTAGCGGTGCAGCGTCGGCGCGTCGACGCCGTGCCCGTCGTCGCCATCGGGACGGATCTGTTGCACGACCAGCAGCGCCGCCGCCTGCGCCAGATGGCTGTCGAGCAGTTCATCGAGTTCGTGCCGGACGTCGCGCCAGGTCATTGCCGCAACGCCCAGCCAGACCGCGCTGACCAGCAGGAACAGCAACGCCAGCAGGCGGCCCTGGATCGAGCGCAGCGGTCTCATTGCGATTCGCCGGGATCGCGCACCAGCGCATAGCCGACGCCGCGCACCGTCTGGATCAGCCCGCTGCCGAGCTTGCTGCGCAGGTGGTGGATATGCACGTCGACGGCGTTGCTCTCGACCTCCTGGCCCCAGCCGTAGATCTGCTGCTCGATCTGCTCGCGCGACAGCACCCGTCCCGCGGCGAGCATCAGGGCATGCAGCAGATCGAATTCGCGCGTCGGCAGCGACACCGGCTGTCCCGCCACGTGAACCGTGCGCCGGGCCGGATCGAGCACCACCTCGCCCGCCTGGAGCCGCTCCTGCGGCTGGCCGTGCGCGCGACGCACCAGCGCCCGCAGCCGCGCCGCGAGCTCGTCCAGATCGACCGGCTTGACGACGTAGTCATCGGCGCCGACGTCGAGCCCGCGGATCCGGTCGGGAACCGCGTCGCGGGCGGTGAGTACCAGAACCGGCAACGTCACGCCGGCCGCGCGCACTTCGGACAGGACGTCGATGCCGTCCTTGAACGGCAGCCCGAGATCGAGCACGGCCGCCGCGTACGGCTGGCCGCGCAGTTCGCGCTCGGCGGCGGCGCCGTCGCGCACCCAGTCGACCTGGAATCCGCGCTGGCGCAGTCCGGCGCGCAGGCCGTCGCCGAGCAGCTTGTCGTCTTCGACGAGCAGTATCCGCATGGGTCCGTGCTCCTCCGGGTGGCGCTCTCCATTATTCCTCGTCGTGGTGCGTCACGTGGCTCGCGCCCGCCCCCGCCGCGACACCGCCGGGCGCCGAGGTCCATTGCAGCCCCCAGAATCCGAGCACTGCCACCAGCAGCACCGCCGCGACTCCCCGGCGCCGGGCGCGGATCGCCTGCTCCGGTCGTCCGGACTTGACTCCGGTGATCATCGCCCCGACCAGGTTCTCGCGATGCATCCAACTGGTCGCCACGACCGCGACGATGTGGACGCCGACCAGCGCCAGCATCAGGTTCGCTGCCGCCTCGTGGGCATCCTCGAGCCATCCCGGGCCGAAGTCGTTGTAGGTCGCCCAGCCCGACACCGCCACCGCGGCGCCGAGCAGCAGCAGCGCGACCACCGCCAGCGCCCCGGCCGGGTTGTGGCCGGCGTGGTGCTCGGGCCGCCCGCGGAGCAACGCCCCCAGGTAGCGCATCACCGCCGCCGGGCCGCGCACGAAGCTCGCAAAGCGCGCATGCCGCGTGCCGACGATTCCCCAGACGAGGCGGAACGCGATCAACCCGGCGAAGGTGTAGCCCAGCGTCACGTGGACCAGGCGCCAGCGCTCGCTCTCGGCGGTGAGATAGGCGCCGGCAAAGCTGGCCGCGAGCAGCCAGTGGAACACCCGGACCGGGACGTCCCAGACGAGGATGCGCACGGTCGGCGCGGCTTGCGCGGATTCAGCGCGGGATGCGGACATCGTGTTCATTGAACTCTCCTTGATTGGCCCGGACATGGCAGGCCGCGCAGTTCGACGGACTGTTCACCGCGGGACGCCGCCACACGGCGGGGGCGATTTCGCGGTGCTCGCGCGCGAACCAGGCGGATCGGGTGATGCGGTCTTCGGCCGGTGGCGAACCAGCCCGCCGGCCGGTCGCGGCATGGGCGACGAGCCAGGACGACAGCGTCGCGAGGGTGGCGGCATCGAGCGATGCGTCGGTACCGAAATGGCGCGGCAGGTTGTCCATGATGTGTCGCCAGGATGGCGCCGGCAGCAGGCCCGGCGGGTAGGCGGTGTGGCAGGCGGCGCATTCCTTGGAATAGGCCGGCAGCAGCGTGACGCGCGCATCGCGGCGCGCCTCCTCGGCGGACGACGGGCCCGCGATGGCCCCCAGGACGGCGAGCAGCATCAGCCCGCGCCGCAACGTCGCGGCGGATGGTGAATTCGACATGGCGGATCTCCGATGAAACAGACGGCAGGGACGGCGCGGGTCAGCGCCGCAGGCTGACCAGCCAGCTCAGCACGTCGGCCTTCTCGGCTGCGCTGCAGGGCCTGCCGACCACGTCGTTGCAGTTGCGGCGGAACCATTTGTCGGTCTTGGCGGCATCGGTGAACCGCTCCGGGTTGGCCGCCGGCGCCAGCGGGTCGATGACCTTGCCGGTGGCGGCATGCCGGCCCGGCCCGGTCGGCGTGGCGCCGTGGCACGACGCGCAACTCCATTCGTGCCCGTGACGCGTGGTGAAGAACTGCTTGCCTCGCGCCGGCGAAGCCGGGGTCCCGGCCTGCGCGCTGTACGTCGCCAGCAGATCGCTCGGGGATGCGGCGTGCGCGGCCGTGGCGGTGGCCGCGGCGGCGGCAATGATCAGCAGGCGCCGGGCGGCACCGCCGGGTTCGATGAATCGCATGGCAACTCCCTCGTGCTGGGTGGTGCTGCCATGGTGCGGCGCGGCGATTATCGAATTCTTAACAGGCTACAGCGCGCCCGCCAGGGCGTTGACCGTCAACGCGAGGATGACCACGTTGAAGAAGAATGCGGCGATGCTGTGGAGCAGCACCAGATGCCGCACGTGACGACCGGCGATGTTGACGTCCGAGGTCTGGAAGGTCATGCTCAGCACGACCGAGAAATACACGTAGTCCCAGTAGTCGGGCTCCCCGCTCCCGGGAAACAGCAGGGCGGGCGCGCCGGCGCCGCGGGCGAGGCAGTCCGAGTGCGCGTACTGCAGCGCGAACATCACCGAGAAGAACAGCCAGGCGAGGACGATGCTGCTGCCGGCCAGCGCGAGCGTGCCCGCGTGTCCGCGCACGGCATGCAGCTCGAGCGACAGCGCGGCGAACACGGCCCCCGACAGGACCAGGCTGAACACCAGCACGCTCCACTTGCCTTCGCTCTGCAACGCGGTGCGCCGCCGCAGCGACTGCGGCGTGGCGCGCGCCATCATCCATGCCGTGCTGGCGAGGAACACGACGGCGCTGGCGTCGAACGCCCAGAGCAGCGCGACGCTCGGCCCCAGCCGCGGACTCGACGCCAGCCAGAGGACAAGCCCGAGCACCATCGACGACGTGAGCCGCGGCCGATGGCGCAGGGTGCGATAGATGGTGACCAGCGGGCGTTTCATGCGTGCAGTGTAGAAGCCCGGACAGCGGCCGCGGCCGCAACGCAACCCTAGAATTGCGCAACGCAACATCGTCCGCGCCCCGCGCCCCCGAACCCAGGCCCGCCATGACCGCCGACCCTCCCACTGCCCTCCCCGATCTGTCGCGCATTGCTCCGCGCGAGAAGGCCGAGATCCTCGCCCAGGCCCTGCCGTACATCCGCAAGTTCCACGGCAAGACCCTGGTCATCAAGTACGGCGGCAACGCGATGACCGACCCCGAGCTGCAGCAGGACTTCGCCGAAGACGTCGTGCTGCTCAAGCTCGTCGGCATGAACCCGGTGGTGGTCCACGGCGGCGGGCCGCAGATCGACGAGGCGCTCAACCGCGTCGGCAAGAAGGGCACCTTCGTGCAGGGCATGCGCGTGACCGACGAAGAGACCATGGAAGTGGTCGAATGGGTGCTCGCCGGCCAGGTGCAGCAGGACATCGTCGGCCTGATCAACCATGCCGGCGGCAAGGCGGTCGGGCTGACCGGCCGCGACGGCGGGCTGATCCGCGCCCGCAAGCTGCGGCTGCGCGACCGCGACAACCCGGCAGCGGAAATCGACGTCGGCCAGGTCGGCGAGATCTCGGCGATCGACCCCGCGGTGGTGAAGGCGCTGCAGGACGACCAGTTCATCCCGGTGATCTCCCCCATCGGTTTCGGCGACGACAACGCGACCTACAACATCAACGCCGATGTGGTCGCGGGCAAGCTGGCCGAGGTGCTGCGCGCCGAGAAGCTGCTGCTGCTGACCAACACCCCCGGCGTGCTGAACAAGAAGGGAGACCTGCTGACCGACCTCACCGCGCACGAGATCGACGCGATGTTCGCCGACGGCACGATCTCCGGCGGCATGCTGCCGAAGATCTCGTCCGCGCTCGAGGCGGCCAAGTCCGGCGTCAACACCGTGCACATCGTCGACGGCCGCATTCCGCACGCCATCCTGCTCGAGGTGCTGACCGAGCAGGCGTTCGGCACCATGATCCGCTCGCATTGACCGCGCCCGCCCTCGCCTCGTTCAGCGGCGGCAAGGATTCGATGCTGGCGCTGCATCGCGCCCGCGCCGGCGGCGTCGCGGTGCGCTGGCTGCTCGCCATGCTCGAGGAGAGCGGGCTGCGGCTGCGCAGCCATGGCGTGCCGCTCGCGCTGATGCAGGCGCAGGCCGACGCGCTCGGCCTCGAACTGGTCACCGCGGCGGCGAGCTGGGACGGCTACCAGGCGGCCTTCGTCGCCCGGCTGCGCGAACTGGCCGCTCGCGGCGCGCGCAACGCAGTGTTCGGCGACATCGACCTGCAGCCGCACCGCGACTGGGAGGAGCAGGTCTGCGCCGAGGCCGGAATCACGCCGCTGCTGCCGCTCTGGGGCGAGCGCCGGATCGACCTCGCCCGCGAATTCCTCGACCTCGGGTATTCGGCGCGGGTGGTCTGCGTCGACAGCCGGCATCTCGCCGACGACTACTGCGGCCGGCTGTACGACGCCGAGTTCATCGCCAGCCTGCCGCCCGGGGTCGACGCCTGCGGCGAGAACGGAGAGTTCCACACCTTCGTGTTCGACGGTCCGGGTTTCCGGCATCCGGTGCCGCACCGCGTCCGCGGCCTGGCGCCCTGGATCGCGCCGCAGCGCTTCGGCGGCACGCGCTACGTGTTCGCCGAACTGGAAGCACCCGATGCGCGGTGACCCGGCTGGCCGCACCGTCTGGCTGCTCGACCTCGACAACACCCTGCACGACGCGTCGTGGCGGGTGTTCCCGCTGATGAACGCCGAGATGACCGGCTTCATCGAGCGTGAGCTCGGCGTCGACCGCGGCGAAGCGGGGCGCATCCGCGAGCATTTCTGGCACCGCTACGGCGCCACCCTGCTCGGGCTGATCCACGAGCACGGCATCGACCCGCGGCAATTCCTGCGCGAGACCCACGCGTTCCCGCACCTGCCCCGGATGCTGCGCTGCGACGGCAGCGAGCGCGCCGCGCTGGGCCGGCTGCCCGGACGCAAGATCGTCCTCACCAACGCCCCCGCCGACTATGCCCGGCGGGTGCTCAGGCACCTGCGCCTCTGGCCGCTCGTCGACGGCCTGGTATCGATCGAGGACATGTGGATGTTCCGCTCGCTGCGCCCGAAGCCCGACGCGCGCATGCTGCGCCACGTGCTCGCCCGCCACCGGCTGGCCGCACCGCGCTGCGTGCTGGTCGAGGACACGCCCGGGCATCTCCAGTCGGCGCGGCGCATCGGATTGCGCGGTGCCTGGATGGTGCGCTACGCCCGGCGGGCGGTGCGTCGCCGCCGCGACCTGCCGATGGAGCGCACCGGCCTGCACGGCCGGCCGACGTTCGTTCAGGCGCGCATCCGCAGCCTGGGCGAACTGCGGCGCCGGCTGCGGTGAGCCTCCCCCGCGCGCCGGCGGCGGCAACGCGGGTCAAGCCGCGTCGAGCGCGTCGCCGAGTTCCTTCGCCCGCCGCGCAGCAGCATGCAGCGCCTCGCCGATGCGCGGCTGCACCTGCGCCGCATCGAGCACCGCGATCGCCGCGGCGGTGGTCCCGCCCTTGCTGGTGACATTGGCGCGCAGCGTCGCCAGGGTGTCGCCGCTGCCCTGCGCGAGCGCGGCGGCCCCGGCAATGGTGGCCAGCGCGAGCTCGCGCGCCTGCACGGCGGTCAGCCCGAGCTGCTCGCCGGCGCCGACCATCGCCTCGGCGAGATAGAACACGTAGGCCGGCCCCGATCCGGAGACGGCGGTGACCGCGTCGAGCAGCTCCTCGCGCTCGACCCAGACGCGCGCGCCGGCGGGCGCCAGCAGGGCGTCGGCAACGTCGCGGTCGGCGTCCCCGACCTGCCCGGTCGCATACAGTCCGGTGATGCCGCGGCCGATCAGCGCCGGGGTGTTGGGCATGGTCCGCACGATCCGGCGGGCCCCGGCGTGGCGGGCAATCGCTCCACAGCGCACCCCGGCCATGATGCTGACATGCAGCGCGTCGCCCAGATGGTCGCGGCACTGCGCCGCCGCTTCCGGGAATTGCTGCGGCTTGACCGCCCAGACCACGGCCTGCGCCGCGCGCAGCGATGCGTCGCCCGCGGCGAGGATGCCGATGCCGGGAAAGCGTTGCGCCAGCCGCGCGCGCTGCTCGGCGGACGGTTCGACGATGTGCAGCCGCGCGGCATCGGCCCCGGCAGCGATCAATCCGCCGACCAGCGCGCCGCTCATGTTGCCGCCGCCGATGAAGGCGACCGGCGGCAGCGCATCGGCTGCCATCGAAGTGGGGGTGGAATTCATGGGCCGATTATTCACCGCCGCCGGCACCGGCGGTGCGCGCGCCGATAAACTGCAGGACTCGCGCCGTCGCCGAGCCGCTTTGCGCCGCATGAACATCCTCGCCCTCGAGACCAGCACCGAAACGCTGAGCGTCGCGCTCTGCGCCGATGGCGCGTGCCGCAGCCGCGACGAAGCGGGCGGCGCGCGGGCGTCGCAGCGGCTGCTCCCCCTGTGCCGCGAGCTGCTGGCCGAGGCCGGCCTGGACCTGCGCAATGTCGGACTGATCGGCATGGGTGCCGGTCCGGGCGCCTTCACCGGACTGCGCACCGCCGCGTCCGTCGCGCAAGGCCTCGCGTTCGGCCTGGACATCGCCGTCGCCCCGGTCGACACCTTGCTGGCGCAGGCGGAAACGGCGTTCCCGTCGCTGCAGGCGGACGGCCAGGCACTGCCAGCGCCGATCACCGAGGCGGCGCCCGGCGGCGTCGTGCTCGTCGTCAACGACGCACGCATGGGCGAGGTCTACTGGGAACTCGCCATCGCCGGAGCATCCGGCTGGACCGCGCTGCACGGCCCGGCGGTCCACCCACCGGAACAGGCCGTCCTGCACTGGACGCAGGCGCTCGCCGCACTGCCGGAACCAGGCATGGCCGAGCCGCCGTTGCGGGCGTGCGGCAACGCGTGGAGCGAACACGCCGAGGCGCTGACCACCGCCCTTGCTTCCACCGTCTGCCCGGCACCGTGGGCCGACGCGCTGCGGCGGGCAGTTGCCGCGGCCGTCAGCTGCACCCCGTCGGCCGCCGCGGTCGCCCGGCTGGCGCTGCGGATGCACGCCGCGGGCCAGACAGTCGGCCCCGAGCAGGCCCAGCCGATCTATGTGCGCGACAAGGTTGCGCTGACCACCGCCGAACGCGAAATCGTCGGCGGTGGCGCCGGCCGCATGCCGAACGCCCGATGAATGCCCGACTGCGCCCCGGCGATCCTGCCCGGCCGGACCCGGGCCAGGATTTCCTACTGCGCGACATGACGGCATCCGATCTGGACGCGGTCATGCGCATCGAGACCGCGGTCTACCCGTTTCCCTGGAGCCGCGGGAACTTCGCCGATTCGCTCACACCGCAATACGTCGCGCGGGTGCTGGTCGACGCCGATGGCGAAGTGGCCGGCTATTTCATCGCGATGCCGGGCGTCGAGGAGATGCATCTGCTCAACGTGTCGCTGGCGCCGCAGGCGCAGCAGCGCGGACTCAGCCTGCTGCTGCTCGACTCGCTGCTGGCGAGCTGCCGCGATCACGGCGCCCAGCTGCTCTGGCTCGAGGTCCGGCCGTCCAACACCCGGGCGCTGCACGTCTACGAACAGTTCGGCTTCTACCCGATCGCAAGGCGCCGCGACTACTACCCGTCCACCGACGCGCAGGGCCGGACGTGCCGCGAGGACGCGCTGGTCATGTCGGCCACGGTGGCCGACCTGCTGCGTCGGCGCGGCCTCGCCGCAGAATGACGCGCCCATCCGAAACCTGCGCCATGCCCGGCGGCGACCGTCTTCCCCTCGACGCCGCGGCGGCCGCCGTGTCACCGGCCCCACGCCTCACCGACGCGGCGCTGACCTGGATCGACGCGCTCGGTCTGGGACCGGTGTTCGTGCGCCGCGAACTGATCGCCGCGGCAGCGCCGCGGCCCGAGCCGGCGGTCGCGATGCAAACCGAACCCGCCGTTGTGCGCAGCGACACCGTGCCGGAGGCTGCGCCGGTCGCTCCATTGCCTCCGGTCGTCGCGCCGCGACCGGACGGCGCGACGTCGGCCGCCGGCGCTGCCCCTGTGGCACCGGAATGCGCGACCACCGCGGGATGCGCCGAACGGCCGGCACTGATCGCCGCCATGGACTGGGCCGAGCTCCAGGCAACCACGCAGGCCTGCCGTGCCTGCCGCCTTGGCAGCAGCCGGCATCAGGCAGTCTTCGGCACCGGTTCGATCCGGGCGCGCTGGCTGGTCGTCGGCGAAGCGCCGGGCGCCGAG